>JBFKDP010000139.1:0-9689 GCA_041619575.1 Litorivivens sp.
CGCTGTTGAGATCGCGGCCCCCCCCAGGAATACCCATTCTGCTCGTACACCACATTTGCCAATATCCCTCGACGCAGACAAGCTATCACGGATGCCACTGATCCACCGTTGCTTGCATCGACTTGTAGCGACCCGAAAATCAGTGCGACCTCCCCAGGCAGAAGTTGAGATTGGCGTATCTATGAATAAATACTTAACGGACTTTGTTTCACCCGCACTTTCACCGCCACGCCTTTCGTTAACCCATGCATAACCATCATCAGCGGCACGAGATTATTGCCGAAGTTCATACCCGTCCCTTTCAGGACCTGCCGGCCCCGCTGTCGTTGCTGCATATAGCTGTGCTCTATGACGGTAATGACAGCTCCACCGCTGAGCTCGATGTATTGAGGATGGCGCGTACCATGGGGTTTGAGTTTAACAGAGACCATCGGGGCTTTCTGTTCTGCCGCCAAGCGGATCGTGCATTGCGCTATGAGCCGCACAATGAGTTCTACTCGCTTACCTTGTATCAGTTCAATAGCCTGGAGCCGTTGTCATTACCCCTGGGGTGGACCGAGTCGCTGCCAGGTGCGCTTCTGACCGGTGCGGAGGTATTGTTTCGCAAACAGACAGGCTCAATGGGTGATTGGGCGATAAGGCACCTAGGCAAATGTCCGCAACCTTCGTCTTCCGTGATGAGTGATTCGGCCATCATCTGCACGGATTTTCAGCCGCAACCCACGAGCAGTTTTGTTCGCGTTCTAGTGGAGGATATCAGCTTGCGGCCGGCCCAGGCTGGCCGACTTCTGCAGCGAATATGTGAGATTGAGACCTATCGTCATATAGCCCTGCTTTCAATGCCGCTTGCGCGCTCGTTGATGCCCAAGATTAACGATCTGGATCAGAAATTGGCGTCGGTTAGCCAGCGCACCCTCGATCAAGATGTTTCCGAAGTATTGGCGCAGATGATGGCGCTAGCGGCTGCGGTTGAAGCACTTTCTGCCAGCACGGCCAACCGTTTCTCCGCCAGTGAAGCCTACTTCGCCTTGGTGGAGCGCAGCATTCAGGAATTGCGCGAGAACCGGGTGGAGGGCGCACAAATGGTGGAGGAATTTATGGACCGCCGCCTGGACCCCGCTCGACGAACCATTCGTAGCGCCGCGGCTCGAATCGAGATGCTCTCCAAACGGATAGCCCGCGCCACCGAGTTGATTCAATCTCAAGTAAATCTGGCGATCGAACAGCAAAATAAAGCGTTGCTGGAAGCACTCAACAGCCGGGCCCACCGTCAAATGCGGCTGCAGGCAAAACTCGAGAGCTTGTCGGTCATTGTGGTGGCCTACTACATGTATGACCTGATCGATCTGGCACTGAAAAACCTTCTTCCGGAAGGGCAGCTCCTGGGCTTGCTGCTTACTGGTACGACCTTGTCTTTGCCGCTGATCATGTTGCTGCTTTATTGGATCGTGCGGGGAATGATGAAAGGGGTGAGCGAAGATTAGTTTGTTACGAAGAACAAGAAGTATCTCAGAACCCGGTCACAGGGTGCGTACACCGTATCGGGTCAGACCTAACGTCAGAACAAGCAAAACCAGTTCATAGGTAAAACACATGTCCAGCGATTTCGATAAAGATGCATTAGCGTACCACCGCGCAGGCCCCGCCGGAAAACTGGCGATCGTTGCCACCAAGCCCATGGCAACCCAGAGAGACCTGGCTCTGGCCTACTCTCCAGGTGTCGCCGCCGCCTGCAACGAGATTGTCCGTGACCCATACGAAGCTGCCACTGTCACCGCCCGCGCCAATCTCGTTGGCGTGATCACCAACGGCACCGCGGTGCTGGGACTGGGTGCCATCGGCGCCTTGGCGTCCAAACCGGTGATGGAAGGCAAAGCCGTGCTGTTTAAGAAGTTTTCCAATATCGATGTCTTCGACATCGAAATCGACGAAACTGACCCGCGGAAGTTTATTGAAACCGTAGCCCGCCTCGAGCCTACCTTCGGCGGCATCAATCTGGAAGATATCAAAGCCCCCGAGTGCTTCATTATCGAACGGACCTTGAAAGAGCGGATGAACATTCCGGTATTTCACGACGATCAGCACGGTACTGCCATCGTCGCCGGCGCGGCGGTATTTAATGGCCTGCGGGTGGTCGGTAAAGACATCAGCAAGATCAAACTGGTTGCCTCTGGCGCCGGCGCCGCTGCACTCTCCTGTATCGACATACTAGTCAGTATGGGTGTACCCAAAGAAAACGTCTGGGTCACCGATATCGCCGGCGTCGTTTACCAAGGTCGCACTGAGGAGATGGACGAGTACAAAGCCCGCTATGCTCAGAACACCGAGGCCCGTACCCTGAGCGACATCATCGACGGTGCTGATGTATTCCTCGGACTTTCTGCCGCGGGTGTGCTCAAGCCGGAAATGGTAAAGAAGATGGCTAAGGATCCGATGATCCTGGCGCTAGCCAACCCCAATCCGGAGATCACTCCCGAAGAGGCTAAAGCTGCTCGATCCGACGTAATCATGGCTACCGGGCGTTCCGACTACCCCAACCAGGTCAACAACGTTCTCTGTTTTCCCTTTATCTTCCGTGGCGCACTGGATTGCGGCGCCACTACTATCAACGAAGAGATGAAAGTCGCCTGCGTCAAAGCACTGGCTGACCTGGCCACAGCCGAACCCATCGACCGGGTGCAGAAAGCCTATGCCGGAGAGCCCCTGCGCTTTGGTCCTGAGTACCTGATTCCTAAGCCTTTCGATCCACGCTTGATTTTTGAGGTAGCAACCGCGGTAGCCAAGGCCGCGATGGATACGGGAGTGGCAACAAGGCCCATCGACGATTTGGATGCCTATCGCCGCAGCCTGGCTCGATTTGCCTACCGCTCCAGTCAAGTCATGAGCCCAATTCTGGAACGCGCAAAAAAAGACGCCAAGCGGGTGGTCTTTGCCGAAGGCGAAAGCAATCGCGTGCTGCAAGCGGTCCAGCAGGTTATCGATGAAGGGTTGGCCCAACCAATCCTGGTGGGAAATACCGCACGTATTTTACAGCGAATCCGGGACCTGCAATTACGTATTCGCGAAGATCTAGATTTCACTATCGTTGACCCGAATGGCGGCGCCTGGTTTGAGCCTTATCTAGCCGACTACCTTTCCCGCATGGGGCGCAAAGGCATCTCCCCAGATGAGGCCAAGAGCATCCTGCATTCGGACAAGACTGTGATTGCCGCCATGATGTGTCTGCGTGGTGATGCGGATGCCATGCTCTGTGGTGCCCACGGACGCTTCCGCCAGCATTTGCAGCGGGTCGACAGCCTGATTGGCAAGTCCGGCACGGCGGGTAACTACTCCACGGTTACTGTACTTAGCCTGCCTACCGGCACCTTCTTCATCTGCGATTCGCATATCAATCCGAACCCCACTGCCGAGGAAGTCGTTCAGTCAACCCTGCTGGCAGCCGAGGAGATGCGACGTTTCGGCATTCTGCCTAAAGCCGCTCTGCTGTCGAACTCCAACTTCGGCACCAATGACCTTCCCTCCGCCCGCAAAATGCGCGAAGCGCGTTTGATTCTCAATCAACGTGCTCCGGGACTAATTGTCGACGGCGAGATGCACGCTGACACAGCTATCTCCGTGGAACTGCGCAACAAGGTATTTCCTGAGTCGGTGCTGCGCGGTCAGGCCAACCTATTGGTGATGCCCAACGTCGAGTCCGCCCATATTGCCTATGGTCTGCTTAAGACACTGGGCGGTGGTATCTCGGTCGGACCAATCCTGCTGGGGACCGAAAAGCCGATTCATATAATGACCACAAGCACCAGTGTACGAAGCATCTTTAATATGACCGCAATTGCGGTCGCCGGGGCGCAGAATGAAAATGAGGAGATTACCTCTTAATCCGCACGCTATACCCAGCAGGCGATGTTTTTGACCCTGAAGGCATGCAGAGCATATGTTCGCTAAAAGGCGGTCATTAGCGCAGGCCAATGGCTGCCCCTGTGTCAGAGTTGTTTTACTGATGCTGAGGTGAAAGGAGGTCATATATTGATGCAGTTCATTTGTAAAGCATGTTGAATAATATCAGTGGCACTCCACCTAAATAAAATATTAATAAGATCCGTCTGTTGTAGGGTTAATGGCATGCGAGACTCTAAAATCTTTGATTGTTATATGGGTGATGAAAATAACAATCATCATAAACCTGAATCTGTCACAATAGTTGGGCACCAGCCTCTTTTAAGGCATGGGGTTAAGCTGATCCTTGATGCCCTTGAGCTTGAAGTAAGGGTGCTGCAGCAATCGAATATGGAGAATAGTTCGCGTTTTTACGGGTTGTATTCGACGTCTGATGTTTTAGTTTTATTTAAACATGTTGGGGATGATGGTTTTTATCGGAATTTAACGGGTTGGCTGAATTTAATCGAGGGCCTGAAGCCCAGAATTGTTGTTTTATCAGACACGCTAGGAAAGTCTGACTGGGCAAATATTAATCGTGGTGTTGTCGACCTGTTTTTGCCGATGAAAGCAGAAATTAGCGAGATCAAATCCTTATTGTCAATTATCTGTTTTGAACCTGACCTTGATCGACAAAAACTTCTATATTGGACTTCATTTTGGCGTAAAAAATTCATGCCTGATATTCTGGACTTGTCGCCATGTGAGTTACAGGTAGTAACATACCTGCAACGAGGAATATGCAACAGAGAGATCGCGGACCAGTTGCATGTTGCGGAGTCGACCGTTAGAAATCACATGCAAAGCATCTCTCAAAAACTAGATATGAGCGGAAGAACTAATATCGCCATTCTCGCCAGCAGGCAGTGTGCCTGCTTGTAATAACTATCGTTAAATTTTTCTAAGTCAGGCCGAAGTCAGCCCTGTCCCGGCACATGGAATAATGGAGCATCATTCCTTCCAGCAATCAAATCAATTTCGGAGAACCTCCGTTTTTTGTGTCTCATTAGACGTACCCGTTGGCGTGATCGTGAGATCTGCTAGTGCCGTTCTACGCCATACACTAGGTTTGACGATGGCGTTATAGCTCGTTGAAATACAATAACAGTTGTTGAGGTGAATAAATGAAATATTCAAATGAAACTTGGATGAATCTGCCTAGTCTGGGTTTGTCGTTACGAGTTCTGTTTACGGGATATCTGATTGCCACAGCGTTTGGATTGCTGGTCGCAGGCGGGCAGTTACTGCTTACACACGGAATGGCTGATGGGGAAATGGGTTTATCAATAGATGATGTTGTTTACAGCTACTATGGTAATCGTAATAACAGTAAGCTCGAAACAAAGCTCAACGGTTCGATGCAGGACAAGGCTTCCGAAGAAGAAAAAATAGAGCTTATTAGCTGGGCCAGAAATGGCGCATCGGAGGAGGAATGGGTATCCACTATTCAGCCGATCGTTAACCGAAATTGTGTAAAGTGTCATGGTGTAATTCCAGGTATTCCTTATTTCAATAAATATGAGGAGATTAAAAGAGTCGCCGAAGTAGATAGTGGTGTTGAAGTTGACTCATTAACGCGTGTTTCTCATATTCATGCATTTGGTATCGCATTTATATTTTTTATTGTTGGCTTTATCTTCAGCTTTGCGGTTGGTGTGTCAAAGTTAGTTAAAGAGATTATAATATCTATCCCTTTTGTCTTTCTGGTTATTGATATACTCTCTTGGTGGTTAACGCGACTTGAGCCAAATTTTGCTTGGCTGACAATGATTGGCGGCATGGGTTATGGTATTTGCATGGCCATCATGATTTCCACATCGCTGTATCAGATGTGGATTATGGCTTACGACGGCAAAAATTATGATATTAACGAGTGGGTCGATGGCTAATTGGGTGTATGCGCACAACTAACTGATTTATAAAAGGCAGAGGTTGTGGTGAATGATGGCTGTTGATTTATGCTGCGATGCAATCATTGTATCCAGATTATCTGCTTTTGAATTAGAATGCTCGTTAGTTTATCGCGACTAGCTTTTATTGCGTTAGAAAAACTGCTCAGAATTTTGATCTAAGAGCATAGAGAGCCGATGTTTTTAATCATGCAGCTGGATATTATCCAACAGCGTGAGAGACCATCGGAAATTCCTGTCATTTGAAGAGGTGAGCAACCAATGACGACGGACAAGAAGGGCATCCATGCCCATGATGAAGATTACCTGGCCCCGGGCGACCGGCGTGATCCTGACTACAAGGATCGACCCGAGCCGACGGGATCACCGATCGGCGGATTGCGACTACTGGGATTGCTGGGAGGGCCGGCTGTTGCGGCCTTGATCCTGCTTTCGGCCGCTCCTGAGGGGATGCCGTTAGCAGCCTGGCAGCTCGTTGCGATGGCCAGTTGGATGGTGATCTGGTGGCTGTCTGAGGCGGTGCCAATCCCGGCAACTGCGCTGCTGCCCATCGTCTTGATGCCGCTGCTCGAGATTGACAAGATCAAGCCGGTGGCAGCTAATTATGCCCATCCGCTGATTTTTCTGTTCCTCGGCGGTTTCCTGCTGGCAGCGGCCATGCAGCACGTCGGGTTGCACCGCCGCATCGCACTGCAGATTGTCAGTCGGGTCGGCACCTCACCCTCGCGGATCATTCTGGGATTCATGCTGGCCACGGCGTTTCTGTCGATGTGGATTTCCAATACTGCCACCACGATCATGATGTTCGCCGTGGGGCTGTCGGTTATCGACTTCGTTGCCCAGCAAACCGGCGATAAGAAGATGGTGCGTAATTTCGGTGTCGCGTTGATGTTGTCAATCGGCTATAGCGCCTCGATCGGCGGCGTGGGCACACTGATTGGTACGCCGCCCAACGCCCTGCTTGCCAGCTTTTTGCAAAACACCTACCAGATCGAGATCAGCTTCTTCAACTGGATGCTGTTGGGGGTGCCCGTGGTGGCCATCATGCTACCAATTGCTTGGCTGCTGCTGACGCGCCTGCTGTTCCCCTCACACCAGATCGACATTAAGGATCCTGGTGCTGTGGTGCAGCGTGAGCTGGCTGCCCTGGGAGTCATGTCCAGGGGTGAAAAACTGGTGGCCATTGTGTTCCTCAGTGCCGCGCTGGGGTGGATTTTCCGCAAGTTCCTGGTCGATTTGACCGGATTACCGCTCAACGATACGATCATTGCGCTACTCGCGGCACTGGTGCTGTTCGCGGTGCCGATATCGCGCTCAAAAGGCGAGTTTGCTCTGGACTGGGAGGCGGCGCGTAACGTGCCCTGGGGTGTGCTGCTGCTGTTTGGCGGTGGGCTGGCGCTGGCGGGTGGATTCAAGGGTACTGGCTTGGCGGAGTGGATCGGTAACGCCGTTGCTGGCGTCGAGGTCAGCACCCTGGTATTGGTTCTGCTGGTCACAGTGGCGATTGTCTATCTGACCGAGATCACCTCAAACACCGCCTCTACAGCAACCTTTCTGCCTATACTGGCCGCCGTAGCTGTCGGCCTGGGGCTGAATCCCATCATCCTCTGCGTGCCAGTGGCGCTTGGAGCTTCGATGGCATTTATGATGCCAGTCGCTACCCCGCCCAATGCGATCGTCTTCTCCTACGAGCAGATGGAATTACGCGATATGGTTCGCGCTGGCTTTTTGCTTAATCTGGTTGCAATCGCCGTGGCCTTCGGACTATTCACGCTGCTCGCACAACTGGTCTTCGGCATCGACTTCTAAACGTCTATCCGGACCCGCACAGAGATGTGAGGTCCGGAATCTTCTCTCCTGTCGACGCCCTGTGGCTGCTTCCATCGACCTGAAAGGCGCCAAGGCCAGCGAAATCTGCTATAGCTTAATTGAAACAGCCCTATGCCGAATGCGGCATAGGGCTGTCTCTCATTATGGCCACCTCTAGAACTTGCCGATTCAAAGGAGGCCATTTTCTTCTCTGCACGCCGGAATGGCAGAGGCTGTTTCTGTCTCACCGCCAGAGGCGGTGGTTTACCGAGATGTAATCATTCGCTTGTTACCGTCGTCATCAATTGCTACGTAAATAAATGCCGCTTGGGTAACCTTAAAGCGCTTGGGCCTTTTTTCACGTAGCACGGGGTTGACCCAAACCTCCAATTGCAGCGTTATAGAGGTGGCTCCCACTTTGATTAACTCCCCGTAACAACAAACCACGTCGCCCACTTTTACGGGCTGAATAAACTTCATCCCTTCTACCGCAATTGTCGCGATGCGGCCCTGAGCGACCTCCTTGGCCAAAATTCCACCGGCTATATCCATCTGTGACATCAACCAGCCGCCGAAGATATCTCCATTCGGGTTGGTATCCCCAGGCATTGCCATAGTTCTCAACAACAGGCTACCAGAGGGGTCGTTATCGAAGTCGGTCATATTCTACTCCGTATGCTGGCCCTGATTCATTCGGTAAAACGAGAAACATAGCCAGACAAAATTTGCGCGATTCAAAACAAAGAGAGAAGCCCCTTCTATTCTGCTTGGGGTCGCTTCGAGCCCCAGGAGAATAAAGCTACCCACTGGACAGTATTCATCGACAACTTCTCAAGAAATCCTCCCACGCAACGCACATTAGAGCAGCATGGCTTGGTTTCTGAGGAGTTGTCTTTTGTTAATAGTCAGTCAGTCTTCGTCAACGCTTTTGGGGAAACCAGAATGCCATTCCTGTCGGCGTAGAGGTAATGACCGGGCTGAAAGGTAACGCCCAGGAAGGCGACCGGAATATTGACCTTCCCGACGCCATTCTTATCCGCCCGTATCGGATGGGCGCTAAGGGCCTGGGCGCCGATATCGATCTGGGCGATGGCTTTGACATCGCGGATGCAGCCATAGACCACAATCCCCTCCCAGCCATTTTCAGCTGCGGTCCCTGCCATGATTTCGCCGAGCATGGCTCGGCGCATCGAGCCGTGGCCATCGATCACCAAAACCTTTCCTTTGCCGGGCAATGCAACCTGCTCGCGAACCAGCAAGTTGTCCTCAAACGCCTTTATGGTGACTATCTCACCACTAAAGGTGTCTCGACCGCCGTAATTGACGAACATCGGTTTGGCCACTTGAACCAAGTGGGGAAACATGTCACACAAATTGGGAAGCAAATCTTGCACGGTATAACTCCTATCTATAGCTGTTTTCTATCAATTCTGTCCTGCTGAACTAACGAGTCTTGCCTAGTTGATCCCGCTCAACGGATTTAACCCCCAGCTGTGAGGGAATGCCCGGTCGGGCAGATGTATGCGATTGCCGAATCCGGCTCAGCAGCAATACACGGAGAAGCCTGAGCAAAAGAGTCGCCGACTAGAGCTCCGGTGGAGATCATCATTACCGGGTACTTGCCATAACTAATCACACTGCGGGTAGTGTCGCTGACTCGGCCCAGGTGGTCGTGCGAGCCCATTACGATCAGATCGACATCAAACTGGGTGGCGCTGTTGATGATGACATCGGTGTACTTACCCTCAACCACCAGTTGTTCGATGTGAGGGCCGACGGAGTTCACGAGATCGCTGAGTTCATTTTCGCAGAACTTAGTCAACCGTTCCTTCATCGTCTGTTTGATGAGAGTGATACGCTTCTCGCGTATCTTGCGGATATGCTCTTCCTGCAGGTCGCTCTGGATCGTGGCGTGCGCCCTATCACTGATGGGCGCGACCACGTGCAGCAACAGTATCCTGGCCGGATGGCGGCCGGCCAGCTTCAAAGCGTGGCGAAATAACGGACGGGATCGCTTGCCAAGGCTGGTGGGCA
>JBFKDP010000140.1:0-9686 GCA_041619575.1 Litorivivens sp.
CCGCGGAGATGTTATTGATCACAACCCCCTGACCACAACGATGCTGGAAGTTGGCCCTGGTAAAACGTCTCAGCAACTCACCGGCAGGGTGCTGACCATACCCAATGCCATGTTTGTGTCTGAAGCTGTCATCAACGAAACTCCCAATGCGCGCTATATGTTTCACGTTATAACGGTGCCGTTTCGGCGTGATCACGATTGGCAGGGCGCCCGCGAGGCTATGTTGCGAGCGGGTAAGCGCGAGTCGGAATCCTACCGGGAAGAAGCCAAGCGGTATCTGGTGCGCTTCAGCATACAGCGAGGTCTGGAACCACCCTCGGTTGAGCCACGTGTAACCTTACAAGTGCCAGCCCCCGAAGAAATTCACCTCATTATGCGTCTACCTGTCCCTACATCACGCCGGGTAACCATTGAACAGGCAATTATCTCGGAAGTAATGGCTGGTGGTTTTTCACTAAAAAAGGCTGCTGAAAACGAAAACGTCAAAACGCTGTAACCAGTGTTCGAACAGCTGTAGATACAGAATTCTGTTAACTGGTATTTCATTGCCTCTACTTCTGCTGTATTATTCTGCCCCTCAAATCGGGGCGTAGCGCAGTCTGGTAGCGCACCACACTGGGGGTGTGGTGGTCGTAGGTTCAAATCCTGCCGTCCCGACCAATCCCTTAAAAAGGGGCCACTCTAACGAGTGGCCCCTTTTTTATTGGGCGGCCTCAAAATTTGGCTTGGCCCAGACCTCTATGCTCTGATTACTTACTCCCCGTTCAATCTCAAGGCCGGGTATCCCAATACTTCTTCCTGCGTGGGACATCGGTGTTCTCCATTATACTGCTTCTTCGCAAATTCAGTTTATGATGCCGGTCTCCCGTTTATGATGAAGAGCTGTGCGTGATTAGTTACAGGAGATGGTCACAACGATAGGCTTCAGTGCGAGGTTGGACTAAACTTAAAGGCCTGTAGAGGAGGGCTGCATGTTAGTAAGTCAAGATAGCATTCGTCGAGTGGTCTATTGCAGCCGCGCAACGCAGGCCATGGATCACTGTGAGCTTATGAAGATATTGCATGACGCCCGTTCGTTTAATGCAATTGATGATATCAGCGGTATTCTGCTACATGATCGGGGCTATTTTTTACAGGTGCTTGAGGGGCCGGCGGATGCGATTGAAAATCTTCTGCATACCCTGAAGCGTGATACCCGCCATGAGGAAGTTGAAGTTTTAGTCGACGCGAAGGTTGGCGAGCGGCTTTTTCCTAACTGGCAGATGGGCTTTGGCGATCTGGCCGACCCGGAGTGGGGCTTTGTGCCGGGCATGATTGGCAGCGAAGAAAAGCGCGATCGCTTGAGTTTGCTAGCGGAAACCATTCCTGATTTGGCGGAACATCTTAACAAAGTGATGGATGAAGGCGAGCCAGAATAGCTGCCTTCTCCCAGTATTAGTGATGCCCTCTAGCTACTGACTCGCTGCTTGTTATCGAGTGTTAGTGCCAGCCACACCACTATGACCGCCAGCGCGAGATTGCTGGCGATGTACATGCCCCCATTCTCTGCGGCTATGCGAAATGCCGCTTCATTCTTCTCACTGAAACCTGCAATCACATGGGCGAATTGCCCCTGAAAAACAACGCCCGCAAATATCCATGCCCAGTGTGAAAGCCTGGGGCTGTTTGCGCGCCACAGGGCGAGAGCAGCAATCAGGCAAAAGGGCGCGATCCAGAAAGCGTAGACCGTGATTTGCAGTTGGGGGTAGGCCATTGGCGATTGTAGGTAGGGCTCTATGCTAGCCCAGCCGGAGGTGATGCCGGTTTCGGGGTTCAGGGCTACGAGTAAGCGAAACAGGGAAAAACCAGCGACGGCGAGCAGGGCGAGTGTCTGTGCCCATTTAAGCGCGCCGTTGCTTACCGGGCCTGCTATTGGTGCGTCAGAATCCTTGGCGAAGATGCGCCATGCAATAAAAATGGGTACCAGCATAAAAGGTACGTTTAGTAGATAAGACGGCTCGACGTGGTGGGCGAATACACCAATGAGGTTGCCCACAAGAAAGACCATGCCTGAGCCCATCATCGAACCGACCCAGAACAGACCGGCGCGGCGGTAGCTTTTGCCGCTGGCTATCTGGTAGGCCATCAGCAGGTAGAGAGCGTAGTGCACGGTGCCGTCCCAGATATTGATAGCCATACCGTGTGCGGTGTTCAGGTAGGGTTCGCCGGAGGCAAAGTACCAGGCCATCACATCGGTGTAGCCCATCAGGGTCAGACCTATCATCAGGTCGAGTACGCAGGCGAATGAAAAGATGGTGAAGATATAGAGAAAAGGGTCCTTGCGTACTGTATCCGGCATTCGTCTGAAAACGACCAGATAGGCAATCACTGCAGGTAGAACGAGCGCCAGTACGCCAACACCGAGCACGGCACCTGGGTTGTCGTGGAAGAACGACAGATAGGCAACTGCGTAGGAAAAGGGCACTGCCAAGAGTGAAATGAGTGCGATGGCTATGGGTACTGATCTGGGAGTCAAATTGTCAGCCATGAGTAGCTCCTTATTGTAATTGTTTGCGAATAATTAGGCCGAAGGTTCTGGGTTGGCCGATTAGGCGATTGAATGTGCCTAGTGAATCGCCAACCGATGTTCCAAAGAAGTAGCGCTTGTCGAGCAGGTTTTTGCCGTATAGCGTAACTGATAGGCCTTCGTCGGCAGAAAGCCAGGAAAGCCGGGCACCGAGCAGTGTGTAGGCCTCCGAGTAAGCCAGGTCTTTGTCGCGGCGGCTGGCCAACCATGAGCCACGATCAAGGCCGTGAAAGATGTCGCTCTTGTAGCTTGCGTCAATGCGGCTGATGAGTTGCCCTGAGGAGAGTAAAGCCGTGTGCTGAATACTTACGCTAGCGCTTTCTTCAGGCGAGAGTGGAAACTCTTCATCGCTGCGATCAACCGGATCTTTCTCGCCTGTCAGCGCGAGTGTGATCAGGTCTGGCTCTTCGAAATCGGTAAAGCGGTAGTTATTGTTGCTGTAATTGAAATTCACCATCCAGCTTGCGGATGGCATCCATGACAGTTCCAGCTCCACGCCCTGAATCGTCGATTCGCCCGCATTCTGGTGAGTAACGGCGAGATTGGCCTGGCTATCTGTCCCCACCGTATTGAGCTGCATGTTCTGGAAAATCATATGGTAGGTTGCGGCATTCAAGCGCAACGCGCGTGAGAACAAATCGGCTTTGAATCCCGCTTCCCAGTTTTCAACTGTCTCTGGCTCGATCACCTGGAGGCCATCGGTCAGCAAAGGTTCACCAAAACCGGACTTAAAGCCGTTGCTCCAAGTGCCATAAACCATTAGCGCATCCAGAGCCGTATCTTCCAGCGATTCGCTGCTGAACTGGTAGGATGCGGACACCATGGGTGTTAACTCAGTAAATTTGATGGCTTGCCGGTCCCGCTGCAGATAGCCCGGCGCCATGGGGTAGTCGGGTAGGCCGTCGCCGTTTTGGTCCTTGAACAGGTCATGGGCAATACGCACCGGGTCGCCCCCCCAGCCAGCGCCCAGATAGGGGTGTAAACCTTCACTGCCTGGACCAAAATGACCGCTGAGAACCATGCGGTTGGCAACGGCTTCAGCGTCACTGCTGCGTATGCCCAGGCGTGACTCGCGTTTTTCTATGGTGTAACGCAGACCAGCTGTCACTTGCCATTGCTCGGTGGCCTCCCAGACAGCCTGCAGATAGGCGGCCGAGGTGGTATTTTCCAGGTCGAATTCAGAAATCAGTACCGGGCTGCCCAGTAGCTGGCCGACCATGGGTACTCCATTCACAATGGGAGTGTCTGGCTGGTTGCCGAGCCCCAGCTGGAGCAGGGACGCAGAATCTATGCCGACGATCTGGGCCGTGAGAAAGGAGGTCTCTGAATTGCTTTCACCCATGTAAAACAAGCCAGTGCTGATATCCAGACGATCGTCCAGCCAGCTGCTGTTTAATTGAAATTCGAGACTGTATGAGCGGCCAACGCTGTCGCCAATCTGTTGGGCTTCTGAGAAGTCTTCGGGTCCGCCGTCGTTGTCTGATTTCAGATGAGGCCCTTTGGTCTCTTCGCGATAACCCGCCACAACTTTGACTTGGGTGACGTCAGAAACTTCCATGCGCGCCGTTAAACCTGCCAGTGTTGTGTCGAGATCTTTGTCGTAGTTAGGGTTAGGGCCGTGGCTGACTTTAAGATCACCCAACACGTCCTGTGAATTATTGTTGCAGTTGTCCTGGTAGGCGCGGGGAGCGGTAGCATCGGTATCACCGGGCCACATCAAGCCGAGACCGTTGACGAACAGGGCGTCGCTATTGTTGATTGTGCAATTGTTGCCCGACAAATTCTCACGGACTTTTCCCTGATAGCCGAGTAGGTCGAGGGTCAGGCTGTCACTGGCGTCCCAGCGCAACTGCCCGATCAGGGCCTGCTGATCCAGAGAATTAAAACGCTCACTGGTATAGGCGTCTTCGACATAACCGTCATTTTTAGTGCTGCTGGCCAGTAGTCGCGCCGATATTCGTTCACCGAGTGGGCCATTGATCATGGCTTTAGCGTTGCGCGTATTGAAGCTACCCAGCTCACCCTCGATATAGGCATCAAAGGTTTCGTGCGGTTTCTCAAGCGTAAGCACGATGGCCCCGCCGGTTGTGTTTTTGCCAAACAAAGTGCCTTGTGGCCCGCGTAAGACCTGTACTGCTTCAAGATCGAGCAAGCCCACAAGCTGACCGTCTGAACGTGGCAAGTACAGATCATCCAGATAAATGCCCACCGTCGGGTCGACGCGGGCATAGCCCGTGCGCTCGCCAATGCCGCGGATGTAGATCTGGTTGCTGGCGCCTTTCTGGATATGCAAGCTGGGAACCACGGCAGACAAATCCTCCGTTTGACCGAGTCCGGCTTCCCGCAGATCTGCACCCGTGATGGCGGTTACCGCAATGGGCGTTTCCTGAATATTCTCGCGTCGCTTTCTGGCAGTGACAAAGACTTCTTCAATGGCCGTAGCTGTGCCCGTGGCGGCTAGTACTGGCGGTGAGGGAAGCCAGATCGCCGCTGCCAGAATGGAAGCAGTAGCTGTGCAATTTTTATATTTGATCAAGAGGGCATGGAGAGCTGTCATAGTAATGCTTCTGGCTTTATAGTTATCCTTTGTTACGTTTATACTTAACTCTAGTTACCTAATCAAGAGGCCAGTATTACTGTGAGTTCATCATCACCGCCGGAGCTCTCGGGTCGCGGAACCGAGTTGTTGTGGCACCGTTATACCGATAACTGGGTTCGCCGCCTGGGGCTCGTCGCGGAAAGGGGCGATCGGATTGTGCGGGAATCTTTGGAAGCAGCCGGTTACTCCTCGCTGGATTCCCAGCTGATCGGGCCGCTGTCATTGCTGTACTTGAATCCCCAGCGCGCTTCCGAGATGGCACTCGCGCTGGGTGTTTCACAGGCCTACACCACAAAGCTGGTAAAGCGATTGGAAAAGGCGGGTTACTGTGAACGGGTGGATGACCCCTGCGACCGCCGCGCTCGCTGGGTTCAGCTTTCTCGGGCGGGGCGCAAGCTTATCCAGGCAGCCCTCAAGCAGTTGGAAAGTGTCAGCCGGCAGTATCAAGCGAGATTAGGAGATAAGCATGACTTGTTTTTAGCTGCCGCAAGGGAAGCAGGGTATAGCATGCTCGGTCTGGAGAGGCGGGACGCTGCTCCTCCCGGGCTTGAAAGTGACATGATTGCGGTGGTGCTGAGTGTTGTTTCAGAGTTGGTTCAGAGAACCATTGGCCGTATGAATGCAGAAAAAGGTTATTCTGGGCTAACCATCGCTCACTGGCGCGTTATACATGATATAGGTCTGGAAGGAAGCACCAACGCGCTGCTGGCAGAAAGGCAATCGCTTTCAACCCAGGCAATCAGTCGCACTGTAAGAGAGCTCCTCGCAATGGGTTACATTGAGCGAAACCAGCATGTTCACGATGCCCGTGTCTCAAGAATCATCTACTCGCCACGCGCTTTCGATCTGCTAGCCTGCACAGCGGACTGTATCCAGGCGCTTGGCAAAATGCTGGATGATGTCTTACCCCGTGGACATTTTGCTGTGCTCAGAGATTCATTGGCGCTCATGCATGCAGGCTTGGAAATCACTGAAGCGAGTCCGCAGGCCGACAGTCGGCGTACACTGCCTATGGCACAGCAGTTGAAGGTGGAGCTATCACAATTGGTTGATGTATTGACCCAGGGCCGCGAAGCCACCCCGGAAGAGTGCTCACTGTTTTCTCAGCGTGAGTGCGATGACCTAGCGGCAATATTGCGGGCAAAGTTAACTTAACTTTTCTCTATCCAGCGTTTGACGTTGAACCCATGTAGGCTGAAATTTTCCTCATAGCGCGTAGAATTGCCGTCGTACCTGGTGGACGCCGAGAAGTACACCGACATCATTAAAGGAATTCTATGACCGCATATTCTGTTCTTGATCTGTGTTCAATCTGCGAAGGATCGAGCGTCGCTGATGCATTGCATAACTCAGCATCCTTAGCCCGTCACGCGGAAGCTCTGGGATACCGCCGATTCTGGCTGGCGGAGCATCACAACTTTCCGGGTATTGCCAGTGCGGCTACCCCCCTGGTGATTAGTCACGTCGCTGCGGCAACGAGCTCGATACGCGTTGGTGCCGGCGGCATTATGTTGCCCAACCATGCGCCATTGGTGATTGCTGAGCAATTCGGCACTCTGGAGGCGCTATACCCGGGCCGGATTGATCTTGGCCTTGGGCGGGCGCCGGGCACTGATATGGTGACGGTGAATGCCCTGCGTCGTAACCTCGATGGCGATGTCGATCAGTTTCCCAAGGACGTGGTGGAGTTATTGCGCTATCTCGGTGAGCCGGAAACTGGGCAAGCGGTCGTTGCAACGCCCGGCGCAGGCTCTCATATTCCGGTCTGGATTCTTGGCTCGAGTTTATTTGGCGCCCAGTTGGCTGCCGCGCTGGGTCTACCCTTTGCCTTTGCTTCTCACTTCGCACCGGCTCAGCTTGATGAGGCGATTGCGCTCTACCGTAGTCGCTTTCGGCCGTCTGAGCACCTCGAGTCACCCTATGTCATGTTGGGATTTAATATCATTGCGGCTGACAGGCAGGACGAGGCGGAGTATTTGGCCAGTTCTGTGCAAAGAGCTTTTGTAAACCTACGGCGCGGGCAACCCGGTAAATTACAGCCACCAACGGAGCACTTCCGGGAAAGCCTGTCTCCGGCGGATCGCGCTTTGCTGGGCCAGATTATGTCCTGCTCTGCAATCGGGAATGTGGACACCGTTAAAGAAGTGGTAAGCCACTTTGTGGATAGAACCGATGCTGATGAGCTGATGGTTGCCTCGCAGATTTATTCCCACGATGCGCGCTTGCGTTCCTATGAATTGGCAGCCAGTGTTTTTGGCGTGCAATAAAAAAGCCGAGTACAAAAGCTCTGTACTCGGCGAGGCCTTCCGGGAGTGGAATCAGAATAGGACGTCGAAATCCCATTTCAGGCGCAGGCCGTAGAGGCGGGGCGGTGCGAGTGTCACCGTGCGTCCGAAATCCTGTTGCAATAGAGACTGGAAGTAGTCTTTGTCTTTGGCGTTTTCCACGTAGGCGGTCAGTTGCAGGCCTAGCGGATCATAAAAATAGGACAGTCGCGCATTCCAGGTTTCGTACTGATCCTGTTCATAAAATGGCGAGTTTTGTGGCGTCGTATTGAACCCGCTGTTGTAGTAGTAATCGACCCCTAATTCGAAATCTCCCAAACTTCCCATATGAAAGAGCTGATTGAGTGAAAGGAATGAGGTGAATTTGGGGGTTCGGACTACATCATTGCCGGTAAAGTCGCGAGAGGTGTCACCCGTTAGTGCGTCGGAACCGAAGTAGAGGCCAGAGTCATCATCGTAGCCCGAGCCATCCTTGTAGTCGGTGTAAACGGCATCGAGGTAGGTCGCGCCGCCAGATATTGCCAGGCCGGGATTGAGGTTGGGCATGGGCTGCCAACGAAAATCGGCTTCTGCACCTTTAATTTCAGCAGTGCCCGCATTCTTGAAGGTAACAATGCCTCCTGATGCCATCGATACAATTGCAGTGAGCAGGCCGTCAATCTCGGTTTTGAATACCGCACCGTTCACACGCAACGTGCCATCCATCCAGTCGGACTTGAACCCGAGTTCATAGGCTGTGGCTTCTTCACGTTCAACGGGGTCCGGATCAGTAAAGAAATTGACTATGTTGTAGGTGGGGCTTTTGTACCCACGCTGGGCCGAGGCAAATATCTGAAAATCATCCCAGGGCCGTATCTGGATGGCGATACGGGGCGAGGTTGTTGTGTCTTCTAGATCAGGCGCGCTGAAATTAAGCAGGCGGATATTGCGAGACTGGTCGCCGGATTCAAAGTACTCATTTGGCGGTGTGCCAACTGTTGGGTCGACAATGTCCAGATAGCTGTTAGTAATGCCCCGCGTTTCTTCCTGATAGCGCACTCCAAGTGTTATATCAAGCCAGTCGGTGGCAAACCATGTAGCCTGCATATAAGCAGAATCAGACTCAGTGGTAAGAATACCGCCGTTGCCGAGCACAATATCCGGGGCCTGGTTGATTATCTGCCCGACGGTATTGCCAAGCCCGGAAAGCGCCGCGACCTGATTCAGCTGATTGGCAAGGGATGAGATGCCGGCAATATTGTTAAGAAAGCCTGGGCCATTTACGGTGAAGTACAGGCTGCCGAAGCCACCCTCGCCAGTCAGTCTGTAGAGACCGGCTACCCACTCTACGTGATCTGATAGCGGAGAGTTCTCATTGGATAGAAACTGCAACTCATAGGTTTTTTGATAATTGTACTGATCGTTACTGTAGAAAGTTGCCTGTGAGGTCTCAGTGGAATCGTAGTCATATCTGGCCTCGTCAACGGTCGCGTCGTTATCAGAATAGATCAGCTTTACATCAGCGAAGTCGGTAATCCATTCCAGAGTTGCCCCGTACAAAATATTGGTGGTGGCATTACCGCCCTGGTAGTTGTTGTGCCACTCTCTATCGGGCACGTCGGGTTCAACACCGCCAGCAAAGGTTGGCGCAGGGCGCGTATTTTCCTGAGACAGGGAATTGCTGTTAAATTGCTTGCTGTAGGCGCCAACAAGCGTGAGATTCAGCGTGTCGCTGGCTTCAAAGCGTAGCTTTAGGCGGCCACCTTCAACAAAGTCCTCTTTCATAGGGCCGGGGCGACCGAATATAGTGTTTTCGCCGTAGAGTTCCTGGTTTTCTTTGTACATTGTCACGGTAGCTCCCGAGCGCTCGGTAAAAGGCATACCGAGATAGAGCTGATAGGACTCTGCATTGTAGTTGCCGAGATCAGCTGTCAATGTGCCGACAAACTCTTCGGGTGGGTCTTCGGTGATGATATTGATCGCTCCGCCAGTTGCATTGCGGCCGAAAAGGGTACCTTGTGGTCCCTTGAGAACTTCCACGCGCTTGACCGGACCGATGGTGTCCTGCTTGCCCTGACTTGGGCCGATGTTCATGC
Source organism: Litorivivens sp. (assembly GCA_041619575.1). Taxonomy (GTDB): domain Bacteria; phylum Pseudomonadota; class Gammaproteobacteria; order Pseudomonadales; family Spongiibacteraceae; genus Litorivivens. The sequence goes on from JBFKDP010000140.1 coordinate 9,526, forward strand.
CGTCTATGTAGGTAGCAACGCTCGGGTCGGCATTTGGGAGAAAGGCATCTGTGCCTACTCCCCTTAGATAGATGACGCTGTAGCCGTAGGTATAGGTATAAGTCAGTCCCGGTGTGATCCGCTGCAGCCCCGCTGTGGCATCCACCCCAAAAGCGTCCAGC
>JBFKDP010000141.1:0-9665 GCA_041619575.1 Litorivivens sp.
GCATGGTGTGGTCGAACGGGGGCCGCATCTGGTTGAGTACATGCCCATTGGCTCTCACCACAGTTGGTACGGCCTGCTATTTGTAAAAGGCGCCGTGGGTTTTGTCGCACTGGCCATTCCGATGGCGGTAACCTTTATTGCCTTGTTTATTCAGGCTCAGCGCTGTGTCACATCGCGAGCAGGTTTAGCCTGCATACTAATATTGTTTATGTTCAGTTTTGGTGAGAACCTTGAGATTCTCGCTTACCTATTCTGGCCTGCGCTGGTCATTATAGGCACTGCATTTCGTCCGGACATCATAGAGAAAGCACATAATGAAAACATTTGACGCGCTGCTAGTCGGCTACTACGGCATGACCAATACCGGTGACGATATGCTGATGGCTGCAACGGCCGAAGGTGCGAGTGATATCTATGGGGCGCACAAATTGGCGGCAACGTGTCCGGCGGGCAGCGAAGTGGCCAAGTGGCTGAACTGCACACCTGTTCAGGGTGTTCGGCAATGGGTCAAAGGGCAGGGACGCTTCGAAAAATACATCGGTGCCATTCGCAGCAAGCATATCTTAATTGGCGGCGGCTCGGTATTTCACACCGCCAAGGATATTTCGCAAAAAAGGCATTATTTAAAACTGGCGGGCAAAGGCGAGCACCGGGCAGTAGGCGTTGGTCTTGGGCCCTTTGTCGATCGCGCCGCTGAGCGGCAGTGCGCAGCCTTTTTGAACGAGGTTGATTTTACCGGCGTGCGTGATGATGCAAGTCTTGAGATTGCGAAGGCTATAGCGCCTAACGCCAATGTCCATAAAACCTTTGACCTGGCGCCTGGGATGGTGCACCGCGAAGTCTTTAAGAACGCGATTGCCGATTGTGTGGAAAATGCTATTGGTGTGGCGCTTTGCCCCCGAGAGCGGCTGATGCGCGATCAGGCACTGGAGGCCGAGCGTCTGGATAAGCTTGCTTACTCACTGCGCGCCTGGCACGAAGAATTCGGCTCTGAAATTCGACTGATCGATTTAAACGGCAATCCTGAGTTGGGTGATGCGCAAGTGCATGAAGATCTGGCTACCCGGCTGAAGGGTTTACCGGTCAAACACCTCTCTTACAATGCCAACCCCTACGAGTGCGTACATGAGATCAGCAAATTGAAACTGCTGGTTGCCATGCGCCTTCACGCCAGTGTTTTTGCCTATCTTACCCAAGTGCCTTTGCTGAGTCTTAATTACCATCGCAAGTGCGATAACTGGTGCGACGATATCGGCATGAGCGATGACTACTTTTTCGATGCAGGGGGCTTTTCTGAGTCGACCATGCAGCAGCGCGGATCGCAGATTATGCGAGGCGAGTACCGTGCTCCCAGTCTCGCTGTAACCGAGGCAAACCGCTTGTCGCTGACCAACTGGCAAAGCCTATGACCGGTACTCGATTTTCTGTCGTAATTCCGCTCTACAACAAGGCTGCGCACATACGCGACACACTGAACTCTGTACTCGCGCAAAACTATGCGGACTATGAGGTCATTGTGGTCGACGACGGCTCTCGCGATAATGGTGCCACCATCGTGGAAGCCTTCGCTGCTGAACACGAAGCTGTCAGCTTGATTCGTCAGGATAATGCGGGTGTTTCCGTTGCTCGCAATACCGGTATCGCGCACGCTCGTAATGACTATGTTGCCTTTTTGGATGGTGATGACTTGTGGCTGCCCAGTTTTTTGAGTGAAATCGCTGCGCTGATCGATGAGTTCCCGGAAGCCGGAGGCTACTCTACAGCCTTCGCTCACTATTTGCCGGATGGCAGCGTTGACCCAATTGAGCCGGCTTTTCCCCGACAATTTGCCGCTCAGCAGCGGTTTATGTATGACTACTTTGAAGCGGCTTGTGGTGGCGAGTTACCGATGATGACCTCAGCGGTCTGCATACCGAAAGCGATTCTTGATGAGCTTGGTGGATTTCCACCGGGTGAAAAAATCGGCGAGGATCAGGACGTTTGGATCCGCGTTGGCTTGAAATACAAGATGGCCTACAGCCGGACAGTGTGTATGCATTATTTGATTGAAGCGGAAAACCGAGCTTCAGTCATGCATGTCCCAGAAGTGGAGTGTCCCTTCAGTTGCAGGTTGAAAGCGGTTGCAGATCGTGGCGATGATCCACGCAGTCAGCTCATGCTGAAATTGACCGGTAATCATTTGCTGCATCTTGCTCAATTGAATCTGCTTGCAGGCAAAAAGGCAGCTGCACGCAAACTGCTCGATGACCCGCGTACACGCTATTTTCCCTTGCGGCGACTCAAGTGGGAGCTAAAGTACTGGTTGGGCTAGTTGGAGCTTGCGGCTGGTGTAGTGCGCATGGCGGCAAAGTAACGCGTGGCCAAGTCAGTAATAAAACGAAACCAGAGAACAATACCCAGAAGTTTGCTGCCGTCTTCGGCAATCAGGAAATTGGCTGCATTTTCGTGTGGCAGCATGTCGACTGAAACGGAAATCGTCCAACAGATAATGGCTGGTACAGCGTAGATAAAGGAGTTGGCAATGGCCTTTCTGAATAGTACCAGCGTCGCGATAATAATGGCGCCTATCGAACCTTGAGTGACCGCTTCTGGCAAAAAGGGCAGTTGCTCCGTAAGTGTTTCGTGCAACAGAAAAGCATCGTCCATTAGCAGCAGCAGGCTACACAACGATAACCAGTACAGTGCGCTGGTGCGACGCGGACCGGCCCCGATACTTTTGCGAAAGTTACCGGCAAAGTAGGCGATTCCAGAGGCTCCTGCTAACAGGCAAATGCCAAGGGTGGAAATGACACCGGTAAACCAGCTTTTGTTTTCCAGTACACCAGCATCCTCCGTCAGGGCGGCGATTTCCACGCCAGCATTTTGTTGGGCAAGCAGTGCCAGCATAAAAACAACCAAGGTGATCACCAGGGGCATCAGCAGGCCAGCCGCATCAACTTCCGGAAGCTGTCGTTTGCGTCGGACTATCATCTTGGTATTCATGCTTATGCGGCCACCAGGTTAATGACTTGGCGCTCCAGGCGATCGTAGCGGGGCGCATCGAGCAAGGACAGCAAGACAGTTGAACCAAGGGTTGCCGTCGTTTTTACGAATTCTTTAACAAATATACGCTTGTCAGATTGCATGGCAAGCTGCATCAATTGTGAGGCTGCAACCGCATCGCGGGATTGAACGGCGCGGCGTGCCAGGTAGCGATATTGATAGGCGCGAGCGAGGCTTTCCCATTTCTGGATAAAGGCCTTGTTGATTTTCGCGTTATTGGCTACCGAGCGTTCCCAAGAGGCAAGCTGTGCCTTCCAGTTGGCCGACAGGCCTGAGCCGTTGACGCGATAGTATGTCAGTGCGTCTTCCAGGCCTTCAAATTTCCAGTCTGTTGACAGGGCAATGCGCAACCAGCACTCGACATCTTCCGACTGACGAAAGCTCTCGTCAAAATACTGATGTCCGAGGTGGCCTGACTCGCCGCGAATAAAGCGGATTTCATTCAGCGTTTCCCGGCGGATAACCGGCGCAGAACCATTGCCTATTGGGTTACGACAGAAGATGTCCTGTGGGCGGATGTTGCGGGTTTTTGGATGTTGTCCCAAACCCATCATTTCGCCTTCTTCATTAATAAATGCCGAAGCGCTGTAGCTGACGCCCACCTCAGGGTTGCTGTCGAGGTGGCCAACATGCTGCTCCAGCTTGTTGGGGTGCCAGATATCATCGGAGTCCAGGAAGGCGACGTAGCGACCGCGGGCATTACGAATGCCGGTGTTGCGAGCGCCTGCCAGACCTCGGTTGGCCTGGCGAACAAGTCGAATGCGCGAGTCGTCGTACGTCTCAATAATATCTGCACACTCGTCCGGAGAACCGTCATCAACGGCGATGATTTCGATATCCTTGTAGGTTTGCTTCAGTACTGATTCGATGCAGGCGCGCAGGTAGGGCGCTGCATTGTACATCGGGATGACTACACTGACTGTTGGGCGCTTTTTGAAGGGCGTGGCAGTTGTGGTAGCTGTGCTCAGTGTCGGGTCGTAGAAGCTCATCTCAATATCTCCGTCGTATTCTGTGTCTAATTTATGTTCGTTGTGTTGGGGCGCCTTAGTAGGCGCCTTTGCCCATCAATACTGCGGGAATGGTCATAAAGGTGATGTACAGGTCCATCCACAGGTTGCGTTGTTCGTTGTATTGGATGTCCAGTTCCACCTGTTCTTCAAAGTCGAGGTCTGCACGTCCAGATACCTGCCAGAGGCCAGAGATGCCAGGGGTGCCAGCCAGACGCTTGCGATCGTAGTCGGTGTATTGCTCGACTTCGCTGATCAGAGCGGGGCGCGGGCCTATGAGTGACATTTCGCCTTTGATGACGTTGATCAGTTGCGGCAGCTCGTCGATCGAAAACTTACGGATGAAGTTGCCGACTTTGGTGACACGCGGGTCGTTGACAAATTTCTTGCAGACGCCGTCACGGTCGCTTTCCATGGCGGCGACCTTGGCGTGAAGCGCGGGGTCATTGCTCATAGAGCGGAACTTGATCATTTCAAAGGTCTCGCCGTCTTTGCCGACGCGTACTTGGCGGAAGAAAATGCCACCGCGGCTTTCGATCAGAATGGCTAGGGCGGTAAGGATCAGCAGTGGCGACAGGGCGATCAACAGAGTGACTGACAGTGCCACGTCGTAAGTTCGCTTGTAGCCGCGTGTGATCAGCTGGTTGTAGCTGTTCACAGGGGCCATGGCAACCTGGTTCATCACCAGTGTCAGTGTGGAAAGTGTGTTTGCAGTCTGTGATGTTTGCATGGTGATTTCTCCTTTAGTTGACCTCTTTAATGCAGGTGTCGTGCCAACTACGGAAAAGTCATTTAAAGTATTGATATATATAGGTTAATAAATTACTTATTTTAGATTTTACGTTATTTTAAGAGTCTGTTTTTAATCTATATTTGCATTATGCAAATCAACTTGCGGTGTTTTCTCACAATGCCAGTCAATATACTGTCACTGGTTTCTAGGCAGTGCTTTTTGGGCGAGTGTCAGAGGCAAAAAAGCCCGCACAAGGTGCGGGCACAGACCTTCGCAATAGCAGGGTTCAGGCTGTGACAGGAGCCGGCAGGCGACGATATTCCATCCAGATCTGGCCGAAGGCGATAAGGCTCGCCCCTGTATAGGCCGCTATCATCCCGGCGGCGACAGCCTGACCGCCCAGGTCGCCCACTAGCAGTACCATAATGCTGAAAGCCGTGGTAAAGCCCACTGCGATGCGGCTCTCCATGGAGATGCGATCGCTGGCGCGGTAGTAGATGCTTGATGATTCAAATAGCATGCGCGGCAGCGCCGATAGGCAAAGCAGGGTGACCAGCGGTGCGGCTGCGACCCACTGTTCGCCAAATACGATCGGCACATAGATAGGCGCGGTAAAGGCTTGCAGCAGTAGCAGCGGAGCGATCAGGCTCAGACCGATCTTCAGGCTGTTGGTGTAGGTGGCCACGACATCAGCCCCGTCGCGCATGGCATCACAGAGCCGGGGGAACAGGGCAGTATTGAAGCCGTTGGTAATCGACAGGCTGATACCCAGACCGGCGTTGCGGGCAAAGGCGTAGAGGCCAAAAACCTCGGCAGACAGCAGGCGGCCAAGAATCAGCAGGTCCACCTGATTGCGGGCATTTTTTAGGAATTCGGAAAACATAACGTGGCGCGAGTACTGGCGCATTGAGCGGAAGTCTTCGCGGCTGAAGATCAGACGTGGTCGCCACGGTTCACGAATGGTCAGAGTGACGACCCAGATTAGCGCCGCAACGATTTTCGCGTAGACAACGCCCCAGATGCCCATTCCGCCCAAGACCAGTACCGCAGAGAGAATATTGTCTGCGGCCACGGTACCGGCCATGATCAGGCTAGCTTCGCGCATCCTGCTTGCACGCTGCAACAAATTGAACTGCACCATGGCAAAAGGGTAAATCAGGTGGGTAATTGCCAAAACCTTGAGCATCTCAGCGAGCAAGCTTGATGAATAGAATTCGCCGATAAAAGTCGCGCCGAACCATTGAATCAGGAACATGGTGAGGCCAACGCCAAGGTTGGCCCAAAAAACAGAGTGGCTGATGCTGGTCAGCTTTTCTTCGGTGGACTTGACGATCAGGTTACCGATGCCGTTGCTGGCTAGTATTCTGACGATTTCTGCACTGGCGATGGCCAGAGCCGCCAATCCGTAATCGGCCTGACTCAGGTAACGCGCCAGAATCAGGGTCGTGAGCAAGCGGGAAATCCGGACAATCAGCTCTCCAGCCGCCATCCAGCTGAAGTTCCTGACAAAAGGGTTTTCGAGTAGGGCTTTCATAGTCGTCTCTGCTCTGCTTGCACGGATTTTCGCGCGTTCATTTATCTAAGTTAAAGCAAAGTCTGTGCCACTGCTTAAGTGGTTGATATTAAAGGTTATGGGGTTATTCGGCGACGTCAGCGGCAGGCCTGATTTGCAAAATGCTAATCGACCTGCCACTTTCCTTAACTTCGCTTTGTTCAGTTTACGTTGAAGCTGTCGCCGGCAACGGAGCGCTGCCAGAGCGTGAAAACCGGTTCGGCTGAGGTATCGTAGGGCCATCGCACCGCGATTAGCTCGCTCACGGCATTGGGTACCAGCAATTCAAAGGCCGCTGGGCCATCAACAGCCGTGCGCAGCAGGCAGCTATCGTAGTTGATGCCATAGGTTGTAGCGTCAGCATCAAATTCGGTGCAGATCGACAGGTAGCTGGCTTGTGCCTCGCTGGGGTCCACCGCGACTTGCAGCGGAAATTCTTGCGCCAGAGTGTAGCCCCTTTCGACAAGAAGCTCTGCCGTTGTAACGTCACCCTGTTGGGCTTCGGCCGGCTCAGGTGCGCTGGTTTCAGTGGTAGCGGCACTTGCAGTGGCGCTGGTGTCGGCGGCAGCTGGCGCGCTGTCACCGCCGCCTCCACCTCCTCCGCCTCCACAAGCGGTGAGGAGGGCGGCTGCGGTGATCAGGCTTAATCGCATTGTGGTTTTCATGTCTGTGTCCTTTAGTTCAGCTGAGTATTAAAGATTAGTTGGAAAACAGATTCTTGGCTCTGCCCTTGGACTCTAGGTACCAGTCCAGATTTTTATTACCCTTTGAGCGCACGTGGTCATGAAATTCAGGGTAGGCGTAAGTGATATCCATGTATTCCAGTGGGTGTTTCCACTCGTAGGGGATGTTTAGCGCCCAGGGCATGCCATTGGCATTCACGAAGTAGCTTCCGCTGGCTGGTTCTGAGGCATCATCGCCTCGGCCGAAGAAGTTCGCCTGAAAGGCTTCCGTAGGCGCTTGGTTTTTCAGGTGGACCTCGAAGCGACGACCAGGGGCTTCGCCAAATACATAGCTTCGTTCAAAGCCCGGTGTTGCAAAAATGAAAGGGTCGAAGGGGAAGTCTCCCAGTGAGTTTGCCGAAACACCGTTTACCATAGGCACGGTGATTTTGAAGCTCATCTGCACTGACGATCCGCAGCCTTGCTCGGTACGATAGTATTTGCAGTTCTCGCCGGGGGTTGTGAAGTCCTGCAGGTCTTCCGCAACAATAATAATGGCGTCATCGCGTCCGGGCTCAAGGGGTGAAAAGCCCGGGTCCACGCCGTTGATGGTATAGCTTATGTTGGCCTCGTCGATCATGCTGCTGCGCAGGCCTGACAGTCTCATGGCAAAGCCGTTATGGTAGCTCGCACCCATGGCAACAACTTCGCCTTCGATGGTTACGGCGCGCAGGCTCTCACCTGCGGTGCTCTTGCTCAGGCGGTAGCGTACGACCACATCGTTCATGTCGTAGTCGCCGGTGAGCGGCCAGTTATCTTCAAAGGCCAGTGTGGCAAAACCGTTTTTACGTGGGTAAAACTCTTGCGTTAGGGCACCATCATTGATGTTGACCGCGTAGTCTTCGACTTCGCCATCGGCGGCGCCGCCCGTCGGTTCGAGGCCGGGAGTCGTGCTGAAGCGCACTCGCAACCAAGTCTCACCGGTTTTGCTGTTTTGGGGGACATCAATCGCGACACGCTGACTTCCGGCTGTGACGCCGAGATCACTGATGACGACTTCGCTGTTTTCGAATTGGCCGTTGCCGTTGAAATCCATCCAGGCGGACACTAAACCGCTGCCGCTGGCATTGATCTGTAGTTGCGCAGGGTTGCCGGTTTGCAGGTCGGTAAGAAACTGAACGCCATCGTCATCGCTCAGTGCATCGATGCTCACGAGGAAGGCATCGGCCTCATAGCTGACAATTTTTCCCAGGTGCAATTGCGGGTCGGCTGCACCGTGGCGGGCACCGTTGGCATTTAGGGAGGTACCATAGCTGTCGGGTGCTCGACCAAAATCTGTTGCTGGAACTTCGCGGCTGCTCAGGGGAGCGAAGGCGCAGCGGGCGCCGTCGTTGTTGCTGCTGGCAGGGCCGACAAAGAACAGCTCCGCAGTCGGTGTGGCGGCGGAAACATCAATACGGAATACGTGTCCGTCATTGTTGCGCGATACGTAGAGATAGCCAGAGGCGTCGAAATAGGCCGCTCCAAAGGTTCCCGGCTGGCCGATATTACCCAGCTCGGCGCTGTTGCCGGGCTTTGCGGTGTCAATTTGAATCAGGACCCCGTTGCGGTCAACGGCGTAGGCCTTGCCATCGTTAGGATGAAAGGCCAGGTCAAAAATGGCTGGCGCAAAGCTTGCGGAGTTTTTGATGAGCTTGGATTGGGCGAATTCTTTGTCGGATTCATCGAGTGAAACGCGGTAGATGCCCTTGCCTTTGCGGTAGAGGTAAAGGGCGTTCTCAGTGGTCGACACATCGCCGACATAGAAACTGAGGCCGCCGAGGTCAGAGCCGATGGGTGTCATAGTAAAATTGGAGTCGATCTTGACGATGTCGCCGTGGCCGTAGCTGTAAGCGTAGAGGTAGTTGTCAAAGCTGTTAAAGGCAAGCGCATTGAGCTTGGAGGAGGTCCAGCCAGCGGGCGCGATTTCGCGCTGAAAGCCGCCTGCTAGGTTCACGCCGTAGAGGCGGGCAACCTGATCCTGCACCAGGAAGCCTTCCGAGGGGCAGTTGGTGAAAGGTGATGCCAAAGCCTGAGCTCCGGTCAGTGCCAAGGTTGCGGCCAGGGTTGTCTTCAGTTTCATTGTCGTTGCCTTAGAAAGTTGATTTTGGCAGTACTAATGCAGATGCCGTGCCAACTAAATTAGGCTTTAAAAAACAATTAGATAGGATGCTATTGGGCAATTATTCGCAAATTGCGAATCAATGTGTCGGCCCCAATGGGCTGCCGTTTTGCAAAATGCGAAACCGATTGATGGTAGCCGCAGTCAACTGTGGCAGTCGCTCCGCGACGTCAGGCTGCGCAATGGCGCGGCGGTTGATGGCTCGCAGGAGGCGCGAGGGTGTGTTTAGGCAAGCAAAAGCCGCGCGATCCTGAAACCTTGGCTTGTACAGCGCTCGCAGTGGCCCGGCACTGTAGTGACGTATGTAGTCGTCCATATCGGGGTCGCAATTATTGTTCCAGGCCGGAGCCAGTTCCTGAAAGGCCGGGTGCGCTTTAAGAAAGTGGATAATATGACCGTTTTCACCCCAGCCAACGTCATCCTCCGGTGGGAGGCTCATATCGCAGTTCGCAATGACCTTACCCAAAAAATCGCGCGATTCTGATGTGTTGAGAAATAGGAGCACGCC
>JBFKDP010000142.1:0-9651 GCA_041619575.1 Litorivivens sp.
CAAGCCTTGGTAACGTTCCGTGGGGGGCCGATTTTGCTGGCACTGGCGACCGGCGATCGTAGTCGACTGAGTGATGAAGATTGGCAACTCTTTCGTCTGAGTGGAACCTCACACCTGATGGCAATATCAGGCCTTCATATCGGCATTGCTGCCGGCATCGGTTGGCTGCTGGGCCGTGGTCTGACAATCCTGTTCAGGGGGCCACGATGCTGGGTGCTTCAGCCCATATTGGCCGTACTATTGGCAGGCATATACGCGTGGCTTGCCGGGTTTTCACTCCCCACCCAGCGGGCTTTCGTCATGGTGTGCGCTGGTGTATTAGCAGGTGCTGTCGCCCGCCATATCGGGCGCTGGCAGGCCTGGAGTCTGGCACTGCTTCTAATCCTTGCAAGTAATCCACTTGCCAGTTTGCAGCCGGGATTCTGGCTCTCGTTTTTCGCAGTCGCTGTGCTACTGGCAATATTTGAACGTGAAGGTGGCTGGCGTTCAATTTGGCGTGCCCAGCTAATGCTTCTGGTTGGACTCGCACCGTTTACTGTGTTTTTTTTCAAGCAGTTCAGCCTCTTGTCCCTCCCGGTTAACTTGATTGCTGTGCCGCTATTTAGCGTTTTCGTAGTGCCCTTGGTATTGCTGGCTGTAATGGCAAGTCTATTCAGCGAAGGTCTGCCTGCTATGATCTGGACCGTGGCTGACAGTATTGTCAGTGTTTTTATTGATGCGCTGGAATACCTCGGTGCTTATGAATCCTACTACTTGGTGCAGCGCAGCTTGTCCACTGAGAGCATCGTGGCGTTGTGTGTCATTGCGGCAGTGATCATGCTGCCTAAAGTTGTTCCAGCCCGTTATCTCGCTTTGCTCTGTTTTGTCTCGCTCATACAGGACGTGGACTCGCGACCCAAAATGGGAGATTTTCGCGTTGACGTGCTCGATGTCGGTCAGGGCCTGTCAGTGCTGGTGCAAACCCGCAACCGGAGCCTACTCTATGACCTTGGCCCGAGTTATCGTGGTGGTTTCAACCTGGCAGATGCCGCCGTGCTACCGGTTTTGCAGTACGAAGGTATTGGCTACCTGGATAAATTGATCGTCAGTCACGGTGATAACGACCATGCTGGCGCCTATGAGACTTTTCTGGGCGCTATGCCCGTTGGGGAATTTCTGTCCGGAGCCCAGTTGCCAAGGGCTAAGCCCTGTTTGTCTCAGCAACACTGGCACTGGGATGGAGTCGATTTTTCTATTCTGAGTCCGGCGCCAGCCTTGCGCGAGGCAGCGGGAGGTAAAAATAATAGTTCCTGCGTTCTGCTTATTCAGTCGGGCAAGGCAAAGCTTCTACTGCCTGGCGATATTGAAGCCTTCGTTGAACGGGAGCTGCTAACGTTGCTACCCGAAGGGTTGACCGTACTCGTGGCGCCACACCACGGCAGTAAAACTTCTTCGACACCTGAGTTTGTCGCCCACACGCAGGCTCAGTGGGTGATTTTCTCGGCGGGCTATAAACATCACTACGGTCATCCGGCGCTCGACGTGGTTGAACGCTACCGCCGCCAGGGCTCATTGCTTGTTAATACGGCAGATCGTGGAATGATTAGCCTGGAGCTGGGGCCGAATGGCGTGAAAAAATCGGAGTTTTTTCGTGAAAAGCACCGCTTTTACTGGAATGCCTACCCCAATTGGGACAGCAGATCTCGCTTCATGATCGATAGCACGTATAATGCGATCAAATCAGAATAAGAGGTTGCCCTGTGTTTGAGTTGGTAAAAGCTGGTGGCTGGATCATGCTGCCCATACTCTTGTGTTCCGCCGCCGCCCTCGCAATCTGTGTCGAGCGTTGGATTGAGTTGAACCCAAAAAAGATTGCTCCTCCCAATACTTTTCCTCAGGTTTCCGAGTGGCTGAAAAACCAGCAATTGGACTCGGAAAAGCTGCGCCGTTTGCGGCAGTCCTCACCGCTCGGTGAAATTCTCGCCGCTGGTCTGGCAAATGCGCGCCACGGGCGCGATATTATGAAGGAAAGCATTGAGGATGCCGCCTCCCATGTTGTTCACCGGCTCGAACGCTACCTGAATGCCTTGGGGACCATCGCGGCAATTACGCCGCTGCTGGGCTTGCTGGGGACCGTCATCGGGATGATCCGTGTGTTTTCGGAAATCATGCTGGAAGGTACAGGCAATGCGGGCGTTTTGGCGGGGGGGATCTCTGAGGCGCTTATTACAACAGCGTCGGGCTTGAGTATCGCCATTCCCGCCCTAATGATGCACCGCTACTATGTACGCCGAGTGGACAGCATCGTGGTACAACTTGAGCAGGAAACGATCAAGCTGGTTAATCACATGCATCTAGCCCAGAGCACCAAGGCGAGCAAGTCGTGAACTTCCGGCGTCAAAAGCTAGAAGAGGTGTCTGTCAACCTGACGCCATTGATCGATGTTGTGTTTCTGCTGCTGATCTTTTTTATGGTGTCCACCACCTTTACCAAGGAAAGTCGACTTTCGCTGGAATTGCCGGAAGCCAAAGGCGAGCCAGCTAGTCAGGAAACGGTGCCCATCGAAGTGGTTGTTGACTCCCAGGGGCAATACACCGTCAATGGACTTTCGGTTGTCAATCCCAACCTCAAAGGTCTGATGGCGGCAATCTCGCAAGTCTCGGGGGGCGATACCTCGCAGGCGGTGGTGATTACCGCTGACGCAAAAGCCTCCCACCAATCCGTGATTACGGCCATGGACGCTGCTGGCCAGCTTGGCTTTAGCGCGCTTAGCCTGACCACCAGCGAACCTAAAACAACTCGATAGCCTATGTCGTTCCGTCAGTGGATAGAAAAAAATTGGTATGGCAGCCATCCGGGCGCGCTTTATCTATTCTGGCCTCTGGAGCTGTTCTATCGAGTCGTGTCGAGCTTGAGGCGAGTCTGGCTTATCAAAAAGGCGGTGCCGCAGCTGACCCCCGTCATAATTGTGGGCAACATCAGTGTCGGAGGTACCGGTAAAACCCCGTTGGTAATCGCGGTTGTGCGCTGGCTGAAGGCACAGGGCTATAAACCGGGCGTTGTGAGTCGTGGCTACGGCGGCAAGGCCGGACACTATCCCTGCGCTGTCAACGAGGGCAGCTCTGCCCATGAAGTGGGTGATGAACCCCTGTTGATTGCTCGCGAAGCCACTTGTCCCGTTGTAGTAGGACCGGACCGGGTGGCGGCACTTGCCAAGCTGGAAACTGATTTTGGCTGCAACATTGTGGTCAGTGACGATGGCCTGCAACACTACGCGTTGCAACGTGATATTGAAATTGTGGTGGTCGACGGTGCCCGAGCGCTGGGGAATGGTCATTGCCTCCCGTTGGGCCCCTTGCGAGAACCACCCTGGCGCTTGAATACAGCCGATATGCTGGTGGTCAATGGAGAGTACGATCATCAATTTGGCCGTTCCGCTCACACCATGCGCTTTGAACCGGGCCAATTGATCAACCTGAAAACCGGTGAAAAGGCAGCTGTGGATACCTTCCCGGTGCATGTGCATGCAGTCGCTGGTATTGGCAATCCGGGGCGTTTTTTTGCCACTTTGATTGAGCTTGGTTTGCGCCCCATTACGCACAGTTTTGAGGACCATTATCACTACAGCGAGGCTGATTTGGCGTTCGGCGATGAATTGCCCGTGATTATGACGGCTAAAGATGCTGTAAAATGTGCGCCATTCGCCGACGACAAACACTGGTATTTGCCGGTCACTGCTGCCTTGCCCGCGAACTTCTTCGCGGAGCTGGAGTTAACGCTGAAAAATTTGAATAAGGAAGACTGGTAATGTCTTTTACCGTAATTATTCCTGCGCGATTTGCATCAATGCGTCTACCGGGTAAGCCCCTGTTGGAGATCTCCGGCAAACCAATGATTCAGCATGTGTGGGAGAGGGCTAGCGAAAGTAGCGCCCGGCAAGTGATTATTGCGACGGATACGGAAACCGTTTTTGATGCTTGTAAGCATTTTGGTGCTGACGTTTGCATGACGAGTCCTGCACATCAATCCGGTACTGACCGGCTACAGGAAGTTGTGGCAATACATGCGCTCGCTAAAGACGAAATTGTTGTTAATGTTCAAGGCGATGAGCCTTTGATTCCTCCGGCGGTCATTGATCAGGTTGCTGAAAATTTGCGGGAACGGCCTGCAGCGAGGATGGCAACCCTTGCCGAACCGATTACGGATATTAAAACTGTCTTTAACCCCAATGCTGTTAAAATCGCGCTGGACGCTCAGGGCTACGCCATGTACTTCAGTCGCGCACCGCTGCCGTGGGCGCGGGATGAGTTTGCTCGCAGTCAAAGCGAATTGCCGGACGGCGTTCCTTTCCTTCGTCATATTGGGATATACGCCTATCGTGTAGACCTGTTAGATGACTTCGTCTGCTGGCCCCCTGGTCGCCTGGAAAGTGTCGAAAAGTTGGAGCAGTTGCGCGCATTGGAGCAGGGCGCCCGTATTCATGTCGATATTGCTGCTGAGGACATACCCGGCGGCGTTGATACTGCGGAAGATCTTGAATTTGTTCGGGCCTGCTTTTCCAAGAAGGCGGGGCAATGAGTAGGCCATCCAGCGCTCAGCCTCGTATCAAGGTCTTGTTTGTCTGTCTTGGCAATATTTGTCGGTCACCAACTGCACATGTGGTCTTTGAAAACCTCGTCGCACGAGCTGGCCTTCAGGATGTGATAGAGGTGGATTCTGCGGGCACGGGTGACTGGCATATCGGGCACCCGCCAGATAAAAGAGCCAGTGCCCGCGCCTTACAACGCGGCTACGACATGAGCGGCTTGCGCGCCAGACAATTCTCGCCGGCTGATTTCGCAGAGTTTGATTTTATACTGGCCATGGATGACAACAACCTCGCGGATATTCAGGCGCAGGCGCCATCCGCGCATGACGCCTGCCTGGCCCTGTTTCTCGATTACGCACCCAATGTGGAAGCGCGTGAAGTCCCGGACCCCTATTATGGCGGCGATAGTGGCTTTGAAGAGGTGCTCGACATGGTAGAAGAGGCCGCCGCGGGCTTACTAGATACAGTGCAAGCCTTGGTTGCAGGAAAGGGGCTCCCGTGAAGCTTCAGCGCGATATACCCCTGCTTTCCTGTAATACGCTAGCGGTACCTGCTTCGGCGCAATTTTTTGTGTCGGTAGACCAGGAAAAGGGGCTTCGCGACGCTGTACAGTATTCGCAGCGACATTCAATTCCGCGCCTGATTCTTGGTGGCGGCAGCAATATTGTGCTGAGCAAGGACTTCCCCGGGCTGGTTGTGCGCCTGAGTATGAAGGGCATTGATATCCTTGAGCAGACCAGCGATAACATTACTGTTGCGGTGGCGGCGGGGGAAAACTGGGATGAGTTGGTGCAATACAGCCTTGCCAATGGCTGGTTTGGGCTGGAAAACTTGAGCGCGATTCCCGGTAACGTTGGCGCCGCGCCGATTCAAAATATCGGCGCCTACGGCGTAGAAATCGGCACCGTGCTCAAAGGTGTTCACGGGCTTGATATCGAATCAATGAGCATGCGCTATTTAGCTGCGCACGACTGTGAGCTCGGTTATCGGAACAGCATTTTTAAAGGCGCACTAAAGGATCGTTTTGTTATCACCCGGGTGGAGCTGGAGCTATCCATGCATGACGCACCGGTGTTGACCTATCCTGCGCTGATCGAGGCCTTAGGGGAAC
The DNA here is from genome assembly GCA_041619575.1 of Litorivivens sp. Taxonomy (GTDB): domain Bacteria; phylum Pseudomonadota; class Gammaproteobacteria; order Pseudomonadales; family Spongiibacteraceae; genus Litorivivens. Next base: position 5,679 of record JBFKDP010000142.1, read on the forward strand.
AGAAACCTTCTGCGCAGAATGTGGCTGCCGCCGTAAGGGCTTTGCGTGGCCAGAGATTGCCTGATCCAAAACGGGTGCCCAATGTGGGCAGTTTTTTTAAGAATCCGGTGGTGTCAGACGACGCCTATACTGCATTGAAGCAAAAATATCCGGAGATGCCGTCCTGGAATGTTCCGGAGGGCTATAAGCTTGCCGCTGGTTGGCTCTTGGAGAATGCCGGTTGGCGAGGCTACGAAGGTCAGGCGGAACTGGCGGGCGTTGGCACCTACGCGCACCAGGCATTGGTCATGGTCAATCCCGGACACCGACCTGGTGCCATCGTCATGAAGCTAGCCGATAAAATTGCGGCTTCTGTCAAAGCCACGTTTGGTGTCAGTCTGGAAATCGAACCCAGAGTGTATTAACCAAGGTGGCCGAAGGTGCTTCCCTATGGAGGTCTAATCAATGACGGCTTCCGATCTTTTCAATCAATCTGACGGTGCGATTGAGTGGCTTGATTTTGGCGACAGCCAGCTCGGTGTGCTCACCGGTTTTGTCCCGTCCCACTGGCAGCTGTATCACACCTTGTGTAATGAGCTTGTCTGGGACCAGCCAAGCGTGCAGTTGTTCGGAAAAACGCATAAAGTCCCACGTCTAACGGCCTTTTATGGTGATGAGGGTGTGGAATACCGTTATTCGGGTTTGCGCCATTGCGCCAGCGGCTGGCCCCCTACGTTACACACTCTCAATATGCGTATCGACAGAATGTTGCAGACAGGATTTAATACGGTTCTGCTGAACTGGTATCGCGATGGCCGAGATTCTATGGGTTTTCACGCTGACGATGAGGCGTCTCTTGGGTCGGACCCGGTCATTGCCTCTGTCAGCCTGGGTGCAGAGCGTCGCTTCGTTATAAAGTCGCGCGACACCAGCAGAAAATTTAAGCGGGAAGTCTTTTTGCGGGGAGGCTCCTTGCTGGTTATGGCTGGTAAATTTCAAGCTGAATGGTTGCATGGAGTCCCCGCTGAAAAGTCTGTGACCGACGGCAGAATAAACCTGACTTTTCGTCGGGTGGTCACCTGACTCTCACCGCTAAAACTTTTTTATTAAGCAAGGATGTTTATGCCAGAACGGATGCATGGGCCCGCAGGGGAGTGGCTGCATGATCAGAATTTTATTGGCAGATGATCACGATCTGGTCCGATACGGTATTGAAAAAATGCTCGAGTCGGAAGCTGGGTACGATGTCGTGGGTACTGCCCGCAGTGGCGAAGAAGCAATTGCTTTGAGTAAGTCACTGCGACCAGATGTCGTATTAATGGATCATCGTATGCCGGGTATTGGCGGACTGGAGGCCACCAGTCGAATCGCAGGCAGTTGCCCCCAAACCAAAATTATCGGCCTAAGTGTCTACTCAGATGAGCCCTTTCCTTCACAATTCCTAAAGGCCGGTGCCAGTGGCTACCTGACAAAAGGGTCGAGCTTTGCCGAAATTCTCAGTGCCATAAAAACCGTACAGCGCGGCGCTCGTTATATCAGTCCTGATGTAGCCGGCAATATGGTGATGCACAATCTGGGAGAGGCCCAGTCCCCATTCTCGATGCTGTCTCGTCGTGAGCTTGAAATCTCGCTGATGCTGGTGAACTGCGAAAAGGTGGCCAGTATTTCTCGTTCATTAAATATCAGTACGAAGACGGTCAACAGCTACCGTTACCGAATTTTTGAGAAACTGAATATCAACAGCGACGTAGAACTGGCATGGTTGGCATTGCGACATGGTGTGGTAGAGTTCCCCGTTATTAATTGAACTGTCGCGGTACATGAGCACCTCCTCCTTCGATCACACGAGCTTTCTGAAGAGCGTCACCCGTAAAGCGGGTGTCTACGTTATGCAGGATGCCAACAATGACATTTTATATGTTGGCAAAGCCAAAAATCTGCGCAATCGGCTCTCGAGCTATTTCCGTGCATCCGGGCTGGCGGCCAAAACCATGGCTCTGGTACAGAGAATCGCCCATATTGACGTTACTGTCACCGAGACTGAAGGCGAAGCTCTGCTGCTGGAGCAGAACCTGATCAAGCAATACAAACCGCCCTACAATATCTTGCTAAGGGACGACAAATCCTACCCCTATATCTATATCTCCACGCAGCATGACTATCCGCGTATAAGTGTTCATCGCGGCGCCAAAGCCAAGCAGGGACGCTATTTCGGGCCTTATCCAAGTGCGGCCTCAGTGCGGGAAAGCCTCAGCCTCTTGCAGAAAGTATTCAAAGTAAGGCAATGCGAGGACAGTTATTTCAGTAACCGCAGCCGCCCCTGCCTTCAGTACCAGATCAATCGCTGCACCGGGCCCTGTGTCGATCGCGTCAGCAAGGAGGCTTACGCAGAGGATGTCCGGCATACCATCATGTTTCTCGAGGGTAAGAATGCCTCGGTTATCGCTGAGCTGGCGGACAGTATGGAGGCTGCGGCAGAGAATCTGGCCTTTGAAGACGCTGCAGAATTTCGCGACCAGATCAGCCACCTGCAAAAAGTGCAGGCCAGTCAGTGGATAGAGGGCGAGACGGGCGATATGGATATTATCGCGGCGGTAATCACGGCAGGGCAGGCCTGCGTTCAATTGCTGTATGTACGGGCAGGACGGATACTCGGCAGTCGCAGCTATTATCCACGCCTGCAGTTGGACGAGAGCGACAGCGATGTGCTGGAAGCCTTTATCGCACAGTACTATCTCTCTGGCCACGGCACGCGTGACATGCCCAAAGAATTGGTGGTCAACCGGCCATTAAGCAACAGTGCAACGCTCTCCCAAGTCTTGTCAGAAGCCAAAGGCCAGAAATTGACTATCTCCGATAGTGTGCGCGCCAATCGGGCCAAATGGCTTAGCCTTGCAGAAACGGCGGCGGAGCAGAATTTGGGCAACCGTTTGGCGGCGCGCGCAAACTACGCTGAGCGCTATGAGTTGCTGCAGGAGGCGCTCGGACTCGAGGAGTTGCCACAGCGTCTGGAATGTTTTGATATCAGCCACAGTCATGGTGAAGCGACTGTGGCCTCCTGTGTCGTGTTTGATGGCAATGGACCGCTCAAATCCGATTACCGGCAGTTCAATATTCAGGGTATCACCGGCGGAGACGATTACGCGGCGATGGCCCAAGCACTGGAACGGCGTTACAAGCGCGTGTCTGCAGGAGAGGTGCCGGTGCCCGATATCTTGCTGATTGACGGCGGCAAAGGACAGCTTCAAGCGGTCAAATCCATTCTGGCCGAAATGGCCGCTCCCGACATGCTGATTCTGGGTGTCGCCAAGGGTGCTGACCGGCGGGCAGGGCTGGAGGTACTGATAAGAGGTGATACCGGTGCTGAGTTGCGCTTGCCCAGCAACAGCCCAGCCCTGCATCTCATTCAGCATATACGTGACGAGTCTCACCGGTTTGCCATTACTGCCCACAAACAGAAGCGGGATAAAAAGCGCAAGCAATCGCTGCTCGACAGTATTCCGGGGGTTGGCGCCCAGCGACGCAAGGCCTTACTGCGCCAGTTTGGGGGCTTGCAGGGTATTGTCGCTGCCAGTGTGGAGGATTTGTGCCGCGTCCCTGGTATCAGCGAGAAAATCGCCCAAGACATCTATGAGAGTGTCCGCAGTGAATAAGCCAGCGCTTTCGCGCTGCCCGGATATCACGCAGCGCTACCCAAAGCGCTCGCGCTTCCCTAGAATGGGCGCATTAAGCCGTTGGACATTAAATGAATATTCCTAACATGCTGACGCTGTTCCGGATTGCGCTGATACCGGTACTTGTCGTCCTGTTTTACGCACCGCTGGAATACCGGGCCTTCTATACGGCGCTGGTATTTTCTGTCGCGGGCATCACTGACTGGCTCGACGGCTACTTCGCGCGCAAGTTAGGGCAGATGACCCCCCTGGGCGCCTTTTTAGACCCGGTAGCCGACAAGCTGATGGTGGCTATCGCACTGGCTTTGTTGATAGAAGCC
>JBFKDP010000143.1:0-9637 GCA_041619575.1 Litorivivens sp.
ATAGACTGCATCGATACACGCTGCATTAAGCTTTAAGGTTAGATATGAATTAACAAGCCACTCTGACTCAGCTTCGACGCCTTCAACCAGCACTTTTTCCGCGTTATTTACGGCATATGCCAGACTGATAAAACTCGCGTTCTGAAAATTTTCGTAGGCTGTATGGAAGATTGCTCCGTTCACTCTCGCACGACGGTCCCAAAACTCGCTTTTCCACCCCAACTCAAAATGATTGATGGTCTCTTCATCAAACGGCCTGATTTCATCAGACGCACCGCCCCACTGCAAACTAAAGCCACCGGCCTTGAAACCACTTGAATAAAGCCCATAGAGCATGGTTCCATCAGTTGGAAAATAGCTAAGATTGATGTTACCTGTTAGAGCCGTCCAGGTATCATTTCCGTCAAAATTGTTGCCTTGTGGTGTTAACGTACAAACGAGATTGGTATTGGTAGGGCCGCATCCAAATGCTGATGTCTGATTGCTTTGCTCGATCGAGCCATCCTTTTCTTCCCAGGAATATCTCAGGCCTAACATAACCTCGAAGGAGTCAGTAAGACTGGTGCTTACTTGACCAAATAGTCCAGCACTGGACGTATCCTGATCCACATAAAATTCACCCCGGTCACCTTCAGTCCCCAAGACCGGTAGCGCAACGGGGCCAGGCAAACCTAGAAGAGCGCCCGCAACCGCGCCGCCAAACTCCTCGATGTCTTTTTGCAACAGGAACTCCGGTTCTTCGCGGTCGCCACGAGTGAACTGGTTGAAGTAATAAAATGCTCCCGTCATCCAATCAAATCGTCCCGTGCTATCGGAGGCAAAACGAAGCTCCTGAGAGAACGACTTTCCAGCCTGACGATCGTCAAAACGCGCAATAGACAACGGCATCTGCTCTACGCCACGCATGAATAGGTCTGCTTCGTACTTCTCGAATCCGCTTACCGCGGTAACGCTGAAACCATCTCCGGCGTATTCAAGGGTCAACACAACATCGCTAGCAGTCTGCTCAAACAAGCTTCGGTCACTGTGTTCTACGATACGGTCTGTCGGGTCGTTATTGGTGATAAGAGCACCGGCATCCTGCACTACTCCTCGGTAGGATTCGCTGCTAAATGTGTCCCCCACAACTGGGTGCAAATCACGCTCAAGCATACCTATAATTAATCTGCCACTCAGTCGGTCTGTCACATCGTAGCGAAGCTGGGTTCGGATAGCGTAACCACCGAGGTCATCAAAATCGGGGCCCGTGATATTGCGCACTAGGGACCCTCGTTGCGTACCGGAGAGACTGAAGCGCGCAGCCAACTCGTCACCCAGAGGAACATTGAGTGATGCCTTGATAGCCTGGAGATCATCTGATCCAGTGCTCGCATCAAGCATCGCTTCGAATTCGTCTGTGGGTGCCTGGGTGGTAATACTTATGACTCCCGCGCCTGCATTTTTGCCATAGAGTGTTCCTTGCGGCCCTTTGAGGACTTCGACAGCACGAACATCGACCAGGTCTCCTAACCCCAGGCCGGAACGTGATCGGAATGCACCATCTATGATCAAGGCGGTGGCTGGCTCGAATGTTGGAATATTACCCTCATTACCTATCCGCCGGATCCGGAAGCTCGTTGTCATCGGGGAGGCATTGGTCGTTACAATCAGCGATGGCACCTGTGCAGCCAAATCACTCACGTCGCGAAAACCCGTATTCGCCAAATCGTCGCCTGATATTGCACTAACAGCTACGGGTACATCCTGCATACTCTCGCTACGCTTCTGGGCGGTCACTATAACCTCCTCGAGAACCGGCGCATTGGTTTTGGCCTTAGGCGCGGTACAGTAAACCGCTAACGAACATAGAATGATACAACGCAACTGTTTCATAACATCACTCCTTATCTGCGAGAATCGCTTCCCCCTCGCTGTTTATTAGTCACCCGATGCAACTGAGCGCGTTTTATGTGCGCTTAGATTAGAACTACATGTCACTGGCCTGCTTGTCTCAAACAGCAGATCGCTGGTCTCTTTGATCGTCGTCGATACAAAAAGACCAACAAAGCGATGCGAGGGACAAGTAGCCTTTACAAATTCCACCTAGGCTAATTATCAAGCTGGCGGTCGGAAGATCGACATACCTCCGGTATGCACGATGCAATTACCACACTTGACACCGCCTCAAGAAAACAAGCTATTGAGACGAGGGCTATGACCAGGATTTATATCGCCGGCGTCGGCATGACACCATTCGGACGCCATATTGACGCAAGCGTCCATGATCTGGCCGGGGCAGCAATCGATTTGGCCATCACCGATGCAGGCGCCAAAAAAGCGGATATCGGTGCAGCCTTCTATGCCGGCGCAACAAGTGGCCTATTACACGGCCAGACCTTTATCAGCGGACCCATAGCCCTGCGGCGGGCGGGCTTTCAAGGCATCCCTGTACATACGGTGGAGAACGCCTGCGCATCCGGCTCATCGGCTTTCAACCTGGCGGTAACTGCACTCCAAGCGGGTATATGCGATGTCGCATTGGCCGTTGGCGCTGAAAAAATGAATATTGCTGACAAGAATAAAAAGCTGTCCGTATTCGACGGCGGATGGGACGTAGAGGCTATCGCCGAAAACCAAGCCACACTACTAGGCCTTGGCGAAGGCATAGATCCCCCTCCAGGCAGTATGTCGCCGAAGCCTTATAGCGTATTCATGGACATTTATGCCGCTTTTTGTCGCGCGCATATGCGCGAGTACGGTACTACTCAACGCCAGATAGCTGCTGTTTCCGCCAAGAATCATACGCACTCAGTCCACAACCCCTTGGCGCAGTATCGTCAGGCGTTCACCGTAGACGAAATACTCGCAGCCCCCCCGATTACCTATCCGCTGACGACACCAATGTGCTCGCCCATCAGCGATGGTGGCGCCGCCGTCGTGCTATGCACGGACGACGGTTTGCAACGTTTAGCTTGCGATTCTTCAAGAGCTATTCAGGTACTTGCCAGCGTTGTGCAGGTTGGTACAGAACGAATGCCAAATCAACGGCATTTGGGCATAGGCCATCTTGCTGCCAAGCGTGCTTATGAGATTGCCGGTATTGAGCCCGACGATATAGATGTAGCCGAACTCCACGACGCCACCGCAATGGGGGAGCTACTAAATGCAGAAGCCTTGATGCTGGCGCCGTGGGGAGAAAGTGGGGCAGCAGCTGAACGCGGTGAATTCAGTTTAGGCGGCCGACTCCCAATCAACCCATCAGGGGGGTTGGAATCCAAAGGGCATCCACTAGGAGCCACCGGTCTGGGCCAAATCCATGAACTGGTAACGCAGCTGAGAGGCGAAGCAATGCAACGCCAGGTTGCCGGCGCTCGATTGGCGGTCCAGGAAAATGGCGGCGGACTTTACGGCATCGAGGAAGCGGTCGTCGCAGTAAATATTCTGGCACGGAGGTGAACAAAGCATGCAAACAGCAGGAAAGGTCGTGGTAATAACGGGAGGCGCATCTGGGCTTGGTCTAGCGACAGCGCGCTACCTCGTAGAAGAAAAAGGCGCGCGCGTTGCTTTACTGGATATATCAAGCGAAGAGGGAAATGAGGCAGCGTCCGAGTTAGGTTCGGATAATGCTTTCTTCTACAAAACGGATGTTACCAGCGACGCTTCGGTCGCACACGCTTTAGAAGCCATCCATGAAAAGTTTGGCGCAATCAACGTTTGCATAAACTGCGCAGGTATCGTCAGCCCCTTCAAGATTCTCGATAAAAATAGAAAGGCGACAGAGCTTAAAAACTTTGAGCGTGTCATCGCGGTGAATTTGACCGGACTATTTAATGTGATGTCCAAGTGCGCGGAATATATGGCGAAAAACGAGCCCGAGGCGGGCGAAGAGCGCGGGGTAATTATTAACGTTTCCTCCGGCGCTGCCTTCGAAGGTCAAATTGGGCAGTGCGGATACGCATCCAGCAAAGCCGGCGTAATTGGACTTAATATGCCGGCCGCACGCGAGCTCGGCGAGGTGGGCATTAGAGTTAATGCAATTGCACCTGGACTATTCCTCACCCCCATGGCGAAAGCCTTAGGACAGAAGGTCCTCGACTCTCTAGTCAATCAGGTAGAAGCACCCAAACGACTCGGTGATATGCGCGAGTTCGCCCATTGCTGTGCGTTCATCATTGAAAACGCTTATCTGAATGGCGAAACGATACGTCTTGATGCAGCCGCAAGACTGCGTGCCCGGTGACCTTTAGCAGATAAAGAGGTAAAAACAATGAAAATTAACTTTTCCAACATGATGTCGCTACTGGCACTTCGCTACGGCGATAAGGAAGCGCTCGTTAACACTGAGCGCAATCGCCGCTACACCTATCGCGAACTACATATATGTACAAACAAGATCGCAAATATGATGCGCGACACCTTAAAGCTGCGAACCAACGACAAAGCGTTGATGATACTCGAAAATGACAATCTGAGTCTCATGCACTTTCTGTCGAGTTGGAAACAGGAAGCTACTGCTGTTTACACCAACTTCCGAGATTCGCTGGATGAACACACATGGCAAGTCGCGCTGGTAAAACCGAGAGTGGTCTTTATAGAGTCTAGCTATGTCGAGCGTTACCACGCGATGTTGCGAGAACACAATTGCACTATTGTAGCAATGGACCCTCTTGACTCATCCATTTCCGAGACGATACGACAAGACGTACTGGACTTCTGGACGCTAGTTAATGCTGCCTCGCCAGATAACAACGACTGCGAATTGGACATTCATAACCATACTCCCATGCTGCGATTTACCGGTGGGACAACCGGTCGAGGCAAGTGCGCGATGTATACTATCGACGGTATGTTAGGCACTCGAGATGGCATGTTGATACACCCCGACCTTGCCATTAACGAGGAGATGCGATTCCTGCATTTTGCGCCGCTTTCCCACGGCACCCTTATGTTTTTTATTCCCGCTCCCTTTGTAGGCGCCACTACCTTTACTCAGAACCAACCAGACTTGCACCAATGGCGTAAAGTGGCGGAATCTGAAAGTATCACCCACTCCTTTCTTGTACCGACATTGCTTTATCGGCTGTTAGACCTTCAAAACACTGAGCCTAAAGACCTTACCTCCCTTACAACACTGGTTTACGGTGCAGCACCCATGAGTCCGGCTAGGCTTTCTGACCTGGTAAACGCATTTGGACCCGTATTTGTTCAAATTTACGGTGCAACCGAGGCGGCCATGACCGTGTCTTTGCTTAGCAAGAAAGATCACAAGAGTGAAAACGCAAAATTAAATAACAGGCTGGGTTCGGCAGGCTGCGTTGCACCCGGTGTAGAAATCAATGTCGTAGACGAGAGCGGTAATCCGCTACCCACCGGTGAGATAGGCGAGATCGTCATACGCTGCCGTGCGGTAATCGCAGGTTACTACGAGAATCCGGAGGGCACTGCATCTGAGTTCCAGAATGGAGCCTGGAAGTCGGGAGACTTAGGTTACCTCGATGAGGATGGGTTCCTTTTTATCGTGGATCGAAAAAAAGACATGATAATTAGCGGCGGTTTTAATATTTATGCCATTGAGGTCGAAGCCGCTCTAGGGTCGCACCCCGCCGTTCAGATGTCAGCCGTTGTGGGCGTACCACATGACGACTGGGGCGAAGCGGTACATGCCGAAGTAATACTCCGCCCAGGCTGTAAAGCATCAGAAGCCGAGCTCATTAGCCACGTTAAATCAAAAATAGGCAGCTACAAGGCACCGAAAACCGTGTCAATCGTCCAGGAATTGCCCGTATCTGCCGTCGGCAAAGTTATACGCCGTCGCGTCAAGGAAAAATACTGGGAAGGCAGGTCAAGAGCGGTCGGTTAATACAAAGACCGGCGGATTGGTCAGCGATTGCAAGGACTGGGATCGCTGATCCACCTTCTTTGCGTTTCCATATTAGCGGTCTTTGCCGAGGACGCTATGCCCGATAAGCACAAGTAACCTATGGCAGAGTTATCTTCTAGATAACAAACCTGCACACCACGCACCCTACGCGCTACAATGCTCGAAAACACTGGGGCAACGTTCAACCATGAGCAACCCAATCGAGCCGGATGCGCCCATCGACAACAGCACAGTATCCGTTATTGCTGGCTACGGGCTGAGTATTGCCCGGGCATTGGAGCACTCTGGCGTCGATAGTCGTCGGGTTTTTGCCGCCGCCGGCCTCAGTGAACCTCTCAGTAACGATCCTCTCAAGCGATTACCACTCGAAACTATAACCCGGATTTTTCGTATCTGTGTGGAAGTAACCGGAGATCCCTATTTTGGCCTAAAAGTGGCCAGGTTTACTCGTGCCTCTAACATGCATGCCTTGGGTTACGGACTTCTGGCCAGCGCCACTCTTATGGACTTCTGCCTAAGGGTACAACGTTACTTCGGTCTCGTGTCACGCAATTCACGTATTGAGATCATCACCAAGGGTGATGAAGTGCATTTTAGGACCGTGCCACTGGTAGCCGTCTGCGCTGAAACACAAGATGCGTGGCTTGGAATAATGCATAAAATGATTCTTTCGCTCTATCACGAAGACTTCAAGCCAATTGCCGTAGAACTGGTTCACGCTGAGCCGACACCGGGCGACGCCCCATACGTCAAGTTCTTCGGCGCCCCCGTCTTTTTCAATCGCGATGCGGTATCTTTGATACTGCCGCTTTCTGACATGAGTATTCCATTGCAAGGTGCCTGTCCAGAGCTGGCACAGGTTAACGACAATCTCACCTCTGAATATCTAGCCAAATTAGATCGGAGTGACATTGTCGCCAACGCAAGAGCACGAATAGTAGAACAGCTCGCATCCGGAGACTGCAGCAAAACCAAGCTGGCAGCCGCGCTAAACATGAGCAAAACAACTCTTCAGCAGCGCTTAACAGAGCGAGGCACCAGTTTTAATCAGCTTTTGAACGAAATTAGGCGCGAATTGGCTTGCAATTATCTGAGGCAGTCCGGAGTTTCCGTCACCGAAATTACATTTTTACTGGGCTTTACGGATGTCAGTAACTTTACTCGCGCCTTTAAACGCTGGACTGGCGTTTCTCCGACAGCTTTCCGTGAACAGCATGGTTGCCAAGCTTCTCGCTAAACATTGAGAGGAGCCCCCGGCACTAAAACTCTTCACTGCAGGCTCACCATTAAATCAACTGCGATCCTCCTCAGATAACCCAAAGTCGTCCGAAACGCCTTCTTCGGCTATGAAAAACGAGTCCCAGGCCCCTGCGTTTGATTTGTGTCTAGTAATTTCACACATAGGAACGCCGTTACGCGTGATTTCATAAACTACAACTTCACCGCGTTGTATATCTCTAAGCAATCGGTTGAACTCTCGTCGCGCTCGAGACAGAGGCAAAGACTTTCGTTTTGTGGTCATCACTTACTCCTCTATGTTATTGGCTTCCTACTCATATTTTGCATAAACCGCTGCTGCCGACATAACCCGAGCCAAAAACCTATCTGCAACTTCGGACTATCGGCTATTGAGGCATATGCCACTACATTTTCTTCAGCTATAAAGCGCATGGTAGTGCTTCCTAAAAGACTCGGCACATACAGGCTTTCGACTTGCGCTGCGCCGATCAAGCCGCGAAAGCCAATGGTGCAAATAGTGGCGCCTTTTCGGATAGTAAAGTGGTGGCTTAAACGTAGCTCGTATCAAGTGGGCGAGCTTTGGTGCATTGCGCTCCAATGTAGCCAACGGTGTGGCAAGTAGTTCCAAACCCGCCGGGTCGTGGGGCTGCCACTCCCCGCGATCGCTGTAACCGTTTTGGAGATGCGTAACGGTCTTACCGATGTCATGGATAATAATCAGCACCCGCATAAGGTCTTGCTGGATCAATCCCAAGCGGCCAGGTTTATGCTCCTCAAAGTCCAGCAACATGTCGACCGTGTGCTCAAGCAGTCCACCCGGCCCAGCGTGATGATGCCTCATGGACGCAGGGGCATTAAGCATCCCAAGCGCAGTATTGGCATTCAGAAGAACATCCACCAGAAATCGTCTCAAGTGGAAACAGCGAACGGCATTGAGAGACTGCAGTAACAACGTTAGCGCTGGGTAGTGCGTCGGAGCCACCCAGATTTTCGGCAGCAGGGCTTCAAAGGTGATCCTATCCGGATCCACCAGCCGGATACTTTGGATATCGATATGGCCACAGCCAGACTGAGTTTGTGGAGCTGCAGGCTGTATTGAAGCCTTTACCGCGACCACATCTCCGAAGGACAGCGCATAGTAAGCACTTCCACACCGATCACTGCCTATCAATCCATACAGATAGCAGCGTCTATTGGCCAATCCCACTACCGTAGACGGCTGCCCATCTGCGCTGCGTCCGGCGCCAATAAACACTATACGCAGATATTCTCGAATCAGGCCGTCGTCGCAAGCTCGGTATCCGCCGGATACTGATTGATGCTTCTCGTTCATACCCACACCTCGCCCAGCTCAGTGAGTGCTCGCTGTAGTCGCTGAGCCAGAGGGAGCGTTAACTCCGCGGGATAAAACGCATAGCACAGCTCTTGAGAGCACACCCACTGCGCAATGACGTTTGATCGGGGATGATTGTTTGCCAACAGCATCCCAACCGCGGCATCCAGATGCTCTCGTTGAATACAGCCACTCATTAGAAAACCAATGGCATCGGCAATTCGACTGCATTCGCTATCTGTCAGTGTCACCTGTGGTAGATAGTTTGGTCTATCCAGAGTGACGGCGTCACCGTTACGGAAGCTATCCAGCGTTCTGGCAAGATGATCATCAAATTGATCCCGCAAAGCCGAAAGCACATGCGCTTCAATGGGATGGCTGACATCAAGCCGGCCGCTGACCCACGCGCCAGCAGCATGTAAGTTGTTCAATTCCAGACCAGTGCCTACCAGAGTCACCAGCTCGCGGCCATGGGGATTAAAGCGACCCGCCAGGAGCTGGTGGGCGATGAAATCCACGGTATTCTTCATTGCTGCACTCATCATCCTACCCTCCTACACATTATCTTCATTGCTGGTGCCAGCAGACCCGGCCTGTGGCCGGCCAGTAGCGACTCCATCGGGCATAGCGGTGCCGTTGTCCACCGCAGCTCCGGTCGTTGCTAGACGCTCAGCCAATAGTCTTTCAATTGCCGAGCCGTCACGCCGGGTTAGGTTGGGCACGTAGCGCGAATACACGGTGAAGAGCATTTCCGTGGTGGTGTGGCCCATCTGCCGGGCAATCCACTCCGGGCTCTCCCCGGCCGCCAGCCACAAGGTGGCCGCGGTGTGGCGGGTTTCGTAGGGGCGGCGTTTCTTGAGCCCCAGGTAGCGCAGTAAGGGGTACCAGACTCGCTTGGTCACGTTGTTGTGGGCCAGCGGGTTACCGTTACGCTTGCAGAACACGTACTCGCCCTCGCCGGTCACCTCGAACTGCGCGCGGAGGGCGTCGAACACCGGCTGTGACATGTGGATCTCGCGCTGGGACCCGTCATTTTTGGTGTACTGCACCTCGTTCATCACCCAGGTCTCTCGCACCATAATCTCCCGGCGTTCGAAATCCACGTACTGCCACTTGAGCCCGTCGATCTCCGCGGTGCGCACCCCGGTAAAGAAACGCACCGTGTAGTAATTCTTGAAATCAGGCCGAACGGTATTGATGATCAG
>JBFKDP010000144.1:0-9630 GCA_041619575.1 Litorivivens sp.
AGCTCCCCCGCGATCAGCGCGGGCTCAAGGGGCTTGGGACGTAGAAACTGAGTTGCCGGAACGCCCTCCATGCGCAGACGGTCATAAATACCCTGATACTTGTCGATGGGAAAACGATGGCGCTCAGGAAGTTCAAGTTGGCTGTAGATGGGGGCAAAAACAAGAGGAGTCATTGTGTGTATGGTGCGTTTTCCACAGCGTATTGTTGATCATAGACGATAACCAAAGTGCTGCTACAATGCCATGTCTTATTCTTTTGCCGTAAATTTTTCGAGTCGGCGGAAAGGCACAACGCTCTCGTCACCACTGTCCAGCGACCACCATTCGGGCAGTAGCTTGCGTATTTTCGCAAAACGGTAACGGTCATCGATCAGCTCGATCACACCCCGGTCATCCGGGCTGCGTATCAATCGACCGGCAGCCTGAATAACTTTGGTTATCGCAGGATAGAGGTATGTGTAGTTGTAGCCATCACCGTATCGATATTCCAGCACATCCTTAAGTCGTTCACGCTTCTCATCATGAGGCGCCAAACCGAGTGTCGCAATAAACACCCCAATAAGTTTATCACCTGGCAGATCCACACCTTCACCAAAAACACCGCCTAAAACGCAGACACCTATACTGGGGCGTTCATCGCTGACAAACTGGATAAATAGCTGGCGATCCAGTGCAGACATGGACTCTGACTGACACTGGACATTCAGGTTTGGATGCTTCTTCTGCAAATAGGCGGTCAGCGCCGCTGCGTAGGAAAAACTACTTAAAAACACCAGGTAGTTCCCGGCACAGCGTTCGCTCTGACTAGCGATTCGCCCCGCCAATGCCGGCATCGAATCCAAACGTTGATCCATACGCGTGCTGATATCGGTAATCAGTCGCAAGTCAATTTGTTCGCGACGAAAGGGACTGGGAATATTTGCAAACACGGTATTGTCCAGCATTCCGAGCAGGTCGTTGTAATAATCAGAGGGAGACAAAGTGGCCGAAAACAAAATCACCGAGCAGGCGGTTTTAAATCGCGGCGCTAAATGATCTGCAGGTACCAGGTTATCTATAATAAGCGCAGCACTGCCACGGTCCTGTAAATAGTGTTTCTCGGAAGCGGCGACTCGCAAGGTACACAGAGAGTGATCACCAAACTTTTCCGCCAATCGCAAAAAGCCGATGGCTAAAAACAGGATTTGCTGTATATCCTTGGCGCGATGATGATCACTGAGATAGTCCGTAACCGCTGCAATTAATCCATAAAGCGCCTCATTTAACACCTCGGGTACATCATCCAGTATATAGTCGGCAGCTTTCAGATGATGACCATTTACAACGTAGGGCTTAACCAGCTCATTCCAGGCTGACTCAAGTCGCTGAATCGGCTTTTGCAGGGCTGCAGGAGGATTGCGTACCGTTTGCAGCAGCGCGGCTTCATTCAAATCGATACTATACATGGCGCGCGCCCGTTCAATCAGGTTATGCGCCTCATCAACCACGGGCACTACCCGCCATTCATGCTCCACGGTGAGTGCATACAGCAACGCATGCTGGTCAAAGTAATGATTGACGTCGGCGACAACTACATCGCTCCACTGGGCCATTTCCTGAGCCAGAAAATACCGGCAGAGATCATGCTTTCGGGCAATACGTGCAAGACTGTCTGCATTCAGAAAACGGCATTCGGCAGCTTCCTGACGGGCTCTGTCGAGTTTGTCAAAAAAGCCCTTCGCCAGCGGACAGGAATCGCCATGACAGGCCGCGTCCGGATGATCGCAACTCTGCTCCAGCGATGTGAGCTCCAGCACCCGCAATGGCACGGTATCAGGCTGATGCTCAACAATGCATTCCAGTGCAGACAGCGCCAAGGGTTTGGCTGTGTTTCGACAAGTGAGATAGAACACGCGATCAAGCTGTTGGACAGGCATCGCATGCAGAGCGGGGAACAGCACCCCCATGGTTTTTCCTATACCGGTGGGTGCCTGTAGCAGCATAGGCGTATTGGTTGAAAGCGCCTTGTAAACCGACTCGGACAAGCTTCTTTGGCCGCCCCTGAAATCGCCAAAGGGAAAGACCAAGGTTCGTAATGCCGTATCACGCGCTTGTCGATGACGCGTTTCTTGGGCCATCCAGCGGCAATAGCGCTGGCACAGATCCCTCAAAAATTGCCAAAGATCTTCGGCCGCGTAAACCTCGTCTTCCTGGATCTCTTCTTCTTTGCGCACTTCAAAGTAGGTCAGTCTCAAACTGATTTCACTGCGCCGGTGCAAATGACAAAACAGGGCTCCGTAGACCTTCAGCTGTGCCCAATGTAAATCTCGCTTGCCCGGGCCAATACGGGCAAGGTTGCCACGGTGCGTCTTTATTTCTTCCAGATAACAGGCATGATCATCGGCAAAATAGCCATCAACACGGCCGCCCACAATCAGCCCTTCACACACACCACTCAAGGGATGTTCTGCCAGATAGGGCTCCGGCCGTCTCTCCTGAACGGTACGGTGCCCGGCCATTCCCTCGTCTGAACTCGGTGCCGGTGTGTAACGAAATTCCAGACTGCCGCTGCGGGCCGCAAAATCGCAGAGCTGTTTTACCGAGACGCTACTCATGTGCCGTATTTCACGTGCAAAACTGACACGTCGACACCCATCGCGCAGAAAGCCTCCAGCCAGAGGCGTTGATGGTCCTGCAGGCGATCGCCGGGGCCTTTGACCTCTACCAGTCGGTAGCTGCCGTTCTCGAACACGGTCAAATCCGGCATACCACTGCGGTGATGACGTAAATCTTTTAACAGATGGGCAAATATCGACTGCAGGTGCTGGGCAGGAATTTGCGTTAAACACAGGTCCAGCAGCTCAGGTGTGAGCACTTCCCAATGGATAAGCGCGCAGTGGATGCCTGACTTTTCCTGCCAAGTCTTACGTATCAGCCTGCGGTAGTCTCCCGACTCAAGAGCCTTCAATTTGGCCTGAATCGCGGTTTCGCGTCTGGCCACAAAATCCGGCCAAAAGAGATCTGCCGGGCCTGCCTGGAAGGGATTAAAAAATGCCCCGGGAAGTGGCGAAAAAAACTCTTCCCAACACAAGAGCACCAGCAGGGAGGGAAACAGACTATTCTCGGTATAGAACACCTGCGCCCCCGTGCTCACCGCTAAATACTCTGCGGCAGAGTATTCCACCCGTTGCGCCAGTGGCGCTTGCAGCTCAATGCTTTCCTCGTTAAAGGAAGGCGCGTTTTCTTTCGCACTATCCTCCCCCAACTTACGTCGAGCTCGATGGCGAATTCGCTTCAGATGCATATGACTGAGCGGTTGCCGGCTCGCCGCTATTGCCGCATCAACGGCCCCCAGAACCCGTCCGGGGTCCGCGTCTTTCTCCAGCATCCGCAGGTAGCGCACCTGAGAGTCTTCTCTTTGATTTTCTTTATATAACGCCAGCGCCATCTGGCATTCACCAGTGCGCTCCGCCTGCAAGGCCAGTTGCAACAATACCTTGTCACGCCGATATGAGAGCCATGGGTTTTTGGTGACCGGTGGTAGTAGTGAAAGCGCTTTGAACAGTGACCCGGATTCTTCCAGCGTACGCTGACAGTCGGCCAGAGCCAGGTAGTAGTCCACCTCGGCACGCTCTTGGAAAGCCCGAGAAGAGGGTGCAAATGCCACTTCCTCGTAGCGCTGATGACCGAGTTCGGTCAAGACGAATTCAGACCAGTCCTGATAAAGATTGCCAAAAAACATGACCTGCAGACGGTCAAACAAAGGCTGTACCAATAAACCAACGACTGCACTTTCTGTTTCTGGCCACCACCGGCTAAGCGTCTGTGCGCCCTCCTCGACTTCGATATCGGTCAACATTGAAAGCGCATCAGCTTTTCTAAACGGTGAAGGGAGCGCAACCTGTCGCTGAGTCAACATGCTGCGCAGCTCACTCGAACGACAAAGCCTGAACACCTGTGTCGCTGTCAGTAGCGGTTGCTGATCGAGAAAGCCTTTGTCAGCCAGGTCGCCGATAGCGCTATCAGTGCAAGGGATCTCCTTATAGCTCAAGCTATCGCGCCGAAAATGCTCGCCCTTACGCATTACCATTCGCGCCAATAAGGCCTGACTGGTTTCCGGCAAAGTAAGCAGACTATGCAATGCCGCCATTTCCGTGGGAAGTAAAAGGTCAGGGTGATGCGTCAAAATCCAGCGAATTACCGTCTGTAGATTGCGTAGGTAGTACAAAGGATCTTTGAGCGACGAGGCAAGCAATTTGGTTTGGACTAGCATCCGAGTAAGCGCTAGCTTGGCTTAATCGCTATCGCGACTCATCCAGCAGCCGCGGCGATTCCGGATTTCCTCGTCGCTAGGCCGCGTGGGATCGAAACGAAAAGTGCCATCAGCATAAATCTCCAGATATCCCCATTGTAGATCCTGCTCACTCTGGCCTGCGCGCGGTGGTATTGCCCACCAGGGCTCGCGGCTGATGAGCGGCGATGACATTGAATCCATAGACTCCTGATGAGCGTCAGAGCGTTTTACAGCAGTTTGCGACATGATCCGACTCTCCCTCTTTCAACTCGGCGGTTCTGCACGAGCGATTCTTTGCGGCAGTGCGACCCACAACAAGATAACGTCCGGCCACTATAATACTGTATACACATACAGTCAACGAGAAGGGCGGGCTTGAGGTATTGTTGCCCAATGGGGCGCTGGCTAGGCCTTCAGGTTTTACCCTTTGTAGCAGGCGCAGACTTTTTAGACTTAGCGCTTTTATGCTGTTCCAACGCAGCCAGCCCGTCCAGGAAAACAAGCAGGTTTTCCAGATACTTGGGGGAGCAGGCCTGAACTTCTTTGAGAATCTGAACAGCCAGCATATGCGGATTCAAAGGGCCAGGGTCTTTAGGATAATTGTCCAGCGCAATGCGAACCTTCTGTTGGCTGGCATGACGACTCTGGGTTTTTCGTAGATGTTTGGCTGCGCGCAATGGTGGCAATACGTCACTCTCTTGCGCTGCTTGTGCACCAGCTTCACTTGCGCGGCTAGCGAGCGGGTCTGCCAGGCCCATCAATTTTTCATTTTGTTCGCGCAGCTTTTTATCCAGTGGACTAGTGGCCTGATCGGTTTCTTGCTTATAAGGGGCGCTCAAGTCATCCAATAGTTTCGCCAATCGCATACGCTGCGGCTGCTGCTCCAGCGCGCAATCGTCCGGCTCATGACTGACGGGCCGACTGGTATTTGATTCACACTGGTCAAGCAGCGCCTGTACTTTTGCCAACAGCAATGCCGCGACGCTCTCACGCGCGCATTCTGCCTTGTCCAGCAAATGCTCCGCCAAAGTGAGATCAAGCACTGGGCCAATCTGCGAATTCAGGGCGGCCAGCTGGCTGCGCAGCGATGCAGCATCCATATCAGGGACCATCACCTGCATGCGCCCCGCGCGGCACCGGCGCCATTTCGACGCGGCGGTTGCGGGCGCGTCCCTCGGGGTCGGCATTGCTGGCAACGGGTTGCTGATCGCCAAAAGCCGCCGCAAATACGCGTTCCGCCGGCATACCCGCCGCTATTAATGCACGGGTAACCGTCAAGGCTCGCTGGGCAGACAGCTCCCAGTTATCATTGAAGCTAAGGTTCCCATCCTGAATCGGCAGGTCGTCAGTAAAGCCACTGACCATCAATAGCTGCTGATGCTCATTCAGAAAAAACAGTAATGGCTCGATAAGGCTTTCCAGCAGGGCGCGGCCGTCGTCCTGCAGATCAGCAGAATTCAAGGCAAATAACACATTCCCACTGATGCCAATTCGACCCTCCTCAAAGGTAATCCGCCCTTGTGCCAGGGGTGCGGCAAGCGCCTGCTCCAGCGCTTCACGCCGCTGCTGCTCCGCTTCGCGTTTTTCAACTTCCTGTTTCAGAGACTGTGACAGCTCCAGCTGAAAACCCAGCGCCCAAACCAGCAGCAGGACAAACACACCCACCAACCCTGTCATCAGGTCGCCAAATACGGCCCAGATTGGGGGCTCTTGGTCGAGGGTATTCTCCAAGTCTGCCACGATCGATTATCCCTGCGTTCCGTTCAGTTCGCGCACGTGACCCAGCAGCTCCTGATGAGAAACCAGGTTGTGATCAATAATTTCCCGCGCTTGACCCAAGTAGTATTCCATCTGCTCGTCACTGCGTTTGCCCGCATCCAACAGCACTTTTTCAATATGCTCCAGTCGCGCCATTAACTGCTGGTTAGCTTCACCGAATTGCTTAACAGCACCAGTAAATACCTCGCCGAGCACCGCCAGCTCCGCCGTACTGGCAGAGAAATGTGCCATCTGTTCAACCAGCGAATGACTTTCGGTATTCACGCGCTCCGTAAAGGACTCCCCAACCCCCTGCAAATGCTCGGAGGAACCTTCCAGCAAGGCTTGCACCGCCTCACGCTGCAGACGGGCATTTTCCTCTAGGCTCGCAGACAGTGCATTGAGTTGACTTAAGGTGTGCTGGCGTTCTTCCAGCAGACTGTTGTCGCGCTCAATATTTTTGCTGATTTCTCCGCGCAGTTGTTCAATGACTTCGGCCGCCGCTTTCGGCGCATCAGAGGCCGTATCGATCAGCCGTGCCATCGGTTGCTCCAGAGCTTCGCCCAGTGCAGCCAACTGCCTGGCACTGGCTTCCTGCAGTTCTGCCAGGCGCTCGACAGCAGCTTCACCGCGCGCCTGCTCTTCGGTACGCAGAGCCTGCAATTGTGCACTTACGGTATCGGTTAGGTTCTGCAGGCGGGCCGCGCCTTCTTCCTGCCAACGGTTTTCATGCTCTTGCAGGGAATTCATCAAGGTCTGCCCCTGAGCCAGTACCTTCGCAATCTCGTTCTGACTGTCAGCAGCATTCTGGCGCGCCCGATCACCAAGCTCCGCAGATGCTTCCTGCAGGCTACGGGCGGATAACTCAAACTGCTCCCGCCATTGCTTCAGGCGAGTTTGCTCAGACTCCTGAAGCTGATCCAGCCAGGCACCATGGGACTCACGCAGGCCACTCATCATGGCTTGCGCACCCTGACTAAGTTCTGCCTGAACAGAGGTCAGGCGCTCGCCAATCTGCCCCAGAAATTGTTCATTGACCTCTCGCTGTGATTGCTGGGCCAATTGCCAGGCACTGTGCAATTTTTCACTACTTTGATCGAGCTGTTTATTCACGGCTGAGAGCTGTTGTTCAACGGCCGCCGCGATATGCCGCTGGGTGCTTTTACTCTCTTTTTCCAGAGATTCAGTAAAGGCTTTCAAGACGGGCTGGGCGCTTTCAGCCGCCAACCTTCCCGTGTCCTGAAAACCTTTGCTCAGCGCACTTTCCACCGACTGACTAAGCGCCTGATATTGATTGACAAGACCTTGCTGCAGGCTTTGCTGGGATTGCCCCAAACTCTCTGCCAAGGTTTGCATACGCGCATCCAGCTGCGTTGCCAGCGTGGAAAGCTGTTCCGCCACCCTGGGCATGACGGCGGATTGTGCCTGCAATACCTCATAAGTTTGACGCCGTTGAAAACTGAGTGAATGCTGTTTGAAAACGCCCGCCATTTCGCCATCAAGTTGGCGGGAAGCCTGCAGTCGCTGCTTGCGACTGATGGTCGAGATGAGGCCCAGCATGGCCGACGCTGTAACACCGGCAACCGAGGTCGCAAAAGCCATGCCGAGTCCTTCTATGGGTGCTGCGAGTCCTTTGCGCACGGCTTCGAGTTCTGTGGTTCCCTGCAGTGCACCTACAGCCCCCTGCAAGGTTTCTACCATGCCGATAAAGGTACCCAGCAAGCCGAGCATGACCAGCAAACCCACAAGGTAGGGCGTCAGCAAGGGAGCTGGCAGCCCCGCTGATTCACCGTAGATTCGCTGGCGAACCTCAAAACGCAGTGATGGATTGAGCGATTGCAGCCAGCGGCCAAGATCCTCGACCGGTTCAGTTACTGACGCCAGTGCACCCAACAGTGACTCGGTCGCCTGTTGATAGCGCAGGAGTTCCACAAAGCCGGCTAGGTAAGCCGCGGCAATAAGTACAGTCACCAGCAGCGCCAGCCCGTTGCTGTGTATAAAACTGGAGCCCATCCAGATAACGACCAGCGCACCCAGCATAAAGACAATGAAGGAGAAAGTTTTCGTCATAGGTTTTCCCGAGTATCTAAAGCATCCAGCAGACCGCGCGCCGGAAGGAGGCGAAAATCCATTTCAGCGAGTAGCATGTGCCGCATGTCCTGATAAAACGTCAGCAGCCAGCCGCCGGGTTGGGTCCACTCTTGCGGATTGGTCGACTGGAGGCCGCCCGGCACATTCTGGCTATGCTTGTTGAATTGCTCACCGAGTAGCTTGGGTAGCACGGCGAGCACACGGCGACTGTGCTCGCCAAGGGTATCGTCCACAATGCGATCCAGCGCTGCCAGTCGAACCATGCCCTGCCCTTCAAAGCCCAATGAGGCCCGCAGCGATTTGCGCAAACGCGTGACCCGATGGTCCAGCTCGCTTTGAATCAGTGAATAAAAGCGTTGGTAGGGCTTTACCCCTTCTTTCGGGTCGCTGAAAATTTCAGCTCTGGGCAGATTAAAGGTTGCCGGTGTATCACCGGGCTCAAAGCAGTTTGTAATCATTTTGATCATACCTGCCCGCGCATTTAAAAACTGACGCTGTGGCGCTTCCATAGACGCTGCGGCAGGTACTTTTGCCCGGTCTAGCGACATCAGCGCGCGAGCCAACGCAATGGAGTCAGCTAGGTCAATCTGGTCACCCAGTAGCTCAGCCAGGTTCTGCCGCTGGCTGCTGCGCGCAGCAAAGCCTAACTCCGCCAGCACCTGCAATAGCGGGATGTCGCTCCTGATATCGTTAGAGGCCACAGCCTGTGTCATAAACATCCGGGTAACTATGGAGGCAAGGTGCGCGATGGCTGACCGGAGTGGATCAACCGCTTGTTATTCGGTCGGGCGACATCGGGGCAGACCTTGCCCGTTAAAACCAGCAGTTCGCCCCGAGGCGATGCTGCCAGGTGAGAAACGCGAGGCGCGGAACTATAGCAAACCCACCGAGAGTGCTCAACAAAGCCCATTCCCACAGGGGCTTGAGGGATGTCAGGCAATTCATAAAAAACATACAACGCACTGATTTAATTATAGTTATTAGGTGTAAGCGAGTTCCTTAGGGGGTGCTAACTCAATCCCCCATACACAGATACTTGAGCACCATATACTCGTCAATGCCGTAGTGGGAACCCTCGCGGCCAAAACCCGACTGCTTAACACCGCCGAAGGGTGCTACTTCGTTGGAGATAATACCGGTATTGATGCCAACCATGCCGTAATCCAGGGCTTCAGCAACACGCCAGACGCGACCAATATCGCGGCTGTAGAAATAGCTTGCCAGACCAAAATCGGTGTCATTGGCCATCTGAATGACTTCTTCGTCGCTGGAGAAGCGAATCAGGGGAGCAACCGGGCCGAAGGTCTCCTCGTGAGCAATCAACATGCTTTGATCCACATCGACCAAGACGGTGGGCGAGTAAAAGTTTTCGCCCTGCGGCAGGCGCTCACCCCCGCAGAGAGTACGCGCCCCCTTGCTCAGTGCATCCTGAATATGCTCTTCAACTTTCGCCACCGCTGCACTGTCAATCAGTGGCCCTTGTGTGACGCCGTCGTCAGCGCCATTGC
>JBFKDP010000145.1:0-9587 GCA_041619575.1 Litorivivens sp.
CTGGGCAACAAGTGAATACGGCGTAAAAACGGCAGCTGAAAACAAAACTGAACCATGCCCGCAATCAACACGCCCCAGGCTAGGCCAACGGCCGGCTCGGACAGGCGCGGAGATATCCACAATGCCGCCCCAATCAGAGACAAGTTGAGTAAAACCGGGGTGAAGGCCGGCACAGCAAAGCGGCCATAGCTATTCAAAATGGCGCCAGCAAAGCCCGTCATGGAGATGAGAAACAAGTAGGGGAAGGTGATACGGATCATGTCCGTCGTCAGCGCAAATTTGGTGACATCACTGTGAAAGCCCGGAGCAAACAGGGTTGCCACAACAGGGGCTCCGATAACCGCCAGCAGGGTCACCAGCATCAGGATACCCCCAAGCACGCCGGCAACCCGGTCCAGCAGCCTCCGCACAACCGCAATGCTGCCGCGTTCCCGATATTCCGCCAGCACCGGTACAAAAGCTTGGGAAAATGCCCCTTCAGCAAACAAACGGCGCAAGAAATTGGGGATCTTGAAGGCTACAAAAAAGGCGTCGGCATTAGCATTCGCGCCAACCATCGCCGCGATCACAATATCGCGCGCCAGACCGAGTACACGCGACAGCATGGTCATTACGCCGACAACGGCGCTCGATCTCAGCAAGCCCGGAGCGCGGGGAACCTCGACAGACTGTTCTTTCGCGCCCTTGTCAGCCATTGGTCAGGACCAGTCGCTGCGCAACTGCGCGTGATGACGAGCAAACCAGTTTATGGCCACAAGACTGTGGGCGTTGTCGATGCGGCCATCATCGATCATGGCCAGTACTTCGGGTACGGGCAGCACATGCAAACGGATATCTTCATTTTCTTCAGGCAAACCGTACTGACCCGCGGCAGTGGAAAGATCCGCGCTAGCGCAATACAGGTGAAAATACTCGTCACTGCCGCCCGGAGAAGAATAGTAGGAGGCCACATGCACAATATTCTGCAATTCGACCCCGGCCTCCTCAAGGCTCTCGCGGCGGGCAACATCTTCAGGCGACTCGCCGGGCTCCATCAAACCGGCAATCAATTCCATCAGCCAGGGCGAGGGCGTGCGCTGCAGGGCCCCTACGCGAAACTGTTCGGCAACCGCCAGACAATCAATATGGGGGTCATAAATCAACACCCCTACTGCCTGCCGGCGCCGCGCTACAACGCGCTGAATACTCCCACTCCAGCCACCCGCAAACAGACGGTGGCGCAGGGTCACGTCAACAACCTCGAAAAAGCCTCGCCATTGCGTACGCTCAGTCTGCACTTCGAAATCGTCCTTGCCGAAAGTCATTAGAAGCGGCGCTCGGTATACCAGTTTACATCGCGCGCATGACGATCCACTTCATCCGCCACATCGAGAATCAAGGCGAACAGTGCCATTCTCACCAGCACACCGTTGTCTGCCTGACGAAAAATGGCAAGGTTGGGGTTTTCATTAAGATCATTGTCGAGCTCATTGGCCTCAGAGCGAGAATCGCGCGGCAGTGGGTGCATAATCACGGTGTTCGGTTCGCAAAAACGCGTATAAATAGCCTGATTGAGGCGGTAGCGCCCACGGTACAGGCTCGCCTCCTCCTTGCTGGCAAATCGCTCTTCCTGAATGCGCGTGGAGTAGGCAATATCCACATGGGCAATACTTGATTCCATCGCATCGCTTTCGACAACAGTATTATCACTGGCGCGAAGCGCCTCGACAATCTCCGGGGGCATGCGCAGTTCATCCGGTGATATCAGGGTCAGGTGGACATTGTTGAACAGGCTGAGCAATTTGCACAGTGAATGGACCGTGCGGCCGTATTTCAGGTCGCCGATCATGGCTATGCGCAGACCATCAATCCCCTCTCGCCCCTTGTGCTTAAGCTCTTTGCGAATGGTGTAGAGGTCCAACAAAGCCTGACTGGGGTGTTCGTTCGCGCCGTCACCGCCATTGATGACCGGCACCCGGCTTGCCGACGCAAACTCCGCCACAGAACCCGACGTCGGGTGGCGCATAACAATCACATCGCTGTAGCCGCTCAAGACTCGCGCGGTATCGTAGAGCGATTCACCCTTGGCAATTGCCGAACTTTCAAAGCCAGTAGTTTCCCTGACTTCCCCACCCAGCAAATTAAAGGCGCAGCCAAAGCTCACCCGCGTGCGCGTCGAAGGCTCAAAAAACATACTGCCCAGTATTGCGCCATCGAGCACACGGGTCACCTTGCGCCGATGGGCATAAGGCTGCATGCGATCAGCCACCGCAAACAGCTGTTCAATTTGTTCGCGCTCAAACTGGGCAATGGAGAGAATATGGCTTCCGGTAAATTTCACGTTGACTCCTGAGGAACGACCGCACGGTTAGCTGCGATGTCTGCGTCGGGATTATCAAACTGCAGACTCGCCCAGCGCGCATACAGCGGCGAGTTTTGTATCAGTTCACTGTGACGCCCCGTCGCCACCAGCTGGCCATGATCCAGCACGGCTATCTTATCCACCTTGATGACAGTGGCCAAGCGGTGGGCGATCACAATGGTCGTGCGGTTTTTCATCAAACGCTGCAGCGCCTGCTGCACTTGGTATTCGCTCTCCGCATCCAGTGCACTGGTGGCTTCATCCAGCAAGAGCAGTTTCGGATCTTTTAAGACTGCCCGGGCAATGGCGATGCGCTGGCGCTGCCCGCCGGAGAGACGAACCCCTCCCTCGCCCACAAAGCTGTTGTAACCCTCGGGCAAGCGCTCGATAAAATCGTGCGCGTAGGCGGCCCGAGCGGCTGACTCCAACTCCTCATCACTGGCCAGGGGGTTTCCGTAGCGGATATTGTCGGCAACACTGCCGGTAAACAGCACCGGCTGCTGCGGCACCAGGGCAATCTGCGCACGCAAATCGTGAGGGGAAAGCTCACGAATATCGATACCGTCAAAACTAATACTGCCCGACTGCACATCGTAAAACCGCAGCAGCAGGTCAACCAAGGTCGATTTTCCCGCCCCAGAACTGCCCACCAGCGCAAGACTGCTTCCCGCAGGAATATCCAAACTTAGCTGGTTGATGGCGAGATAGTCAGGGCGCGACGGGTAGACAAAATCAACCGCGTCCAGTTCCACCCGGCCAACCACTTTCTCAGGCAATGCCACGGGATTTTCCGGTGGTAATATAAGGCTTTTGGCCGCCAGCAGTTCCAGCAGGCGTTCGGTCGCACCCGCTGCCCGCTGCAAATCGCCATAGACTTCCGAGATAGCACCAACCGAGGCCGCAACCATCACAGCATAAAAGATAAAGGCTGTCAGTTCGCCGCTGCTAATGCGGCCTTCCAGAACGTCGTGGCCACCGACCCAGAGCATGGCGGCCACCGCACCGAGCACCAGCATAATCACCGTTGTCGACAGCCACGCGCGCTGGTTAATGCGGCGCACGGATATATCAAACGCGCTTTCAACGTGGCGCGCGAACAAGGCCTTGTCGCGTTCCTGATAATTAAAGGCCTGCAGCACCTTAATATTTTTTGCAGCTTCACCCACAAAACTACCCACGCTGGCAATTTTATCCTGTGTCGTTCGCGACAAATTGCGTACACGTCGGCCGAAAACAATTATTGGCACAACGACTAAGGGCACGCTCAGCAACACCAAGCTGGTTAGCTTGGGATTTGTGATAAACAACCACAGTAATCCGCCGATAAACATGAGCGCATTGCGCAGGGCTATTGAGACGGACGAGCCAATAACCGTTTGCAGCAGCGTGGTGTCCGTTGTGATGCGCGATTGAATCTCTCCGCTGAGATTGGTTTCAAAAAAGCCCGGATGCAGCGTTACCACATGGTCAAATACTGCCTTTCGCAGATCTGCGCTCACCCGTTCACCGATCCACGACACCAGATAAAAGCGGATAAAGGTCCCTATCGACAGCAATACAACCAGGGACATAAACAGCAGCAGCGCCTGATTCAGCATTGCAGGTGTGCCCGCAGAAAACCCGTTGTCGACCAGAATACGCAATCCTTGTCCCAGAGAGAGTGTGACCGCTGCGGTAAAGATCAGCGCAATACTGGCCCCGACAACCTGAGCCCGGTAGGGCTTGATAAAGCCGTACATCGAACGCAGCACACCGAGGTTCTTGCTGGCTTCGCGTGCTTCCTGAACCTCAGCCAAAATCTTCTCCTGATGGAATTGTGTTATTGATCAGTGCAAGCTTCTCAGCCCGCGACAATGATTTTATCGCCGCCTCGCGACGTGAGGCGGCAGCCCTGTCAGCTGCGACTTCGGTATAAACCAACTCAGCGGGTGGGTCACCGCGAAAAAAACGGGCTCCTTTACTACCGCCTTTACCATGCTCGCGATAGCGGCGCTCCACATCTGTGCTGATGCCCGTATACAGTTTGCCGCTGCGGGCCCGGATCATATACACCCACCAGCCAGCCGTCACGGCAATTCCCGCACATACTGCTCCAGCGAATCCAGTACCGCCCGTTTATCGGCGCTGAGATCGCCTTGAGCCCGCAACTCTGCAATACGCGCCAGACAGCCCGATGCCGTGATGCTGCCTCCTCCATCTGCCTGATGAACACGCTGATGACAGAATTCCTGCCACAGGGCGGCCTCATCAGGCGAAAGCGACGCAGGAAAATTGCGCCCGCGATAGCGAAAAAGCAATTCAGGCAAGCGCTTGTCAGTAAAAGGAAAGCTCCGCTCAGACAGGGTGCGTCCATCACATGTCTGCACATCGTTCATTAACTGCCGATCTTCGCTGCCAAAGAAGCCGCCGCTGTATAGCATCCGGTCCGGGTCTGTGTCTGCCGCGAACTGGCGCTGACTGTAAATATCGTCAAGTTTTGCCGATAAACCGCGGCATTCGCTCAGTTGCTGCCAATGGCGCTCGCATTGCTTCATATCGATCTGCAAACGGCCTTGGGTTTCCTCGTCCAGCAGATTCAAGGTCGCCAACATGGGCGAACGATTCAGGTGGATCTCTTTCAGGGGGATACGCTCAACCCCATCCTCAAGATCCTCAGCGCGACTGAACACGCGCTCGGCGACCTGACTGGCATTAAGATTCATCAATGCGTCCGGGTCAGCCATCAGATCGACGGCGATAATGCTGTTTTTGTTCACCGGATGCATGGCCAGGGGCATCACCAAAGCGGCACAGTAACGACTGGCCGGGTAGCGACTGGAAATGTGCAGCACGGGCTTTTGCCGGTTCATATCCAACAGACGAGCCACCTGCTGCTTTTTGCGTAGTTCCAGGGCGTAGTCGAACAGCTTTGGTTTTTCACGCTTGATCAGCCGTGCCAGATCTATAGTGGCATGCACATCTGACAGGGCATCATGGGCCGATTCATGACTGAGCCCGTTCGCGGCAGTGAGTGACTCCAATTTGAAAGACACTGCACCGTTGTCGCCAATCGGCCACTCAATGCCATCGGGGCGCAGCGCACAACACAGCCGGACGACATCAATCAGGTCCCAGCGCGAATTGCCGTTTTGCCACTCACGGGCATAGGCATCGTAAAAATTGCGGTAAAGAGTGTAGCGCGTAATTTCATCGTCAAAACGGATGCTGTTGTAGCCCACACCGCAGGTGCCGGGTTGCGACAGCTCGGCATGGATCGCAGCGATAAACTCTCTTTCGCTCAGCCCCTTTTCCAGTGCCTCCTGCGGTGTGATACCCGTCACGAGGCACGCCTCTGGCTGGGGCACCATATCCGGTGTCGGTCGATTATAGATAACCAGTGGCTCACCGATGATATTGAGTTCGGTATCAGTGCGAATGCCGGCAAACTGGGAGGCGCGATCACGCGATGGATCCGCACCCCAGGTTTCGTAGTCGTGCCAGTAAAAGGTCTGTTTGGTCAAAAGGTTGCGATCCGCTTGGAAGTTTGCGGTATTTCACAGGGGTGGACGGGGAAATGCAAATGGCCGGGACATGCTGGGCGGAAGACGGGAGACGCCAGACTTTTGCTTCCCCCGCCTACCCTCAAGCGTCTCCCTCCAGCATCAAACAAGCTCTATCGCCTGCTCCTCTATCATCGCAGCCCATTTGGCCGGGCCGGTCTTGTGAACCGACTCACCCTTGCTGTCCACGGCAACCGTCACCGGCATATCGACCACATCAAACTCGTAGATCGCTTCCATTCCCAGCTCAGGGAAGGCAACCACTTCGGCCTTTTTTATCGCCTGTGCCACCAGATAGGCCGCACCGCCTACGGCCATCAGATAAACGGCCTCGCTGTCACGGATTGCGTCTATCGCCGTATCACCGCGCTCAGCCTTGCCGATCATGCCGAGCAGGCCGGTTTCTTCCAGCATGGTGCGGGTAAATTTGTCCATGCGGGTAGCCGTCGTCGGACCCGCCGGGCCCACTACTTCTTCGCGCACAGGATCAACAGGGCCAACGTAATAAATGAAGCGCCCGGTCATATCCACCGGCAACTGCTCGCCCCTGGCCAGCATATCGACCATTTTCTTATGGGCGGCATCGCGACCCGTAAGCATTTTGCCGGACAGCAGCACAGTTTCGCCCGGCTGCCACTCTTTCACCTCTTCCTTGGTCACGGTATCCAGATTCACCCGGCGCACGTTTTCACCCACCTCCCAGGTGATCTCAGGCCAATCGTCCAATGAGGGAGGCACCAGCTCAGCTGGGCCAGATCCGTCAAGCGTGAAATGTACGTGGCGGGTGGCCGCACAGTTGGGGATGATAGCCACAGCCTTATTGGCGGCGTGGGTCGGGTAGTCTTTGACCTTAACATCGAGCACAGTCGTCAGGCCACCCAAACCCTGAGCGCCAATACCCAGCTTGTTGACCTTGTCCATCAATTCCAGCCGCAGCTCTTCCGAGCGGTTCGCCGCACCGCGCTCGCGCAGCTCGTGAATATCGATGGGGTCGAGCAAGGCTTCTTTTGCCAGCAGCATGGCCTTCTCGGCGGTGCCGCCCAGACCGATACCCAGCATACCCGGCGGACACCAGCCCGCACCCATTTTCGGCAGCTGTTCCAGCACCCAGTCCACCACAGAATCTGAGGGGTTGAGCATGGCAAACTTTGACTTGGCCTCGCTGCCACCACCCTTGGCAGCAACATAGATTTCCACTTTGTCACCAGCCACAATCTCGTAGTGGATGACTGCGGGTGTATTGTCCTTGGTGTTCTGACGAGCGCCATCCGGGTCAGACAGAATAGAGGCCCGGAGCACATTGTCCGGAT
This sequence comes from Litorivivens sp., assembly GCA_041619575.1. Classification (GTDB taxonomy): domain Bacteria; phylum Pseudomonadota; class Gammaproteobacteria; order Pseudomonadales; family Spongiibacteraceae; genus Litorivivens. The sequence goes on from JBFKDP010000145.1 coordinate 7,191, forward strand.
GGTTGTAAGCCCTGCGAACGCCCTCATTCACCATATCAGTGAGCGGCATATCTCCTTCCCACTGCACATTCATGCCCACTTTGAGGAACACAGTCACAATGCCGGTATCCTGACAGATGGGGCGGTGGCCCTCGGCGCACATACGCGAGTTGATCAATATTTGCGCCATGGCATCTTTGGCGCCGGGGTTTTGCTCGCGCTGGTAGGCCTCGTGAACACCCTGAATAAAATCAACCGGGTGATAGTAGGAAATATATTGCAGGGCATCAGCCACACTGCTGATAAGGTCGTCTTGGCGGATAAGCGTCATTGGGGCCTCGTTACTGTCTCGGCAAGTCAAAAACGCAATACAGGGAGTAAAGAAGCCCCTGCATCGCTGGCAGGGGCGGGATTATACCTCAGGGCGCAGGTGCTTTCACCGGCTCGCTATGGGGCCGTGGCTGGCGCAGACCCCGAGTGGTTGGCGCTGACGGTTTCACGCAGATTGTTGATATCGCGGTTCACCTGCTTGCGGAAGGCATTGACCGACTCCAGCCACTCTTCATTAGCCTTGATCCGCGATTCCAGGCGAGCAACCTTTTGAGCCATATCTCCGCCGTCTTTAAGCTCGGCGATTTCGCTCCAGTTGGTTTCAGCCATTGACTGGGTTTTCTGGAGCTGCAGCTTCAGGCTGGACAACTCTTTGCGATCTTTGGCCGTGGCCTGCTCGGCCTTGGCAACCTGGCCCTGCAGACTCGCCAGCGATTTCTCAAATTTTGTGAGCCGCTCTTCATGCTCACTGAGCTGTTCCTTGCTCTTTTTCCAGACATTATCCCAAAGCTTGCGAATTTCCGTGTCCAGAAACTTCACCTGCTTTTCCATCTGGTCACTGGTCAGGTTGACACTCTCGTCCGTGATGTTGAGCTGCTTTTCCAGCCGCATAATCCGCTGCTGGTCCAGTGTCAGCTGAGCCCGAGCCAAATCCAGTTGCTGATAAAGGTAATAGCCACCAAACAGCAGCAACACAATGACAATCCAGGCCAGCCACCCCGCCGAACCACTACCGCCAGCCTCACCCGCCACATCGGGCACGTCACCTATGCGATCGACAATTCGCGTTCTGCGCTCACGCTTGAACGATTCGATATCGTCGGCGTCGGGTTTGACGCCACCTGGCTTGTCGGTGTTACTCATTCAGATACCCTTTGGCTATGAAGTGACGCATTATGACAGCAGACTCTGGGCTGCAACAGGGACCCAGTCGCTATTCGACCGCTGCAGTCAGGCAATTTTACAGCTGCAGCGCCGTTTATTGCTTGTCATACTTTTTGCTATACTGCGCCCACAATCAAGCCCTCGCTGGAACTTTGTGTACTCAACCTTGTGATAGCGAGGATCAATAATAGTTCATTCTGCCACTACTGATAGGGAAGACTCATGGACGCATTTATTACCACCGACGTACTTTTCCGCTGGCTGCACGTACTGTTCGGCATTACGTGGATCGGCCTGCTTTACTACTTTAACTTTGTACAAACCGAATACTTCAAGGAAGCCGAAGCCGGCGCCAAGGCGGATGCCGTTAAAAAACTGGCTCCGCGCGCCCTCTGGTGGTTCCGCTGGGGTGCGATGTTCACCTTCCTGACCGGCGTTGTGCTGCTTGAGCTGGTTCGCCAGTCTCACGGCTGGGATTCGTACATCATCATGGGTGCGACCATGGGTACCCTGATGTTCCTGAATGTATGGCTCATCATCTGGCCAAACCAGAAAATCGTGTGCGGTATCACCCCCGGTGACGCTGCCACTGCCGCTCCCAAGGCCGGTCTGGCTTCGCGCACCAATACGCTGTTCTCCGGCCCGATGCTGCTGGGTATGATGGGTTCTTTCCACGGCACAGGCGCAGCCAGCTATGGTGTTAACAGCCTGCCGCTGGGTTTCTGGATTGTGATGGCACTGATTCTGGCGCTTGAAGCGAATGCCATCTGGGGCAAAACCGGCCCGATGACCACGGTCAAAGGCGTTATTCACTGCAGTATCGCATTAACCGTTGTATTCCTGGCTCTGATGCAGTTCGTCTAAGCCTTAGTACTACCAAAAACCCCGGCTCTGCCGGGGTTTTTTTTGCTTCTTTTTTTTGCGCACTCGCCACACCCCCCAGCCTATAGCGCTGTTTAGTAATCCACCTAAACCGGTAGCAACGGGGAAGACAATGAAAAAAGAAACTCTTAACGTCTTCAATAGCGGTGAAGGCCGCCGCAGGCCTGAGCGCTGGCGATGGTGACGACGGAAATTCAGGTCCGACTGGAGCTGCCGGTAAAAACGGCGTAGACGGAACCAACAGGGTAGATCGGAATGAACCCTGAAGTTAGGCGAGCAGGCGATCCAGTTCTGCGATGGCCCGCTCGATATCCTCACCCA
>JBFKDP010000146.1:0-9571 GCA_041619575.1 Litorivivens sp.
AACCAGACCGTAGTGGCCATGTTTAAAGAAATTCCCCTCCAGCGCCCCAATACGCCCCTACTGGACGGCATCCGTGCGCCAGAAGATCTGCGCGCGCTGCCCGAAGAGCATCTGGAAAGGCTTGCTCTCGAGCTACGGGAGTTTCTGCTGTATTCAGTCGGCTGCACAGGTGGGCACTTTGGCGCTGGTCTGGGTGTCGTTGAACTGACCCTAGCGCTTCACTTTGTCTACCAAACCCCCTACGACCGGCTGGTCTGGGATGTCGGCCACCAATGCTACCCCCACAAGATCATTACCGGTCGCCGCGATCAGATGCACAGCATGCGCATGGCCAATGGCCTGGCGGGCTTTCCCAAACGAGCTGAAAGTGAATACGACACCTTTGGCGTCGGCCATTCCAGTACCAGTATCAGCGCTGCATTAGGCATGGCGCTGGCGGCGCGCCAGAAAGGTGAGGACCGTCGCACTGTCGCGGTTATTGGTGACGGCGCCATGACGGCGGGCATGGCATTCGAGGCCATCAACCACGCCGCTCACTGCAACGCCAATATGCTGGTTGTACTGAACGACAACCAGATGTCGATCTCGAAAAACGAAGGCGGCCTGAACACCTACTTTTCCAAAATCTGGGCCTCCAAGGTCTATAACAACATCCGCGATGGCGGGAAGGAAATTCTTGCCAAGCTGCCGGGTAACCCCAAAGATCTGGTCGCGCGCCTTGAAGAATACATGAAGGGAATGGTTGCGCCCGCCACACTGTTTGAAGAGCTAGGTTTTAATTACATCGGCCCCATAGACGGTCACGATCTCGACGTACTGGTACCAACCATACGCAATATGCGCGATTTGGAAGGACCCCAACTGCTGCATATCATCACCCGCAAGGGCAAGGGCTTTCAACCAGCGGAACTCGACCCCATTGGCTACCACGCCATTACCAAAATCGAGCCAAAGCCCGCACAGCCCAAAGTTGTCAGCAAACCCAAGGGGCCCAAATACCAGAAAGTCTTCGGAGACTGGCTGTGCGATATGGCCGCACAGGACCCCCTGCTGGTAGGCATCACCCCGGCAATGTGTGAAGGTTCGGGCATGGTCGAGTTTGCCCAGCGCTACAATGACCGCTACTACGATGTAGCCATCGCCGAGCAACACGCCCTGACACTGGCAGCCGGTATGGCCTGTGACGGACTCAAACCCGTCGTCGCGATCTATTCCACTTTTTTGCAGCGCGGTTACGACCAGCTGATTCACGACATCGCCTTACAGAATCTGGATGTGACATTCGGAATTGATCGCGCTGGTTTAGTCGGCGAAGACGGCCCGACCCATGCCGGCGCCTTCGACCTCTCCTTTCTGCGCTGCGTTCCGAACATGCTGATCATGGCGCCCTCTGACGAGAATGAAACCCGACAGCTGCTCTACACGGGCTACTGCCACCCGGGCCCGGCAGCCATCCGCTATCCGCGAGGCACCGGCCCCGGCGCATTGATCGAACGAGACATGCGGGCGCTCCCCATCGGTAAAGGCCTGCGCAAACGCGACGGCAAACAGATCGCCATTTTGTGTTTTGGCACACTGCTGCCAGCTGCAATGGCTGCGGCCGATAAACTGAATGCGAGCGTTGCAGACATGCGCTTCGTCAAACCCCTCGACGAAGAGCTCATTCTAGACTTGGCGGACAGTCACACCTTGATTGTGACCCTCGAAGAAAACGCCATCGCCGGCGGCGCTGGGAGCGCCGTTAATGAACTACTGGCTAGCAACCAACGTCAAGTCGATATTCTCAACCTGGGCCTGCCCGATGTATTTACCGATCACGGCAGCCATCAGGAAATGTTGGCTGAGTGTGGATTGGACTGGGAAGGTATTTACCGCGCCATCTGCGCCCGCGTTGACCAAACCGCAGTTGTCGCCGCACCCCGTTAAAGCATACCCCGACTTGCAGTCTCAGAGGCCGCGCGCGACGCCACCGGCCTGGTGACCAACGGCCAGAAAAGCTCCTCAGCCCAATGCAGGCGACCGGAGTGGGGCAAACCGATTCTTTCTTGCACCTGCTGCGGTATTTTCCCCGTGCCAAACAGGGTATCCCAAAGAAAAAAAACCACCGCATAATTGCCGCGTGAGTGTGCCGCACGCCCCATACCGTGGTGAGCATGATGGGTGTCCGGAGTGGTAATTGCCCGCCGCACCAGTGCCCATACCGGACGGATGGCGGGTACTCGTTGCCACAGCCACAGATCCCAGCGACTGCTCATATGGGTGACCAAATTCACGCCAAAAGTAATGGCCGTGATGGCAAAGTAGACCTCCAACAAGCCCATATAGACCAGCAAGGCGGCCAACCAGGCCTGCGGCAGTAGCAGGGTCCAGAAGACATTGTAGCGAAACACCAGGCCCACATTCATGGCAGTACCACTGTGATGGGTTCGGTGTAGCTTCCACAGCCAGCGCCACTCGTGGGCATAGCGGTGCAACCAGTAATGCAGAAAGTCTTCCAACAGGAGAAAGCCAATAAAAGCCGGCCAGAACGGCCAGTGGGCCCAGGCGCCCGCCGACGTCGGCAAAAACGATAGCAGGGCCCACCCACTGAGACCACCCAATACCGGGCCTGAGAGACCCGCCTGGGCCATCATGCCCGCTAAACTGAACAGGGCATCACGCACGGGCTGTCGACTGCGCTGGATGCGGCCACGGGCCAGTTCAATGGCATAGGCCAGCAAAAACAGCCCGATAATGGTCAACCCCAATGTTTGCTGTGTGTCCACGTATCACTCCCGACAGAATGAGTTTCACTGCAAGCAGGATAAGCAAGCCCTCGAATTAAAACAAGTGATTTAATACAATGGTAAGCTATCGCGCCGGCTTTACGTCGGACGTCGGATGTTGGCGGCGGGGGCTAAGGCTGAGACTGAACAGCAAATACGAGTACAGAGAAATATTGCCGTCCGGGTGCCCGTTTGCGGCACCCGCTGGCAGTCACTAATCAGTGATCGAAGAGGTGACCAAGCTTGCCGGCCTTGGTGGCGAGATAGCGCGCATTGTGGGGGTTTTCACCGGTGCGCAGGGGAATCCGCTCAACCACTTCAATGCCGTGCTCAGTCAACGCATCTACTTTGCGGGGGTTGTTGGTCATCAGACGGAGGCGCGTTATGCCGAGTTTGGCGCACATCACCTTGCAGATACTGTAATCGCGCAGGTCCGCATGAAAGCCCAGTTTTTCGTTCGCTTCCACCGTGTCCGCGCCCTCATCCTGCAGCTTGTAGGCGCGAATTTTATTAAGCAAGCCAATGCCCCGACCTTCCTGGCGCAGGTAAAATAAGGCCCCTCTCCCTTCTTCCGCAATCCGCTGCAATGCCGCCTCAAGCTGCGAGCCGCAATCGCAGCGCATGCTGAATAGAGCGTCACCGGTCAGGCATTCAGAATGCACCCGACCCAGCACAGGCAGGTCACTGCTGACATCACCCAATGTCAGCACAATATGCTCTTTCTGATTTTCGACATCCTCAAAACCGTGCATATCAAATACCGCCCAAGGTGTGGGCAGTTTTGAAGATTCGACGAATCGTAGGGACACTGAGCGCTCCAGCAAGTTTTCGGGAGGCGCAATTCTAGCTTGAATGGGGCCTGAATTCGACCTGAAATGCGTTTAACTAGGAAGCGCAGCACTTAATTACGATCGATATTTACGCTGTCTTGGTAAAGCCGGCAGGGTCGACGCGCAAATTTCAGGTGACAACGACGATATTGGACGCTTAATAGCGCGCGCGGAGGGTCAGGATATTATTTTTTTCCTGCATATCCACGTGTTCAAGGTAGCTCATACCCAAGAGCACGTCAGCAGGATAATTGCCCTCTATAACAACGGCTGGCACATGCCGCGCAACAATACCGCCGACAGACACCGAGCCTAAATTAACCCGGTAAGCTGGCGCCCGGCCGCTGGCGGTCGAAACCATCGCTTTATCACCCTTGCGATAGTTCAGGCCCAAGAGTTTGGCGTGAGTGGCGCTCATGGCCATCAGGTTAGCGCCGGTATCCAGTAACGCGGTTATTTGCCTGCCGTTGACCTGAATTGTCGTGACATATTTGAGGTCCTTGCTGCGATGCAAGGTCACTTCTTTCGACTGGTTTTGCTTAAACTTGGCGCTGATCCGTGAACTGAGCGTCAGCTCCTGCCGCTCACCATTCCAATCGACCAAGGCCCGCCGAGGATTGGCTGAGATCAGGGTTAAGTTGTTAAAGGATTGTCCTTCTCGCAGGAGCTTCTGTTGGCCGTCGATTTTCAGGTAGGCAGAGCCCTCAAACAGGGCTTGGACCTGAATATCAGCCGACGCCAAGCCCGTCCATAGTCCAGCCAGCAGCGCCGCCAGCCAAGCCAGCCGTTTCACTGGGTTGCCCCGTTTTCGGATGCTTTGTGTAATGCCAGCAATTCGGCCACCGTTTGTTCAGGGTTACTGGATTCCGTTATAGCACTGATCATGGCGCAGCTGCCAACGCCAGTGGCCAGAACTTCACGCGCCCGGCGCACATCAATGCCACCTATTGCCGTCAGGGTGTACTGTCCACCCAGCATTGCCACCCACTTTTTCAGCTGGCCAATACCCTGTGGACTAAAGGGCATGACTTTGCTCGTGGTGGGGAATATCGGGCCCAGGGCGATATAGCTTGGCTTCACATTGTGCGCAGTGGCAATCTCGTAATAGCTGTGTGTACTAATGCCCAGTCGCAATCCGGCCTTCCGAATGGCAAGAATGTCTGCAGTGGCAAGGTCTTCCTGTCCAAGGTGCACACCATAGGCTCCGGCGGCGATAGCTTCCTGCCAAAAATCGTTGATGAAAAGACGAGCTTGGTACTGGCGACTGGCAGCAACCGCCTGTTCAATCTCCGCCCTTAAGGCGTCGCCGCTTTTGTCTTTAACCCGTAACTGAATAGTCCTGACACCAAGCTTGAGCAGGCGCTCGACCCACTGTGCATTATCGACCACAGGATACAAACCGAGCGGCCCATCACAATCAGGGAAAGACTCTATCGTATGCTCGCGCAGACTATGATTAACCGACGGCAAATCCCAGCCGTGTACGGGCCATCCCATATGGGCAACGGCGCCGGGCCCACCCCCGATTTGGGAGGACATTCGCAGGCCTTGCGTAACATAGGCCTTGGCCAACACCATGGCATCTTGCAGCGGGTAACCACGCGCAATACTCGCGGCAATGGCCGCCGAAAGTGTGCAACCCGAACCGTGACTATTGACGGTTTCTATGTTGGGGCCATGGAGCCAGAAACCGCGCTCGCCGTCAGTCCAATAATCCAGACGTTCTTCATGTAGCGACGGAAAATGTCCGCCCGTTATCAGCACCGAACGCGCGCCGAGTTTAACGATGTCCTTACCGGCCGTCTCTACATCATCAAGACCACGCAACTTGCGGCCCAACAGTGCCTCGGCCTCATTGCGATTGGGCGTCAATAAGTCTACCCGCGGCAGCAGGCGCTCTCGCACCAGCTCTGCGGCCTCACCACTCAGCAGTGAATCGCCACTACTGGCACGGATCACAGGATCACAGACAACAAAGCCCGTGTAGTCATCCAGGTATTTGATGACCATTTCGACCACTTCTTCGCTGGCCATCATTCCCAGCTTAATGGCATTAGCCGGCAAGTCACTGTCCAGTGCATTGATCTGCGCTGCCAGAGCGCGCCGCGGTGTGACCGCCACATAGCCAACGGCAAAACTGTTTTGTGCTGTAATCGCGGTAATCACCGTGCAACCGTGCACTGCGAAATCGTGAAAGGTGGCAAGATCAGCCTGTATTCCCGCGCCACCGCCAGAATCAGACCCAGCGATACTCCAGACTATGGGTTTACTTTGTGATGCCATTCAGACTTCCTTAGCGGCGTTAGTGCGCCCCACCATGATGGTCATTATTAGAATAGATTATTCGTAACCACAGTGTTGACGAATAATGCTCCAAGCCTGTTCAGCGGTTTCCACGTAGGAAAAAAGCTGCAGATCCTGTTCACTAATCATGCCCTGTTCGACTAATTCATTAAAGTCGACAACTTTCTCCCAGAAGGCCTTCCCGAAAACCAGCACAGGTAAACTTTTGACTTTCTGAGTCTGCAACAAGGTCAGCGCTTCAAAAAATTCATCGAGCGTTCCAAACCCGCCGGGGAAAACCACCAGTGCTTTCGCGCGCATCAAAAAGTGCATCTTGCGCAAGGCGAAGTAGTGAAAGCGAAAGCTAAGCTCAGGTGTTATCCAGGCATTGGGACGTTGTTCGTGGGGCAGGACTATATTCAGACCGATACTCTCACCACCGACATCATCCGCCCCCCTATTGGCAGCCTCCATAATGCCGGGGCCGCCACCCGTCATTACATGCAATTTTGGGCGACTGGGCTCTTCGGCATCACGTGCAATAAAGGTTGCCAGCTTGCGGGCTTCTGCGTAGTAATGGCTTAGCGCCTGACGGTTTTCAGCCACCCGCATTTGTTTGTCCAGTGCCTTGTCGTCTGGTGCAGCCGTCACTGCCGCCCGCGCTTTGACCAAGTCGCTCTCGGCCTTGCCCGGCTCTGGAATGCGGGCGCTGCCAAAAATCACGACGGTCGCTTCGATCTCGCGCTCAAGCATCGCCATTTCGGGTTTGAGCAATTCCAATTGCAGGCGTACAGGCCGCAGCTCATTTTTGAGCATGAAATCTTCATCGGTGAAGGCCAGCCGATAGGAGGCAGATTCCGTTTGCGGAGTTTCAACAACTTCGCGCGCGTAGTTTGCATCTTCAGCAGCCGAAGGAAAGGCTACGTTGCCGAAGCCACGCTTGTCTTTATTTGTCATGGCAGGAAATCTCCAGATACAGCTCTGATTTAGTCAGCTTTGATGCCAGAACGGCATACCCAGTGTTGGCGTGCTCGGACTCGCTGTCTGTCGTTCGGGCATTGCGCCCGCCAGATAGGCACTGCGACCGGCTAACAGCGCGTGCCGGAACCCTTCCGCCATCAACACTGGTTCGCTCGCTTGCGCTACGGCGGTATTCAGCAAAACACCATCGTAGCCGAGTTCCAGCGCCATTACTGCATGTGAGGGTTTGCCAATACCGGCATCGATAATTAATGGCGTATCCGGCAGGCGTTCACGAATCGTCTGTAGGTTGTAGGGGTTCATCAAACCCCGGCCGGTGCCGATGGGGGAGCCCCATGGCATCAGGACCTCGCAACCCACCGAAAGTAAACGCTGGCAAACCACCAAATCATCGGTGCAATAGGGAAAGACCTTAAAGCCTTGCTTTACTAGCTGCTCGGCAGCCTCGACTGTGGCGATGGGGTCGGGTTGCAAATTATAGTCATCGCCAATCACTTCGAGCTTTATCCAATCAGTCTCAAACATCTCGCGACTCATTTGTGCGAGGGTCAAGGCCTCTTTAACGCTGTGACAGCCTGCCGTATTAGGCAACAGGGTTTTGTTTAGCTGTTGAATATGAGTCCACAGACTCTGCCCGCCAGCCTCCTCCGGCGCCTGACGGCGCAGAGACACCGTAACAATCTCCGATCCCGAGGCGGTGATGGCGTCACTCATCACTTGTGGCGAGGGGTAGAGCGCACTGCCGATCAACAAACGACTATTGAAAGTGCTACCGTAGAGGGTCCAGTTATCTGTCATTGAACTCTGCCTTGATGTCATTGATCACCTGCGCTGATATCTCTGATATATGCCCTTCTGGGCTGGCATCACTTATACACCAGCTAATTATCCGCCCTGAACAGGCGCCACCACGTCAACTCTGTCATTGTCACGCAAGCGCGTGGCGGAATATGCCGATCGAGGTACAAAATCCTCATTGATCGCTACGGCGACTCTCTGGCAATCAAACCCCCACCCAGACAATAATTCAGACAGGGGCAGCATCTCGTCGACCTGCTTCATATCACTGTTTACGCTAACTTGAATCATCGCTCTACTTTCACTTGTAGGACAGGCTGCTCTACCGCCGCCATTTACTGTCGTTTTCTAACTAATATTCTACGGGCGCTTTTGCTTTCAGGTGCTTCACAAAAGGCAAATCGACTTCGCCCGCAATAACACCTAAGGCGGAATACAGCACTTCCGGGGCCAGCAGATAGCCATGCCGATACAGTCCATTAATCCGCATCAGGCCATCGCCGCAGTGAATCTCGGGCATATTATTGGGTAGCGCCGGGCGGCAACGGGCATAACTGCCAACAATGTGTGCTTCCGCAAAACCCGAGTGTACGCTGTACAGCGCCGAAAGCAGTTCCAATTGAGAGCGCACGGTCACGGGTGCCCGCGACTCGCTCTCAATTTCAGTCGCACCGACGACATAGATATTGCCGGGCTTGGGTGTGATATACATATGGTATCGTGGGTGCATTAAGCGAACCGGTCTAGACAGCTGCACATCTTGCGCCTGAACCCACAGTATTTCTCCGCGCACACCGCGCACTTCAGGCCAGTCCGGCTTGGCCCCCAATCCGCGACAGTCAATGGTCAGATCAAATCGTTCAGTGGTGTCGGCCAGTTGTATCTCACCGGACGATACGCTCTGCACCTCCGACTGTGCCAACCAACGCCCGCCACCCTCTAAAATACTTTCATACAGCGCCGCAAGCAGTGCCCGGTTGTCGAGCGAGCCCTCACCTACCAGCCACAGACCCTTGCGAAAGCTTCGCGGCAAGTCCGGTTCGAGCTGTTCGATCCCCGCGCGATCTAGCGCTGACACCTGCGGATCGTCTGGCACAACGCTGTGAAGTTTGCGCTTGAAATGCTCCATGGAACTAGCATCCAAGCCGTGCGCCACGACCAGTGAACCCGTATCCTGCAGCGTGACCCTTCGCCCGCAATCCTGCTGCAGATCAGCTAACAAGACCTGCCATTGAGCGACAGCCTCACGCCCGAGCAAAAACACCTCTGCGCCGCTGGTGACCGCTTCGCTATATGGCGCTAGCATCGCCGCCGCCACATAGGCGGCACTCAGTTCGCCGTTGACCGGCCCGGCATCAAATACCGTGACCGTGTGCCCGGCGCGCAGCAGCTGCCAGGCTAGCAGGCGACCGATCAGACCGCCGCCAGCGATACCGATATTCATAGGCATGCTTGGGGAAGTGCTGACTGTGAGACGAAGGACACTATCACCTCACCTTTCCGCGATTGCCCCTGCACTTCCCGTCTCATGCCAAGCATCAGACTACCTCGGTCGTGCCGCAAGTCTCGAACAATCCCAACCGTCATTTAAACCTTCTGATAAATTTCACTACCCTGAGACTTGAACTCTTCAGATTTTTTCGCCATTTCCTCTTCCAGTTCCTGCTGTGCAGCGTAGTCACGCACCTCTTGCGTAATCTTCATGGAGCAGAATTTTGGACCGCACATTGAACAGAAATGCGCGACTTTCGCCGACTCTTTCGGCAGCGTTTCATCGTGGTAGGCACGGGCAGTGTCGGGGTCAAGCCCGAGGTTAAACTGATCCTCCCAGCGAAATTCAAAGCGTGCTTTACTCAAGGCATTATCGCGCAATTGACTGCCTGGGTGGCCTTTGGCAAGGTCCGCAGCATGGGC
>JBFKDP010000147.1:0-9531 GCA_041619575.1 Litorivivens sp.
CCGAAGCCCGCCACAGCGACATAGATCAATTCAGGGTTAATCGCACTAAGGGTCTCGTAATCAATACCCAGGCGCTCGGCGACACCCGGGCGGAAGTTATGAATGAGGACATCGTGAGATGCAACGAGCTTTTTCAAAATCTCGATGCCTTGCGGATACTTCAGGTTCAGCGCCAATGAGCGCTTGTTCCGGTTGGTCATATTGAACATGGCGCTGACACCATTTCGACTGGCGCCTACATAACGCAGGATGTCGCCCATACCAGGTGGTTCAATCTTAATGACGTCCGCGCCCTGATCTGCCAGCAGGGAGGTTGCAAAAGGCCCTGCGATTGCTGTGGCCAAATCGAGAATTTTGACGCCGGCAAGCGGCCCCAACCCAGCTTGATTGACCTTCGCCATATTCCCACCTTTGTTATTGTCGTTCGCCAACGATAGTGCACGGCCATCGTCGCAGAAATTACAAAGCGTACAGGCGCTCAGGCCAAAATTGATCTGCGATATACACCTATTTGCATTCGGTGGGAGAGGCGTTCCCTCGCCTTCACTCTCGTCCCTGAGACACCCATAACGAAAGCAACACGTGCTTATTGCAGGCGCAACAGAGATACAGGAGGGGAACGAGAGAGGTGAATAAGTGCTTTCATAGCAAAGTCCTTTTTTATTATGACGATTGAAAATCCGTTTCAATCTATAGGGACTCTATATCAGGCTTTATTCGGGAGTCAATATCAAAAGCCTGTCAGATGTAACGTAGAACTACAATCGATTGATGCCATTTAAAGCAGCTGTTCTATAGGCTTCCGCCATTGTTGGGTAATTAAAAGTGGTCGTTATAAAGTAACGTAGCGAATTGCCCTCGCCCTTTTGCTTCATGATAGCCTGCCCGATATGCACGATCTCGGCCGCTTCAGCCCCAAAACAGTGGATACCTAAAATCTCTAATGTTTCCACATGAAACAGCAGTTTCAGCATACCCACCGTTTCGCCACTGATTTGCGCGCGGGCGGTATCCTTGAAGAGTGCCCGGCCCACTTCGTAGGGAATTCGCGCTTTGGTCAGCTCGCGTTCCGTGAGCCCAACAGAGCTGATTTCCGGCAGGGTATAGATGCCGGTCGGCACGTCATCAACAAAACGACACTGCTCCTTGCCACGCGCCGAGGCTGCTGCCGAGCGGCCCTGATCATAGGCCGCGCTGGCCAGACTCGGCCAGCCGATAACATCGCCCGCCGCAAAAATACCTTCAACCGGCGTTTCATAGTGCTCATCAACCGTGAGCTGGCCGCGGTGATCCGCCTCCAATCCGACCGCATCCAGACCGAGCAAATCCGTATTGCCGGTGCGGCCGTTACACCACAGCAAGGCATCACCCCGCAAACACTTACCGGACTCCAGCCTGAGCTCCACACCTCTGCTGGTGGCATTCACCGCAGCGTAGGCTTCTCGGTGACGAATCATGACCCCCATATGCCGAAGGTGATAGCTCAGGGCATCGGAAATTTCATCGTCGAGAAATTCCAGCAATCGATCACGGGTGTTGATCAGCTCAACCTTCACCCCAAGGCCGGAAAAGATTGAAGCGTACTCACAACCAATGACACCGGCGCCATAAACCAGAATTTTGCGCGGCGTATGCTGCATATCCAAAATGGTGTCGCTGTCGTAAATACGCTCGTGTTTGAAGTCTATATTCTCGGGTCGATAGGGTCTCGAGCCGGTGGCAATGACAATATGCTCAGCGGTGACTTTGCGCTCTCGGCCATCTTTGCTCACGGACAAGGTTTGTGCATCCAGAAATCGGGCCTGACCTTCTATGACCTCAATGCGATTGCGCTGATAGAACTTGCTGCGCATAGCTACCTGTCTGCGGGTGACTTCATCCGCCGCACTCAGGACTCGTGGAAAGCTGAGCGTTCGCGGGTCGCCGAGATCACGAAAAATCGGATTGCGATTAAAGCGCATAAGCTGACGCACGGTATGACGCAGTGCTTTGGAGGGAATCGTGCCCTGGTGGGTACAGGCGCCACCCACCCAGCCTTGCTGTTCGATGATGGCTACATGCTGCCCATGCTTGACCGCATTCAGCGCAGCGCTCTCACCCGCTGGGCCACTGCCAATCACCAGCAGGTCATATCGGTTGCTCATGTCGTTACCACTCTCAACTACTCAAATTCTTTATTGCTCCGCTCCCGACCGCCGGGGCCACTGTAAGACAGGCCAACACCGGGCTCGACGGTAAAAAGCCCCTGTGGTCGCAATGCATCGGCACGCTGCCAAGCCTCCAGCAATTGATCTTCGGCGGCATAATCAAAGGGATCCTGCAAGACCATTTCTTCCATACCCTCCCTGGCGGGCGGGTTATCGCGCAACCAGCGCGCTGTGTGCGCCAAGGCATCAGCCGGCTTGACCTTGTCCCGGTAACCCAACTCCGCGCGCAGTTTGCTAATGTCCACCACGCGGTGAGTGGTCGAGGGCTGCATAACCATGGGCCGGGCCGGTAAAGCCCAGGACCAGGGCATTTCGATAATATCCCAAGTGTAACCCAAGGCCGCGCTCACATGCTCTACCACCTGACGCAAACTCAGCACGTCTTCATCGCCACAATTGTAAATTTTTCCTGCAGCAACGTCGGGTTGGTCTACGGCCAACAGAAGCGCATGTGCCAGATTTTCCGCATAACCATAGCTGTGCAGGGTCAGGCCACCGTCGGGCACAATGATAAAGGGGCGCTGATCCAGTATGCGTTTAACAATACACCATTCACGCGGCACAAGCTGGTAGGGGCCATAGACATAAGGGTAACGAAAATGTGTCGCTCTGGGATGCAAGTCAAACAGCGCCCGCTCAGTGCGAACGATGCGATAGCCTTTTTCATCTTCCTCTGGCTCTGCCACCAGCGGGGCGTCTTCCCGCGTGGGGACCGGCAGGCCTTCGGGTGAAAACAATCCCGCATTCATATAGCCGCGATAGGCAGGCTGACCGCCGATAGAAATAAACTGCTCCACTCTTCCGCGCATTAATTCGGCAATGGCCCGCAAGCGGCCATAGGTTGCCACGCAAAGATCAAAGCCTCGCTGCCCCAGCGCAGTTTCAACAGAGCCCTTGTCGTAGGGATTAGTGTGTATGTGTTCCACCTCGGGTGGAATTTCGGCGACTTCATGATTACCGGTGTGTAAAATGGCGACCTCGTAATTGCGTGCCAGCAAGCCATTCACAATAAAATGCCCGGTCGGCCCGGTGCCGCCAATTACCAAAGCCGTTTTTTTCATGCGCTGTGCTCCCTTGTTTTCAGGCAGTGTAACAGTGGCCTATGAGCCAACCCATTACGAGAATGTTGGATATGAACGCATCAGCCCACACCCGGCAGGCCTATGGAATCACCAGTCTGACCAGCCGCCACCCGGACATACAAAGGCTGAAACGTCAGCAGACTGAGCCCTCACTTCACGGCAATAAACTGTGGGGCTCATGCTACCTGCTGATGGAATATCTGCAGCACGCCCCGCTGCAAAGTGGCAGCAAGGTTCTGGATATTGGCTGTGGCTGGGGGCTCGGCAGCATATACTGCGCGAAAACATTCGGCTGCGCGGTCACGGCGAGTGACGCTGATCCGGCAGTATTTCCCTATCTCAATCTGCTGGCGGAGCATAATCACGTTTCCATCGACACCAAAGCCCAGCGCTTCAGCGAGATATCCCGCCAGCAACTAGCCGGCTACGACGTCATCATCGGCGCCGACATCTGTTTTTGGGATGAACTCGCCGAGGAGGTTTACCAGCTGATCGAACGCGCACTTGCCGCGGGCGTCAGTCGGGTCATACTGACTGACCCACAACGCCCGCCTTTTACCGAAATGGCAGAACGCTGCGTCGAGGAGCACTACGCAGAATTGCTGCCCATTGCTACCGATGACCCGCGCCGTTTTACGGGCAGTGTACTGCTTATCGAGAACGACTAAACTTCACCGCGCGTGTGCGGCCTACCACAACCCGGGCTGGCATAATCACAGAAAACGCAGCATGTCCCGCGTTTGTCGATAGCTGTATGGCAAGCAGCACATTGCACCACTCGCGGGCCGCGCTCGCGCCGTCTCGCCTCAATGGATTTAAACCCGCAGTGGGGGCACTGCAATACAAGCCGGGAAGCAAAGCCTGCTGTCATAAAACAATCATATACCTGTCACATTGGCGCAATCGAGACTCGACACACTGCATAGTTATGAGAAAACTGACTATGCCAATACCCAAGCCTCTGGCGCCTTCACCGCTGCTTACCAGCCTGAATGCCTTCGATACGCGGATGTTTCTCTGGTGCGTTAACAGCCGCCACCAGAGGAGTCTAGCGAAAACTGCACGACTCGTCTCGCGCACCGGCGACGGCTATCTGCAAATAATTCTGCCTGTACTGCTAGCCTTGTTTACTGGCGCCAGTGGGCAGTCCTTGTTGCTGTGCACCCTGCTCGCCTTCAGCATTCAATTACCCATTTACTGGGTGCTGAAAAACAGCTTTCAGCGCCGAAGGCCACCGGATGCTATTCCGAGCTTTGCCAGCACCATTACCGCCCACGACAAGTTTAGCTTTCCCTCCGGTCACACTGCGGCGGCAACCTTACTGGCCGCGCTGGTTTACCTGCACTATGGCGCCATTGCCAGCCCGCTTATTGTCTGGGCAGGCTTTGTCGGCGCCTCGCGCGTGCTGCTCGGGGTCCACTTCCCCACCGATATTCTGGCGGGCGTCGTACTGGGTCTCTCAGTAGCCTCCATCAGCGTTTCATTGATTGCCTGATATGCGGATATTATTCGGGGTTCAGGGCACAGGTAACGGCCATATCAGTCGCGCGCGGATGATGGCCAGACATTTTCAGCAAAGACATTGCCAGGTTGACTACCTTTTCTCCGGGCGCGATCCGAGTCGCTATTTTGACATGGAGTGCTTTGACAATTATCAAACCCGCACAGGGCTAAGTTTTGCCACCCACAATGGATCCATCAGCTATCTGCGCACACTGGTCAACAATCGGCCGTTGACTTTCCTGCAGGAAGTGCGTGAGCTGGATGTTTCAGGCTACGACCTGATCATTACGGATTTTGAGCCGGTTACAGCCTGGGCTGGAAAGTTTGCGAGTAAGAACGTGATTGGCATTGGTCATCAATACGCCTTTAGCCACAGCGGCGTTCCCACCAGTGCCCGCTACATGATGAGCCGACTGGTACTGAAAGTCTTTGCCCCGGCTACCGTCAGCCTGGGACTGCACTGGTCTGATTTTGGCGGCGCTATCGTACCGCCCATCATCAATCCGGATGTAAATGGACAAGCCGGTGAAAAGATACTGGTCTACCTGCCTTTTGAGGATCAAAGCAGAGTCACGGCCCTGCTGAATACACTGACAGCCATAGAATTTGTGCAGTATTCGCCTGACCTGAAAGATGGCGAGCAAGGCAATGTCAACCTGAGAAAGGCGAACCTGACAGGTTTCAAACAAGACTTGCAGTCGTGCAAAGCCGTTATCTGCAATGCTGGCTTCGAGCTAATCAGCGAGTGCCTGCACCTGGGCAAACCCGTACTGGCCAAACCGGTACACGGCCAGGGTGAGCAGGTCGCCAACGCCATGGCACTGGAGCAACTCGGCTACGCCGAGATTATGCACCAGCTCAGCACGGAAACCATTCGGTCATGGCTAAAATGCCTGCCCAGCCCCAAAGCTATCCCCTACCCCGATGTTGCTCAAGCACTGGTGAACTGGGTGCTCAGCGAGCATCGCCCTAACCCGAAACAACTCTCCGAACACCTCTGGAAAAAAACCCGATTGGCCTGAGACCAACCGGGTGCGTGAACCATTCTTATTATTAGTCAGTGTGTAATACTGGCCATCTTATGCGGCCTTGCTCTCTTCTTCCTGGGGGGAATTCTTTTTCCGTGCAATGGGCTGCTCCAGATAGCGCTTGCGACGCGCGGGCTTCATCTTTTCAATGTCGACCATCACTAGACCATCAACGCAGTCGGCAAAATCCGGGTCGATATTGTAGGCCGCAAACTGCACTCCACCGGGTTCACACAATTCTGAATACTGCTTGAACAAGGGCGGAACACTGGTGCCCAAGTCCGCCATTCTGGCTTTCAGCTCTGTAAACTCGGCCACGTAGTCCACGCCGGTAAAATTCGACCCAGCGTCACCACTCAAGTAGGGTTGCCGTGCCTGCGCCCATTCACATTCGGCTGGAAAATGCCGACAGTAAAACTCGATCATCAGATCGCGAGCACTCGCGGGCATTTGATTACTGATACTGACTGGACCGAAGAGGTAGCGAATATCCGGATGGCGGCGTAGATAGGCCCCCACACCCTGCCAAAGATAGTCCAGTGCCGCTTTGCCCCAATACTGGGGCTGAACAAAACTGCGACCCAGCTCCACACCCTGAGCAAAGAAACTCTCGGCCTGGTCACCGTATTCAAAGAGGCTGGCGGTATACAGGGTCTGCTCTGACTCAAGCGCAGCACAACGCACCAAGCGATAGGCACCGACGAGTTCTAATTGGCTGTCGTCCCACAACAGAATGTGGTCGTAATAGGTGTCGTAAGTATCGACATCCCGTCGCTTGCCCGTACCCTCGCCCACCGCGCGAAAGCTGATTTCCCGCAAGCGGCCCAACTCGCGCATCACAACACTGTCTTGCTGGTAGCGATAACAGAAGACTTCCATGCCATCGCGTGTGGTACCGAGACGTTCACTGGCACGCACAGCGCGACGCAGCTGACGCCGTTCTTCCGGATGCGCGACAGATTGCATCTGCGGCATCAGCGCAACCTCACCACGCTTCTGGCGGTGTCCCAGCTTGTAGACATGCCGCTTAAACAGTTGTGCGCGGGCGTGTTGAGTTAGCGGCAGGTCTTCATAACAGGCAGTATCAACCAGCGGCCCGATTGTCATCTGGGCACTGCGATGGTTCTGCTTGAACATCTCCCGAACGAGCCACAGGGTCGAGAGGGGCTTTGCGAGCAAGGACAATGCATAGAAAAACAGCGAGTTTCGTGCATTGATGTGAATCGGTAATATCGGCGCTCCGGTTTTTTCGGCAAAGCGTAAAAAACCTGTGCGCCAACGGCTATCACGGACACCTGAGGGCTTAAGCCGTGAGACTTCCCCGGCCGGGAAAATGATCAGCGCACCGTCAGCGTCTAGGTGACGCTCAATATTACGCAGGTTTTGCCTGGGCGTATTGCCGTTCATATTATCGACTGGCAGCAACAACGACCTCAGCGGTTTGAGGCTGTAAAGCAGCTCATTGGCAACCACTTTCACGTCGGGTCTGACGTCATAAATGAGCTTCAACAAGGCCAGCCCATCGAGGCTACCAATGGGGTGATTGGCAACAATCACCACCTTACCGGTGACCGGGATACGCTCGCGCTCCCAGGCTCTAACGCTGTAGTCAAAATCAAAATACTCCAGCGCCTTGTCAACAAAATCCACACCACTCAGGTGGGGGTAGTCCCGCTCGAATTGTTTGAATTCCGATTCGTGAAAGAGATAGCGAAACAGTACGGCCAGCGTATTGCGCAAATGGGGATGGTGCTCGGCAATACGCGGGAATTTTTCACTGATAACCGTATCAACGCAGATCATGGAGCCTCCGGCCACTATTAGATACTCGCAACTGCCACTGTATATCGGCACAATAAATTCGAGTTTTCATCAGCTTGCCTTTTTCAAGGGAATGACTTCGGCTTTATGTAACTCGAGCTGCGAATCAAATTCGCGCAGAATGGTTTTCTTGTCAGTCCAATGTAAAAGCTGAAGCTCGCCTTCATCGGTCTCGGTCAGTGCGCTGCAGCTTTCTATCCAGTCACCATCATTGCAGTAGACCATACCGTCGATAATGCGCATGCCCGGCTGGTGGATATGTCCACAAATCACGCCATCCAGACCCCGGCTTTCAGCTTCCTGCACAGCGGCCTGTTCGTAGATCTCTATCGCTTGCCGCGCATTTTTGACGCGCTTTTTGATATAGCTCGCCAGCGACCAGTACCCAAAGCCCGCCTTCTCCCGAAAGTAATTCGCCCAGCGGTTGAGGAATAACAGGAAGTCGTAGCCAATTTCACCAAGGAGGTTTTCAAATCGATTCAAGCGCATATGCGCATCGAGAATGTCGCCGTGAAAGACCAGAAGTTTGCGGTTGTCGGCGGTGGTGTGGATCAGCTCATGGTGAATTTCTACCGCACCAAGAGTCTCACCTACGTAGTCACGCATGGGTTCATCGTGGTTACCGGGAATATAGATAACACGTGTACCTTGTCGGGATTTTTCCAAAATGGCGCGAATGACATCGTAGTGGGGGGCGGGCCAAAAAAAGCGCCTCTTCAATGCCCACAGGTCGATAATGTCGCCCACGAGATAGAGGGTTTCGGTTTCAATGCTGTTGAGGAAATCAAGTAGATATTCTGCCCGACAATCCTTGAAACCCAGGTGGATGTCAGACAACCAAACCGCTTTGAACCGCAGTGTGGAAGAGGTCAATGAACTGGCTCCTGTAGTATTCACGGAGCCAGAGTAGCCTCAGGGCATGACGTTCATGAGACAGATTAAATACAAATTTATGACACGGCTTATTGCGACGAGAACCAGATAGGTCCGTAATCCGCCGCCGATATGCCGCCAAAATTATCCGCATCGGTCATGACCGCAACGCCATCAATCGTCGAGATATCTTTACCGAACAGGCGTTTGAAATCAGCAACGACATTGACCTGTTCCTGACGCCACTCGCCTATACCGTCAACCCCCTCCACCAAGGGAACCATTATCGCTTTGCTGGTAAAAGGATTGGGCCAATCATTTTTTCCGGTTTGTCCTTCAGCCCAAACGTAGTTAATGGCCAGCGTCTGCCAGGGCAGAAAACCTTCCCGTACAACAACGTAGAGCCGCGCCGGAAAGTCGTCTTCCTCCTTACGCAAGTGATCCTTGGCGCCATTGAACTGAAGTACCCGCCATTTCCAGTTCAGCAAGGGCGTCTTATCAACATCTATTTTGCGTTTCAGAAAGAGGGCTGAAGCTTCACTGTTAGCCCTCGCAGTGAGTATAGAGTCTTGCCCCTCTTGAACTCCCCGGTAGCGCGTATTGCCCTCGAAAGATTTTTCATCCCAATCCCCGAGGTCAGGCGAGCCCCAGGCATCGAGCCGTAGATCCGCGCCCAAGCTCACGCCGGCAGCGAGTAGATTTACGGTAACAATATTTAGCGCGAGGAGTAGCCGTCCGCGAGCAGCCTTTCTCCGATTACCTGTCCCCATAGTTCATACCCTTTTCGACTAAGATGCATACCGTCAAACATAAGCGCGTCAGACCGGGCCTGCCCCTCATCGTTCCACAACTCACGATTTGCATCCAGATAGTGGAGTCCGACGTCTTCGGCGGCCAAAGCCTGCAAGCGCTCATTAAACGCGTCTATAATGGGCCATCGCGCCTTGGAGCGTTGTGTCGGCTTTAAGGCAATCATATAAACCGGTACGTCGACCGCATGTTTCCGGATCTGATCGA
>JBFKDP010000148.1:0-9496 GCA_041619575.1 Litorivivens sp.
CGGTGACTACTTGGTTAAGATTGTGAAAGGTGGCATCCCACAGTGAAGGTTGAGACGACGCTCCTGGACGGGCTGCTGGTGATAGCGCCTACGGTTCACCGGGACGAGCGCGGTTTTTTTGCTGAGACTTGGCACTGTGATCGCTACCGCGCCGCAGGTATTGAAGGCCATTTTGTCCAGGATAATCACAGCCGCTCACAGCAGGGCATTTTGCGGGGGCTGCATTTTCAGCTTGAACGCCCTCAGGGCAAGCTGGTCCGCTGTGCTTCAGGCCGAATTTTTGATGTGGCGGTCGATGTTCGCAAAAGCTCCAACACCTTTGGTTGCTGGTATGGCCTGGAGCTGTCAGACCAAAACCATAAACAACTGTGGGTTCCGCCTGGCTTTGCCCATGGTTTTTATGTGCTCTCGGAAGTGGCCGATGTGCACTATAAATGCACGGAATATTATGACCGGGAGAGTGAGCGCGCATTGCTGTGGTGTGATGAAACCTTGGCGATCGACTGGCCCCTGTGTGAAGGAATTGCCACGATCCTGTCGGAAAAAGATCGTGCGGCTTGCACGCTTGCTGACTTGGAGTGTTTTCCTTGAAGCGGGTACTTGTTATTGGTGAGTCTGGCCAGCTCGCGCGCGCACTGCAACGTACGATGTCCACTGAGCATGACGTGCAATTTTGGGGGCGTGCGCAGCTTGATATGCAGTGCCCCGCTAAAATTAGAGACAAAATTTCGCGCTATCAGCCGGATTGCGTGGTAAACACCAGTGCTTATACGGCTGTGGATAAGGCGGAGACCGAAGGTGACCTGGCTTACGTTGTGAACTGCGAAGCGGTTAAGGTGCTGGGCGAACTTGCTGAACGAGCCAATTTCAAGCTAGTACATATTTCCACTGATTTTGTATTTGATGGCGCTAAATCAATGCCCTATACACCAAGCGACGACTGCAACCCACTCGGAGTTTATGGTGAGTCAAAGTTGCAGGGAGAGCGGGCGCTGTTAGCCGCTTGTCCGGCGGCCTGTATTATTCGCACGGGTTGGTTATATGCGCGTGTAGGCAAGAATTTTATGACCACAATGCTGAGTCTGATGCAGCAGGGCACTGATTTGCGGGTTGTCTGTGATCAGGTAGGCACACCAACGTCAGCCTCTCATCTGGCTGCGATAATCTGGCAAGTGGTTGGTTGCCACCAGAGTGGTATTTTTCATTTCAGCGATGCCGGTGCGGCTTCGTGGTATGACTTTGCCTGTGCGATTCAAAGTCAGGGGCTCTCTCAGGGCCTGCTGAAACTTCCGGTTAAGATACAGCCGGTTTTTTCTGAGGAATACGTAACCGCGGCGCGGCGACCCAGCTACAGTGTGCTTGATAGCAGGGAGCTGGAGCGCAGTCTGGGGTGGAAGCCAGTGCACTGGCAGCAAGCTCTGAATGGTGAATTGGTCGGCCTGCAGGAAATGAAACAATGAGCGCGTTACTTGTCACTGGTGGCGCGGGCTTTATAGGCTGCAATTTTGTTCACTACTGGATGGCAAACCATCCTGATGATTGCGTCGTTGTATTGGATGCGCTGACTTATGCAGGCAGTCGCGACAATCTGGTCGAACTTTCGGCGCAGGAAAACTTCCATTTTGTGCACGGGAACATTCTAGATACTGAACTCGTTGAATCTCTTTTGCGGCGTTATGGCATAGATACCCTCGTGAATTTCGCAGCAGAAAGCCATGTGGACAGATCCATCAGCGGACCGGACGCGTTTATTGAAACTAATGTGCTGGGTACCCACTCCTTGCTGAAGGCGGCTCGGAGCGCATGGTTGGAGGGGGCTGGCCGCGAACATCGATTCCATCATGTCAGTACCGATGAGGTTTATGGCAGTCTCGAAAGTGACGATGCGCCTTTTGCCGAGTCTCATCAGTATCAGCCTAACTCACCCTATTCGGCCAGCAAGGCAGCTTCGGACCATCTGGTGCGTGCTTATCATCACACCTATGGTTTGCAGATCACAACGAGCAACTGCTCCAATAACTATGGCCCCTACCACTATCCGGAGAAACTGATACCACTGGCTATTGCCCGTTTGTTGACGGGTAAAACGGTGCCTGTTTATGGAGATGGAGAAAACATCAGGGACTGGCTTTTTGTGGAGGATCACGCGCGGGCTATTGATGCCGTCTTACGACGTGGTCGCTCGGGCGAGGTCTACAATATTGGCGGTAATATGGAGCTGTCCAATCTCGCCTTGCTGAACATTCTCTGTGAAGAGCTGGATAAGCTGATTGAGGGTAGTGAGGGTTATCGATTGAAGTTTCCACAATCCATGGTTGCGCAAGGGAGGCGTAGCATTGGGCAGTTGGAATTTATTGCGGACCGTCCGGGCCATGATCGCCGCTACGCTATCGATGCGACTAAGGCCATGAGAGAGATTGGCTACAAGCCCTCGGTCGATTTTCAGGCGGGCATTCGTCAAACGCTTAAGTGGTACCTGGAACGGGAGAGCTGGTGGTTGCCACGTCTGGATTCGGGCGCTTGATGCACGTTCTCAACCTGATCAGCGAGTCTTCCCCTGCGGCGGCCTCCATTCACCTCGTTCATCGTAATATTGCGCAGCAGCTTGGTGAGCGGGGAGTCAGTGTTGACAGTGTGCTTGTTTGCGGGAAGGCGATAGAGGGGCTGGGGGTATGTCTTGGGCATGAATTCGATACCCTGCGACGCCCACGAAAGCACCCTTTGCGCTACCGAAGGCTGTTGCGTGAACTGCTGTTTGTCGTCCGCGACGGCAACTATGATGCGGTGATCGTCGATGGCTTGCTGTCCGCCAACGCGGTGTTGTCGCTGGGCGATAAAATTCCGCATCACTGCCTGCGCGTTATGGTTGTGCACGGTCGGGTCAATATTGGAAAGCGCAAACTGCCAGCGCTCGATAAAGTGGTTGAGAAAGGCTTTCCTGATAACTGGAAAATTGTAACGGTTTCGCAAGATAGCGCTAGCTATCTGGTGCCCCAGCTGGTCGAGGCTGATTCTGACCTGAGTGTTATCGAAAACTGTATGGATGGCCGTGAGCTGACGAGCGGGCTGCTACCCAGAGAAGATGCAGCGAAAGCTTTGGGTGTCGTCGCAGACGGTATTGTGCTGGGAGCCATTGGGCGCTTGTCCCCGGAAAAAAACTATTCGTCAGTGATCAAGGCGTTTGCGGCCATCGATACTTCGGCGCAGCTTCTTTTTATCGGTGACGGTAAGGAGCGAGCTGTATTGGAATCCTTGGCGCAGGAATTAGGCCTTGCATCGCGGGTGGTATTTGCCGGAGCGATTGATGGGGCCAGTCGTTATCTAAAGGTATTTGACGGATTTATCATGTCTTCGCTGACGGAAGGATCGCCCGTAGCGATGATAGAAGCAATGCTGGCGGGGAAACCTGTTATCGGATCCGACATTGTGCCGGTTGCCGGTGTTTTACCTGCCAACTACCCTTATGTCTTTCAAGCGGGCAATGATGATTCTCTGGCAGCTTGCCTGAGGACGTTTCTGGATTCGCCCTCAGAGTGGGCTTCTCAAGGTCGAGCGCTGGCTGAGCTTGCCAGCAGCCGTTTTTCACCCGAACGATTTGGGGATGCTTACTATGCCCTTTTGCAGCGGGGTGTGCAGTGAGTGATCGACCGCTGATCAGCGTTATATTGCCGGTCTACAACGCTGAAGCCCATCTAGATGAGGCGATTTCATCGATCGCAACGCAGAGTGAAAGGGATTTCGAGTGCCTGCTGATTAATGATGGTTCAACGGATGGCAGTCTGGATATCTTGATGTCCTGGCAGCTGAAAGATGCTCGCTTCCGGGTTATATCGAGGGAAAACAAAGGCTTGGTCGAGACTCTAAATGAGGGGGTTCGGCTGAGTGTTGGGCGCTGGATTGCCCGGATGGATGCTGATGACATTTGTCGACCTGATCGCTTTGGCGAGCAGCTGCGCTTTGCACAGCAGAACGGTCTGGATATCGTTGGCGCTCGCTGTCGCGTGTTTGGCGCTCGCAGTGGCGTCGACAATTATCCCGAAACCAATGCGGAGTGCCGTGCAGGGATGTTTTTGTGGAAAACCCCCTTTTGCCACCCCCTGGTAATGGCCAAGCGGGAGGTGTTTGAGCTGTTTCCCTATGAGGCCCGATTTGGCCACATAGAGGATATGGAGCTGTGGGCCAGAATGGTGGTTTCTTCGCCCTTCAAAATGGGCAACGTACCCCAAGTTCTTTTGGATTATCGGCTTCACGAAAAACAGATTTCAAGCGTGTTCGCGGATCGGCAAATGGCGGAGGGCAACGAACTGGTCAAGTGGATGTTTGATTCAGTGGACTTTGACTATAGCGATGAAGAGTTTGCGCTGCACGCTGAAAGTCGACTGCGGCGGGTGCGCAGCTTTTCCGGATCAAGCCAGATGAAGGTTTATGCTAATTTTCTCGTCCGGCTACAATCCATGCTGGAGCGCGAGCACGGCCGGGGCGATCTTGTGGGTGATTACTGGATGCGCTTGTGCAAGCGCAACCGAGGAATCAGTGGTGGCGTGCCACTGGACTCCGGTCTGCGCTTGAGTGCCTCTCAACGACTACAGCTTTTCTTCTATAGCGTGCAAAAGGCTCGATAAGTCAGGCAGGGCGTCTTCCTGAGATGATGCTTTTAACGTGTTCCATATCCCGCCATTCACCTTCACTAAAAATTTTTCGGACATCCCTTACCACCGCCTCGTAGCCATACCTGGGGTGTGCATCGTGCACGGCCACGCGAGCACCTCGCGCCAGAAAAGGCTCAAAGTCCTTGAAATCCTGATAGGCCTGTTCGTGGTTGCCGTCAATCCACAGGAAGTCGATTTTGATTTCGGGGTTCCAGTTCTTGGCTGCTTCTTGGGAAAACCCTTCAATTAACTCAAACATGCCGCCAAAGCCATTGTTCTGAAGGCGTTGAGCGACCAGCTCCTTGGTGGGTTTTTGTTCCAAGGGGACGCAGTTGTCGGAGAGCTCGGCCTGCTTTCCAAGGTCGGAGTTGAAGGGGTCTATGGCGTATATCTTGCCACCGTTTTTCTTCAGCCCGGAAAGCAGGTAGCTGGTGGAAAGCCCGCCGTAGCACCCGATTTCGACGATTACGCCGCCGGCGGGGACTTCAGAGGCCCATTGCGTGAGCATGCCAGCCTCAGTATGACGGATCATGCCGCCGTATTCGTTTTTGTCGTACTTGTAGCCGTTCAGCAGGCCCTTGAGGTTGTGATAGAGCGGGCGTGAGAAGCCGCTGATTACTTTGGGTCCCGAGTCTTTCCAGGCGCGATCAAGAAATTCGTTGCTAGTCATGTTGTTAACTCGTCGATTGTCCACGTGTTGCGGCAGGGCCGAATTATACCGTGGCGGAGTGTTCAGTGGAAACAGCGCAAGATCGCCCAAGCAGGGCGAAACCGCCGGTATTTGCAGCAAAACGGGTGCAGCTGGCGTGTGCGGGGGGTAGAATTGCGCTTTGGGCGAGGCAAGTGGTCGATCACTGGCTGGCAATGGAGCAAATGAAGAGAGTGTGCGGTGATCTGGCGCAACAATAAGGTGGTATGGCGGGCGCCCGGGTTTGAACTTGACGAAAACCCGTTCCCGGCGGTCCGGGCCATTCGCGGCGAAATTTTCCGACAGGTCGCTGAGCGCGTAACGCTGCGCTTTGAGCAGCAGGGCAATACCTATTTCCTGAAGTATCATCGAGGCGTTGGTTGGCGGGAGATTATTAAGAACCTGCTGTTTTTCAGGCTTCCGGTGCTGGGCGCGGAAAATGAGTGGCGCGCAATCCGCTTGTTGGAGAAGCAGGGTGTTCCCACCATGCGTTTGGCGGCCTACGGTCAGCAGGGATGGAACCCGGCAGGTCGAGAGTCTTTTATCATCACGGAAGAGCTAAAGCCGACAGTTAGCCTAGAAGATTTTTTCAAAGGCCCTGAGGGCGAGAGCACAGGCCTCGCAATGAAGCGGCGTTTGATTGCTGAGGTTGCTGGGATGACTCGCGCGATGCACCGGGCGGGAATGAACCATCGGGACTTGTATATCTGTCATTTCTTGCTGCATACAGACAAGCTGGCTGAGGGTGAGGTAAAGCTCTCCTTGATTGATCTGCATCGTGCTCAGCTCCGTGAGCAGGTGCCAACTCGGTGGCTGGCTAAAGACTTGGCATCGCTGTATTTCTCGGCGCTTCCGGCCCGGCTGTCGCGGCGGGATGAATTGCGCTTTCTTAAACGCTATTTTGATGGGCCCTTGCGGGAAAGCCTGCAATCAAACCGTCAGCAGCTTAAATGGATAAAAAAAGAATCAGAGCGGTTGCAGAAAAAATATCTGCGTAAATATGCCCCTGATGAGTCGACGCTTAAATGAAAAAAGTCATCATAGAAATTGCCGGAGGTATGGGGAACCAGTTTTTCCAGTATGCGTTTGGCTTGGCAAAAAGTAAGCAAATGCAGGCGGAGCTATGGCTGGATGCATCGCAGTATGCCGGTAGTAGTAACCACACTGGTTATGAACTGGGAGAGATTCACCCGGTTGATAGAACACTGTTTACTTCCAGTAAAAAGAGATTCAAGCGCCGAGAGCGATGGCGAAGGCGAATTAACCAATTGAGCTTAGGTCTATTGTGCCGTCAGGCCCAGCAAGTGGTTGAAAAGTGCTCTGGGTACTCGGTGGCGGCAGCTGAATCCAGAGCGGCCTACTATGTGGGCTATTGGCAATCACCCCTATACTTTGAAGGCTGTAGTCGTGAAGTGCATGATGCCTTGGGTGGTTTTCTTGGGCGCAAGGCAGCGCCTTCCAAGGATTATATGCAGGGGATTATAAAGCCAAAGAGTGTTGCTTTGCATATTCGGCGTGGCGATTTCTATGCCAGCAGTTCTTCGCAGGCTGTACACGGATTGGATCTGTCCCACTACTATCGCGTGGCCATCGATCAAATTACTGCCGGAAGAGAGCAGGACTTTACGTTTTATGTATTCTCCGATGACCCAGCCCCGCTGAGCTATTTTCCTGATCTGTCTTTAAGCAATGTGATCTTGTGCAGCTCGGCTCTCGATGATCCGTACACCGACATGTATTTAATGTCAAAGGCGAGCCATCTTGTTATAGCGAATAGTTCGTACAGTTGGTGGGGAGCCTATTTAAATGCCGGTGGCCGCATATACGCACCAGATCGCTGGTATGTAGATACGGACATTGATTTGGCGAAATTTTTTCCTGGCCATTGGACAATTGTTTCGAATGGTCCGGCCAGTAACACCCTATAGAGGAGTATTTTTGTGGGCTTGAGACGCAACCTGAGGCGATGGTATTCGGACTTCAAAAAAGTCTATATTGAGAAAGACAAAGTCAGAATTGGCCAGATTCGGTGGAAAAAGGATCGGGGAGACGAGACGCTTAGATATGACCTTCCGATTAGTGAGTGCTTAACGGTTTTTGATGTCGGCGGCTATATGGGTGGGTACACAGCAGAGATTCGCAAGCGCTACGATAGCGAGTGTTACTTGTTTGAGCCTGTGCCTCACTTCTATGAGGAATGTTCTCGCCGATTTGACGGCGATGCCAAGGTTCACTGCTATCCCTTTGGGCTGTCCGGGAAGGATGAGACCCTGGAAATTTCCCTGCTAGAGGATGCATCCAGTACATTGCTTGCAAGCAGTAATAAAAAAACGCAAGAAGTAGAAATCCGGGGAATTGTTGAATTTTTGGCGGAGTCGAATGTTGATCATATAGACCTGATGAAAATTAACATAGAGGGTGGCGAGTTTGGCCTGCTCGAAGCGCTGACCCAGTCTGATTGGATCCACAAAGTGAACGTGCTGCAAATTCAGTTCCACGACTTTGTCGACAACGCAGATGCGATGCGCGATTCATTGAGAGCCGAGCTGGCAAAGACCCACAAAGAACTCTGGAATTATGATTTTGTGTGGGAGTGTTGGATGCGTAAAAGTCAGTAACCCTATGGCTTGCGTGAGTTCGTCATGAGCAATCTTCCTGGCGTTAGTGTCGTCATGCCAACCTTTAATGGCGAGGCCTATCTCAGACGACAGCTTGACTCCATCCTCAACCAGGATGGAGTGGCGGTATCGCTCTATGTTTCCGACGATAATTCTACAGACGGCACACCCGAGATTCTGGCCGATTATGAGTCAAAGGGGCTGATTACTGCTACGAGGAATTCTGGTCAGCGCGGGCTTCACGCTAATATGGCGTCCGCACTGGAGATGGCGACCACGGATCTGATTGCCATCAGTGACCAGGATGATATCTGGCTGCCCAACAAGTTGCAGATGCTGGTCGCTGCTCTGGGTGATGCCGACGCCGTGTTCTGTGACAGTGCGTTAATCGATGAAAATGATGCTCCTATTTCTCCTTCACTGTTGAAAGAGCTGGGGATAACCAAGCCTGAAATTGGGCGTCACTTTTTGCGTTTGATACGTGTAAACAGTGTGTCAGGCCACGGACTACTTTTTCGGCGCAAGTTGCTCCCGGATATACTCCCATTTGTTGATGCCTGCGTTTACGATCAGCAGATTGCCCTGGTTGCCGCAATGCGAGGCGGAGTGAATTTTGTGCCTGAGGCGCTGACCTTACATCGTCAGCATGGTGGCAATCACCATAATAAACTTGCCGTGGTATCCCGTGACGAACAGCCTAAAGAAGACCGAGACAACATGCGCCGGCGTCAGCGAAAAAACGAGCTCGACATGATTCGCTTCGCCCTGGTAAGAAAGCCTGCCAGGCTCAGCTTGCGTGCTCGCCGGGACTTTTTTCTGCTGTCCTTAATAGAGGGGCGCTTAACGGGCACTCGCAAACGATTTCGCGACCCGGTGCTGTTGTTGGCAGTGTGGTGCATTGCCAGAGATTTCTTTCGCTTATTGCCTGGCACGCGATCAAACTTCCGGCGCAGCGTGAGCTATGCGCGGCGAGTTCGCGATAGTTGGGGAGCGTTGCAATGAAGGATATACGTGTCAGTCAGCCGGATATGCCGCCGCTGGACGAATTTTTGCCTTACCTCGAGAAGATATGGGCGCGCAGATGGCTGACCAACAATGGTGAGTTCCACCAGGAATTTGAGCAGGCGATAGCTGACTATCTTGATGTTCCCCATGTCTCGCTGGTGGCGAATGGTACGCTTGCTTTGCTGCTCGCTATTCAAGCGCTGGAGATCAAAGGTGAGGTAATTACAACGCCCTACTCGTTTGTTGCCACCCCCCACAGCCTGCTCTGGAATGGTATAGAACCTGTGTTTGCAGATATTTCAGCAGAAACTTTTTCGCTGGATGTTGAATGTGTGGAGCGAGCGATCACAGAGCGTACCAGCGCAATTCTGGTAGTGCACTGTTATGGTTTTCCTTCCGATATTGATGGCCTGCGCGCCCTGTCGGAGCGCCACGGTTTGCCTCTGATTTATGATGCTGCGCACTGTTTTGGTCAGCGTACTCGAGGTCAAAGTCTGCTGTCATTTGGCGATGTCTCTGTTCTAAGCTTTCACGCA
>JBFKDP010000149.1:0-9492 GCA_041619575.1 Litorivivens sp.
GCCAGCTCAAAGCCCATATTGCTCATGAGCGTTCCGACAACACCTCTAACACTGCCCGTTTTCGCCATTTCGTGCTGTGCGATGATAAAGAGAAGCTCATCACCATCAACGACTTCACCCCGATGATCGACAAACAATACCCGATCGCCATCGCCGTCAAAGGCAACACCTAGATCAGCACCAATTTCCAGTACTTTGTTTTGCAAGGCTTGCGGCGCAGTGGAGCCAACACCTTCGTTGATATTGAGGCCGTCGGGCGTCGCGCCGATTACCGTCACCTGCGCATCGAGCTCTCTCAGAGTCTGCGGCCCCACTTGATAGGTGGCACCGTGCGCACAGTCGACGACGATTTTAAGACCACTGAGGGAACAGCCAATCGGCAGAGCACGTTTGCAAAATTCGATGTAACGGCCAGCTGCATCTTCAATCCGGGAAACCTTGCCCAGAGCCGACGAATCAACGGTGGTCATTGCCTTATCAATTTGAGCCTCTATGGCGAGCTCTGTTTCGTCGGGCAGCTTGCAGCCATTTGCAGAAAAAAACTTGATACCGTTATCGTGATAAGGATTGTGACTGGCACTGATGACAATGCCCGCTTGCGCCTTCATTGTGCGGGTCAAGTAAGCGATTGCCGGGGTTGGCATTGGCCCCAATAAGCGCACGTCCACCCCCGCAGCGACCAGGCCGGCTTCCAACGCAGACTCAAACATGTAACCAGAAATGCGGGTATCTTTGCCGATAAGCACTTTCTGACCGGCACTTTTAGCAAAAATTTTTCCTGCCGCCCAACCCAAGCGAAGCACAAATTCCGGGGTAATGGATCCTTCGCCAACGCGCCCGCGAATACCGTCGGTCCCAAAATATTTTCTACTCATCCACTGTCTCTCTTATCATTGCATGTGCGATTTTTACCGCGTCCCTGGTTTCCGCCACATCGTGAGTCCGAATTATACGCGCACCTTTGGCTACGGCCAGTGCCGCAGCCGCCACGCCAGCCGCCAAACGCTCATTGACTGCGCGTCCGCTAATCAAGCCAAGCAGCGACTTGCGAGAAAGACCAACCAGAATCGGCAGCCCCATAGTCGAAAACACCGACAGTCGATTCAGTAATTGCAGGTTATGCTCAGCCGTTTTACCAAAGCCATACCCTGGGTCAATAACGATGCGACCGCGCTCAATACCGGCAGTTTCACAGGCTGTTACCCGATCTTCCAGAAATGCCATAACTTCATCGACGACACTGTCGTAGGCGGGGGAGTTTTGCATATCTTCCGGCTGCCCCTGCATATGCATCAGGCAAACCGGTAAACCTGTTTCCGCTGCTGTGGCCAGCGCTCCGGGCTCGCGCAATGCGCGCACATCATTAATCAGGCCAGCGCCTGCAGCGGCCGCTGCCCGCATCAACTCTGGTTTGGAGGTGTCTATTGATATGACTACATCCAGTTCCCGGCTGATCGCCTCTATGACTGGAATCACACGATCAAGCTCCTCGCCAACGCTGACAGGCGCTGCGCCGGGTCGCGTGGACTCGCCGCCGACATCTATAAATGTGGCGCCAGCCGCAACCATTGCTTCTGCATGGCCAAGGCTTTGATCAATATCGAGATATCGCCCGCCGTCAGAAAAAGAATCCGGCGTAACATTGAGAATCCCCATAACATGAGGAAGCGAGGTATCAACAGTCCGACCCGCACAGTTTATAAGCTGTGCGGGCGGCTGCGTCTTAGCAGTCATAGGTATGTCAAACGCTGCTAGTGATTGCTGGCGGGACCGCCAATCGGACCTTCTGGTGAGTCCTTTGCGTCACCGGTTTTGACGTCGCTACCACCACTGGGCGGCGGATTGCTGTCGTTCCAGTCCGAAGGCTCACGCGGTGGCTTGCCAGCCATGATGTCATCAATCTGCTTGGCGTCGATGGTTTCATACTTCATCAGCGCTTCAGCCATCAAATCAAGCTTATCGCGATTTTCTTCCAGTATGGCATGTGCTCGCTGGTAGCACTCGTCAATAATGCGGCGCACTTCGCCGTCGATTTCGCGCGCAGTATCTTCAGAAACACTCTTGTGATGCTGAGTTGCTGAGCGTCCAAGAAAGACTTCCTCATCTCCCTCATCGTAAAGCAGCGGCCCCATTTTTTCAGAGAGCCCCCACTTGGTCACCATATTGCGCGCGAGCTCGGTTGCCCGCTTGATGTCATTGGAAGCGCCGGTCGTGATGCCGTCTTTGCCCAACGTCATTTCTTCAGCTATACGGCCACCGAACAAGGAACAAATCTGACCAACGATATGGCGGTGGCTATGGCTGTAGCGATCTTCTTCGGGCAGGAACATGGTCACACCCAGAGCTCGCCCACGAGGAATGATACTGACCTTATAGACAGGATCATGCTCGGGCACCGTCCGACCAACAATCGCGTGGCCGGCCTCGTGGTAAGCCGTGTTCAGCTTTTCCTTGTCAGACATAACCATCGATTTACGCTCGGCGCCCATCATGATCTTGTCTTTAGCCAAATCGAACTGATCCATACCAACGACGCGTTGATTGGACCTTGCCGCAAACAAAGCCGCCTCATTCACAAGATTAGCCAAGTCGGCGCCGGAAAAACCGGGCGTACCGCGAGCAATTACAGCAGGGTTTACATCATCTGCCAGCGGGACTTTGCGCATGTGCACTTTTAGAATCTGTTCGCGGCCACGAATATCTGGCAAACCAACCACAACCTGACGGTCAAAGCGGCCCGGGCGGAGCAACGCAGGGTCGAGAACATCCGGACGGTTAGTGGCGGCAATAACGATAACGCCCTCATTGCCTTCAAAGCCGTCCATTTCCACCAAGAGCTGATTCAGGGTCTG
This sequence comes from Litorivivens sp., assembly GCA_041619575.1. Taxonomy (GTDB): domain Bacteria; phylum Pseudomonadota; class Gammaproteobacteria; order Pseudomonadales; family Spongiibacteraceae; genus Litorivivens. The sequence continues at coordinate 2,853 of JBFKDP010000149.1, forward strand.
CTCGCGCTCGTCGTGACCACCACCCAGGCCAGCACCGCGATGGCGGCCTACCGCATCTATTTCGTCAATAAAGATTATGCAGGGGGACTGTTTCTTCGCTTGCTCAAACATGTCTCGAACGCGCGAAGCACCAACCCCAACAAACATTTCAACGAAGTCGGAACCGGAAATCGAAAAGAAGGGGACCTTGGCTTCGCCAGCAATCGCTTTGGCCAGCAGAGTTTTACCGGTACCCGGGGAACCCACCATCAACACACCGCGGGGTATGCGACCACCCAGACGCTGGAACTTGCCTGGATCGCGCAGAAACTCTACAAGTTCCTGAACATCTTCTTTGGCCTCATCAACACCCGCCACATCGGCGAAGGTTGTCTTGATCTGATCTTCGCTCAGCAGGCGTGCCTTGCTCTTGCCAAAGGCCATGGGGCCACCCCGGCCACCGCCACCTGCGCCACCCTGCATTTGCCGCATGAAAAACATGAACACGGCAATAATAATCAGGATCGGGAAGCTCGCAATGAGAAGCTGAGACCAGATGCTCTGTTCAGGGGGCTTGGTGCCCTTCACCTCTACGCCATGATTGTAAAGATCGTCCATCAATTTGGGATCTTCAATCATTGGACGAACGGTCTCAAAGACGGAATTATCGCCGCGCTCACCGCGGATAATCAGCCCGTCTACAGTGATTTTTTCAACGCGGTCGTTGCGAACCTCCTGAATAAACTGGGAGTAGGTCAGCGTGTCCGCAGTAGGCTTGACGCTAAAGTTGTTGAAAACCGATAACAACACCGCAGCGATGATCAGCCACAACAATAAATTTTTTGCCATGTCGTTCAAAAGATAAACCTCTCTGGTGCAGGCACAAACGGCGGCCGCAACCTGCTTCTCGTAACTACCACTTTACTACAGAACTGCATAAGCGGCTATCTAAGCGCCCGGGGGCAATATCATACAGATTTAAAGCCCTTCCCCAGCACATAAACCTCTCGCGAGCGGGGCCGGGAAGCCTTGGGTTTACGTGTGACTGCAGTCTCAAAACTGGTCTTAAAATCGCGATAAAACTCATCGTAGCCCTCTCCATGGAAGGCTTTGCTCAGAAAACAACCACCCGGGCGCAAAATCCGTCGGGCCATATCCAGTGCCAATTCCAGCAGATACATGGATCTAGGCTGATCTACCGCGCTGACACCACTCATGTTGGGGGCCATATCCGAAATTACAAGGTCTACAGGCTGATCATTGGCCATTGTCAGCAAAGTTTCAAAGACCTCATCCTCAGTGAAATCGCCCTGAACGAAGTCCACTCCCGCCAACGTATCCATTGGCAGAATATCGCTGGCGATAACCCGACCCTTATTGCCAACCAAGTTCGCCGCGACCTGCGACCAGCCACCAGGAGCACACCCCAAGTCCAGAACCATCATTCCGGGCTTAATCAAACGGTCTTTTTCCTGTATTTCCAAGAGCTTATAGCATGCCCGCGAGCGGTATCCCTCCCGCTGAGCCTGTTTGACAAAAGGATCGTCAAAATGTTCTCTCAACCAGGCGCCACTGGACGCCGAACGTTTTTTCGCCAAAGACTTCACCATTATTGCGCGCCGCACTAGCGGCAGGTATCGCGCGCAGTATACCTTTTGAGTACAATACGCGCCCTTTTTTACTCTTGGATCATTCAGCGTGATGGATATTGCCAAACGGAAGCAACTGCGGGCCATTGGCCACAAACTCAAGCCCGTCGTCATGATTGCGGGCCGGGGAGTCACTGAGGGAGTTGAAGCAGAGCTCGAGCGCGCCCTTGAAGATCACGAGCTGATCAAGGTCAAACTCGCCATTGCGGAGGCGGAAGACCGTAAACTGGTTACCCAGCATCTGTGCACCGAACATAAAGCTGAGCTGGTGCAATCCATCGGCAAGGTCATTCTGCTGTATCGTGCGGCCAAAAAACCCAAGCCCAAACTGTCCAACCTGCTGCGCTGAGTCGAGCGCAGCAAGCAGTGGAGCCTTATATGTGCTCCACCTTATCTATCTCATACTCCACTTCGCCAGCCGGTGCGCGAACAACAACAATATCACCCTCCTCCTTGCCAATCAGGGCGCGGGAAATAGGCGAGGTAACTGAAATCTTCCCCGCCTTCACATCGGCTTCATCCTCACCAACAATCCGATAGCGTACTTCTTCCTCGGTTTCACAGTTAATCAGAGTCACAGTAACGCCAAAAATAACGCGTCCTGTCTGGGGCAGGTTTTTAACATCGATAACGCGCGCTTCAGCCAGCTTCCCTTCAAGCTCCTTGATTCGACCCTCGCAAAAGCCCTGCTGCTCACGAGCGGCATGGTATTCAGCGTTTTCTTTCAAATCTCCGTGTTCACGCGCTTCAGCTATCGCCTGAATGATACGTGGACGATCTTCGGTTTTTAGTTTCTTCAGTTCTGCGCGTAAAGCCGCTTCCCCTTCAACCGTCATCGGTACCTGACTCATTGCAGTATTCCTTTATGTAAGTCTTGCAAGCGGCGAACTGTTTTTTCCTCACCGAATGCCAGCGCCATACAAATGGCCTCGGCACCAGCCAGCGTTGTAGTGTAGGGGATTTTCCCTGCTAGCGCAGATCGTCTTATGGTGGATGAATCCGCGATCGCCTGCTTGCCTTCCGTCGTGTTCACGATGAGCTTGATCTCGCCATTTTTCACCATATCTACGTTATGTGGGCGACCCTCTTTCACCTTGTTCACACGTTTGCAGTCAAGACCCGCTTCTGTCAATGCCTTGTGAGTGCCGCGAGTGGCACAGAGAGTAAACCCGAAGCCCACCAGCGTTTTGGCAACCTCTATTGCGCCCGGCTTATCAGCATTGCGCACACTGATAAAGGCCAAACCAGGCTTGGGCAAACGCTCGCCAGCACCGCGTTGGGCTTTTGAAAATGCCTCGGCAAAGGTAACGCCTACACCCATAACCTCACCGGTGGACTTCATTTCTGGGCCCAGGATCGGATCAACACCTGGGAACTTATTGAAGGGGAATACCGCTTCCTTGACGCTGTAAAACTCGGGCACTCGTTCCTCGGTAAATCCCTGCTCCGCGAGCGTTGTACCGGCCATACAGCGAGCTGCTATCTTGGCCAGCGATACACCAATACACTTGGACACAAAAGGCACCGTGCGCGAAGCTCGCGGGTTAACCTCGATAACGTATATTTCGCCATCCTGCCACGCCAACTGCACATTCATCAGACCTTTTACGCCGAGCTCAACCGCCATCGCCTTGACGATACTGCGCATTTCATCCTGCACATCAGCAGGCAGCGAGTAGGGGGGCAGAGAACACGCCGAATCGCCCGAGTGCACTCCAGCCTGTTCAATATGCTGCATAATCGCGCCGATAACAACGTGCTGACCATCAGACACAGCATCGACATCAACCTCAACCGCTGCACTCAGGAAGTGGTCGAGCAATACCGGTGAGTCTTCCGAGACATGCACAGCTTCAACCATGTAGCGTGCGAGCTCATCCTCTTTGTAGACAATCTCCATTGCCCGGCCACCCAGTACATAGGATGGGCGAACCACCAGTGGATAACCAATGCTTTCGGCAACGGCCAGAGCTTCCTCTGTTGAGCGCACAATAGCGTTGGGCGGCTGGCGCAGATTCAGCTTATTGATCATCTGCTGGAAACGCTCGCGGTCTTCCGCGCGATCAATGGCATCCGGGCTGGTACCAATAATCGGCACACCGGCTGCCTCAAGGTCGCGCGCCAGTTTCAGCGGTGTTTGACCACCAAACTGTACAATAACGCCCTTGGGCTTTTCTTTATCGACGATTTCTAGCACGTCCTCCAGAGTAACCGGCTCAAAATACAGCCGATCGGAGGTGTCGTAATCCGTAGAAACAGTCTCCGGGTTACAGTTCACCATGATGGTTTCGTAACCGTCCTCACGCATGGCTAGCGCAGCATGTACGCAGCAATAATCAAACTCGATGCCCTGCCCGATTCGGTTGGGACCTCCACCGATCACCAGAATTTTTTCGCGATCGCTTGGCTGAGCCTCACACTCTTCCTCATAAGTGGAGTACATATAGGCCGTCGAGGTCGCAAATTCAGCGGCGCAGGTATCAACACGCTTGTAGACCGGCCGAATGTTGAGCTGGTGACGATGCTCTCTCACCGACGTTTTGCTGACCCCCAGCAACACGGACAAGCGCTTGTCGGAGAAGCCCTTGCGCTTGAGCATAAACATTTTGCTGGCATCAATATCGCTCAACTCCAGGGACTTGAGGCTGTTTTCCGTGTTGACGATGTCTTCAATCTGAACAAGAAACCACGGATCTATACCGCACAATTCGTAAATTTCATCCACGCTAATGCCAGCTCGCAAAGCATCGGCCACATACCAGATCCGCTCGGGCCCCGGATTGGTCAACTCGCTGATCAAAATTTCACGGGCGTCGTCACGGTCAGTATCAATTTTGTGCTCAAAACCCGAGGAACCCACTTCCAGGCCACGCAATGCTTTTTGCACTGACTCCTGGAAAGAGCGACCGATCGCCATAACTTCCCCGACAGATTTCATCTGCGTGTGCAGGCGCGGCTGGGTTTCGCCGAATTTTTCGAAGGTAAAACGCGGTATCTTGGTTACAACGTAGTCAATAGCCGGCTCAAAGGACGCTGGTGTGGCACCACCTGTAATCTCGTTCTGGAGCTCATCCAGGGTGTAACCGACAGCCAATTTCGCCGCGACTTTCGCGATGGGGAAACCCGTTGCCTTGGAGGCAAGGGCGGAAGAGCGGCTGACGCGAGGATTCATTTCAATAATGACCATACGGCCATTCTCGGGGTTCACACCAAACTGAACGTTCGAGCCGCCCGTTTCAACGCCAATCTCACGCAGCACGGCGCAAGAGGCGTTCCGCATAATCTGATATTCCTTATCAGTTAGTGTTTGCGCAGGTGCTACTGTGATCGAGTCACCGGTGTGCACACCCATGGGGTCAAAGTTCTCAATCGCACATATGATGATACAGTTGTCGTTCTTGTCGCGGACAACCTCCATCTCAAACTCTTTCCAACCAATCAGCGACTCATCAATGAGAAGCTCATTGGTAGGCGACAGGTCCAGCCCGCGCTCACATATCTCAACAAACTCTTCGCGGTTGTAGGCAATGCCACCACCGGAACCACCCATGGTGAAGGAAGGACGAATAATGGTTGGAAAACCGATAGAATCCAGTACCTGCAGAGCCTCTTCCATGCTGTGGGCAATAGCCGAGCGTGGCGTGTCCAGACCAATATTCTTCATGGCGCGATCAAAAAGCTGGCGGTCTTCCGCCTTATCGATAGCTTCTTTGGTAGCGCCAATCAGCTCAACGTTGAACTTTTCAAGCACACCTTCACGCGCCAGATCCAGGGCACAGTTGAGAGCAGTCTGGCCACCCATCGTAGGCAGGCAGGCGTCTGGCCTCTCCTTTTCAATAATCTTTGCAACGGTCTGCCACTGCACCGGCTCGATATAGGTTGCGTCCGCCATCGCTGGGTCAGTCATGATCGTCGCCGGATTGGAGTTAACCAGAATGACGCGGTAACCCTCCTCTTTGAGGGCCTTACAGGCCTGTGCGCCGGAATAGTCAAATTCGCAGGCCTGGCCAATAACAATCGGGCCAGCACCAAGGATCAGGATGGATTGGATGTCCGTTCTTTTTGGCATGAATTCTCCGCAGTACACTCGGAGGAGAAGGGAAGAGTTTGTCAGCTCGGCTAAGCCGCGCCAGCTTTTGCGTCTTCCGTCTCCCGCTCAGCGTTAAGCATTGTCTATCTAACGTGCGATAAACTCAGTCAGGCCTATCCGGCCTGCCGAGCTTTAATCAACTCAACAAAATGATCAAACAGTGGCGCTATGTCGTGCGGCCCAGGGCTTGCTTCTGGGTGTCCCTGAAAGCTAAAGGCCGGCTTGTCGGTTCGGTGAACGCCCTGCAGACTTCCGTCAAACAAGGATTTATGCGTCACTTTCAGGCAATCTGGCAAGCTTGCCTCATCAACCGCAAAACCATGATTCTGGCTCGTGATGTGAACAACGCCAGTCTCTAAATCCTGGACCGGGTGGTTGGCGCCGTGATGACCAAACTTCATTTTGAGCGTTTTGGCACCCGAGGCCAGCGACAGGAGCTGGTGGCCCAGACAGATACCAAACACTGGCAAACCGGCGTCAACAATCTCGCGAATAGCGTCAATCGCATAGTCACAAGGTTCTGGGTCACCGGGACCATTTGACAGGAAGACACCGTCAGGTTTCAGTGCCAACACTTCCGAGGCGGGCGTCTGCGCAGGCACAACGGTCAGCTTACAGCCTCGGTCGGCCAGCATACGCAGGATATTGCGCTTCACGCCAAAATCGTAAGCCACGACATTGTAGACAAGTTCAGACTCAGCAATGGCGCTGTAACCCGTCTCCAGATCCCAAGTGCCATCGCGCCAAGGGTAGCTCTTGGCGGTAGTGACTACCTTTGCAAGATCCATGCCCTTCAGGCCGCCAAATTCACGGGCCAGCGTCAGGGCGCGCTCTTCATCGATGTCGCCCGCCATGATGCAACCGTTCTGTGCGCCTTTGTCGCGCAGAATTCGAGTCAGGCGGCGGGTATCGATATCGGCAA
>JBFKDP010000150.1:0-9490 GCA_041619575.1 Litorivivens sp.
CCATGAAATATCTCGCTGCACTACTTGTCCTGATTACACTGGCCGGCTGCGAAACCGCCTATATCAACACCATGGAAAAGTTTGGTGTCCACAAACGTGAAATTCTTGCCGACAGAATTATCGATGTGCAGGAAGCCCAGGAAGAGGGGCAAGAACAATTTCGCAGTGCGCTGGAGCAGTTCCGCGCCGTCATTGATGTCGAAGGCGGTGAATTGGAACGCCAGTATGACAAGCTGCAGAAAGCTTTTGAAGACAGCGAATCTGCCGCCGAAGAGATCAGCGAACGTATCGATAAGGTCGAATCAGTTGCCGAAGCACTCTTTGACGAATGGAACGTCGAATTAGACCAGTACAGCAATCAGCGGCTGCGCGCAGATAGCGAGCGTACACTCAGGAAAACCCGCCAAAGCTATACACAGGTCATGCAGGCCATGCGCCGCTCAGAGCAGTCACTCGAACCAGTACTCAACGCCTTGCGCGACAATACTCTTTATCTCAAGCACAATCTCAACGCCTCCGCGATTGGCGCGCTGCGCAACGAATACCGCAGCGTGAACAACAATGTCGCGCAACTGATCAAGGCCATGGAAAAATCCATTGCCGAATCAAACAGCTTTATCAAAGAACTGGAAAACTAATTCACTTAGGAGAAATGACACAATGGCCAAGGTGATTGAACAGTGGCACGCACTGGTTGAGTCTGCCAACCCGGAAGGGCTGGATACGCTGTTAGCCGAAGATGCGGTTTTCCATTCGCCGGTCGTCCACACACCACAGCGCGGCAAGGCTATCACTCACGCCTATTTGAGCGCCGCCTTTCTGGTATTGTTCAATGGCAACTTTCGTTACGTCAAAGAAATCATCGGCGAACACGCGGCCATGCTCGAATTTGAAACAGAAATCGACGGCATCACAATCAACGGTGTGGATATTATCAGCTGGAATGCTGAGGGGCAGATAAACGAATTCAAAGTCATGATCCGCCCCTTGAAAGCCATCATGTTGGTCAAGGATAAAATGGCGGCCATGCTGGAAGCGAGCGCGCCCTAAGCTGCGCGCAAACAACAATAACAAAACCGAGAATCACGCCATGAAAACGCTGCCAACTCGCCTTGCCTTCCACGGCGCCCTTGTCCTTCTTGCAGGCATGATCGCGGGGATGCCCTATGGCATTGCCATTGTCGAACAGTGGGGCGACGCGCCGATCGCAGCATGGAAACTCGCTCATCAGGAAGGCTTGCTCAATGGCATTTTAATGCTCGTCTTTGCGGCATTGCTCTTCCAGCTGTCCCTTGGCAAGCGTGTAAGCGGCACGATCTTCTGGTCACTGCTTATCTGTGGCTACGGCAATATTCTTGGCAGCATCATCGCCGCTGCAAGCGGCTACCGGGGCATCATGCCCACTGGGCCGCTGCTGAACTGGCTGGTTTTTATTCCTTTTAACGCAGCGGTGATCGCCGCTTTTGTGGCGGTACTGGCCTTTCTGGTCGGGTGCTATCGCGCGCGCGGCCAATAACACCCACGACCCGCCGGCGTCAGGCTACAGGCTCACACAGAAACACCGGAATGTTGCGATCAGTTCGCGCCTGGTATTCATCAAAATCCGGGTATAGCGACGTCAGGTGTGGCCAGGCAGCGGCCTTTTCTTCATCACTGATCTGGCGTGCGCGCATTTTGCGGGTGGTGCCACCGTGCATAATCGTGATGTCAGGGTTGGCCGCAATGTTGTAATACCACACCGGATTGCGTTCCATCCCACCCTGGGAGGCAACCAGATAGCAGTTGTCACCTTCGGGCAAATGGATTAATGCCACCTCACGCCATTGACCACTCTTCGCGCCCTTCATCCCGACCACACAAATAGGGTAACCGCCCGGGAAATTTTTCCAGAGTTTGCCTCGGGACTTCTTGAACACCCACACATTGGCGGCCGTGATCCATTTCATGAACTTCTTGATGGTCTTGAAGTTTTCCTGGGGTATCGGCTTTACGTCAGCGCGTTTGATTTTGACGTAGTCATACTCGACCATTTTCTGGCTCCTTGGCTATCCGCCACTGCGGATCGATTGAATGTTAAAGCGACATCTTACCGTATCGTCACAACCCTGCGGGTTAACGCTCTGTTACCGTTGACCTTTACTTGGGTGGGAAGACAGGTATGTCAGCAAGCGCAGGGCGCCTCTATTACGGCTGGGTGATTGTCGCCATCGTGTTTATGATGCAGGCGCTCACCAGCGGCGGTACAAACGCACTCTACGGTGTCTTTGCCGTGCCTTTTAGCGAAAGCTTTGCGACCTCTCGCGCCCAGGTACTACTCGCCACGGCCAGCGTAGCGATGATTGCCTCGGGGCTGTTCTCGCCTCTGGCAGGTTACCTGCTCAGCAGTCTAAGTCCCAAACGACTGATTCTTATTGGCGGCGCGATGCTCGCCGCAGGCTTCCTGGCCATGACGCAAGTTACAGCCCTGTGGCAGGTTTCCGTCATCTATGCCTTGTGCTGGAGCACTGGTAACACCCTCTATGGCACGCTGGCCTCTAACACCTCTGTATCCAACTGGTTCGTCGCCCAACGCGGCAAGGCGCTGGGGTTCGCCGCCATCGGCATGTCGCTGGGCACGTTCAGCCTGCCGCCGCTGGTGAGCTGGCTGATTGTAGACTACGGCTGGCGCACTGCCTGCGCGGCGATGGCAGGTCTCATTGCCCTCAGCCTGCCGCTGGTATGGCGCTGGTACCACGACAAGCCCGAAGATCTCGGCCTGAATGTGGACGGCAGCACTGAAGTCTATGACGAACCCGCTTCGGGTTCCGGCGCAGATACCTGGCGACAAGTGCTGGCCAGCCGACATTTCTGGCTAATCACCATCTGCATCAGCATCTGCTTTGCGGGCTTTAACGGCTTGACGATCAATCTGATTCCCATGGCCATTGACCAGGGCATCGACCCTAAAACAGCCTCTCTGCTGATGTCCGTTGCAGCAACTTTTGGTGTCATCGGCAAACTGGCTGTTGGCGTATCTGCCGACCGGCTCGGCGCGCGTGTCGCCCTGCTGCTGCCTTTGTCTTCTCTGGCCCTGGCCTGCGCGATCCTTTGGGGTGAGCCGAACTTCAGTCGCCTGCTCTGCGCGGCTGCCATGATTGGGCTGTCATCGGGCGGTGCCATCCCCGTCTGGGGTTCGCTTATTGGCATGTTTTTCGGGCGGCGTCTGTTTGCCATGGTAATGGGGATGATGAATCCGCTGTTGGTGCCACTGATCGTTGTCTGCGCACCCTTGGTCAGCTATGTGTATGAAAAACAGGGCAGCTACAACCTAGCCCTGACCGTGATATTAGGCTTTATCGCCTGCGCAGTAGCCCTCGTACCCCTGCTGAAGCCCGCCGCTAAGCCAGAGCTCGAAACTGCGCCTGCTCAAAATCTGTAAGCAGGGTGCGCGGAATCATCCGCAACTGTTTTTGCGCAGTGCGCACCAGCACGTAGTCATCCAGAACCTTTACCCATAAGTCTTTTGCGAAAAGCATTTCACTGCTGCCCTGGCTGGAGTGCAATACAAAACCATTGGCCCGCAATTCAATGCTTTGCTCTGCCTGCAATGCCGAGCTGTTGCGATAAGTATTGCGTGCGCGAAGGCTCAGAAAACGCCTTAAACAAAGCGCCACCAGAATGGCTGTAGCTGTTGCCAAGAGTGCACTGATCCCAACATTGTGACCAAGCTGTAGCGCACACAAGAGAACAGCCGCAAATACGAAGACCAGCACCCGCCGCCGGCAGGGGCGCTGCACTCGCAAGGTGCTTGCCACAAAGTGTGGTTCAGACAGTTGAAATCTGCGAGCCATCCATTGCCTGCTTCGTAAAATGCTGCTTATCGCACATAGTTCGTTGGCTTCTCAATCTCGTAGAGACTGTCCTTAAGCTCCTCGAAGCGGCTTTCGAGCACCGCCTGCGCATCATAGACACCGCGATTATAAAAAAAGGGGCCAATTTCTTCAGCAAAAAAATCCAGCAGAAACTCCGCGTCAAAACGACCGAGATCCTGGTCGAGTTCTTCACTGAAATACATCTGAATTTTGCGCGCAATCACGGCTTTTTCGTCGTCGCTGAAGCTGATTTCTGCCATCCGGCCTGACTCCTGAAACTTAGCCGCGATGCGGCCTCGATTGTATTGCGGGGGTACTTTCCGTAGAATGCCCACCTCTCCTTTCGCCGTATAACAACGACTCCCGCCGACAGGGTACCCTCTTCCGCAGCTTTTGCGGGCCGTTATTTTGAAAAAATGGGCTATCAATGTTTGAGATTCATCCAAGCCGGGTGACCAGCGCCAAAAACGATCTGCTATCCGGTCTGACCGTTGCGCTGGCGCTGGTGCCTGAAGCTGTTGCATTTTCCTTTGTCGCCGGCGTCGAACCGCTGGTCGGACTTTACGCTGCCTTTATGGTGGGCCTTATCACCGCCTGCATTGGCGGCCGGCCCGGCATGATTTCCGGCGCCACGGGTGCGCTTGCGGTTGTCATGGTCAGCCTGGTGGCAATGCATGGGGTGGAATACCTGTTTGCAACCGTTGTACTGATGGGCATCCTGCAAATACTTGCCGGCGTCTTCAAGCTCGGCAAGTTTATCCGGATGGTGCCCCACCCGGTAATGCTGGGCTTTGTAAACGGCCTGGCTATCGTAATCTTTCTCGCGCAATTGAGTCAGTTCGGCACCGCTGGTGAACCGGGTTGGCTAAACGGCACCTTTCTGGAAGGCTCTGTAATCGATATTGCCTGGCTCGAAGGCAAGGACATGTACCTGCTGCTGGGGCTTGTCGCCCTGACCATGGCCATCATTCACTTTTTACCCAAGCTGACCAAAGCGGTGCCCTCATCACTGGCGGCCATTGTTGTCGTCAGCCTGCTGGTTATTGGCTTGCAGCTGGATACGCGCGTGGTGGGCGATATCGCTTCGATCGCTGGCGGGTTACCCAGCTTTCACATTCCGATGGTGCCCATCAATCTGGAAACGCTGTCGATCATTTTTCCCTACGCGGTCATTCTCGCCGCTATCGGTTTGATCGAGTCATTGCTGACGCTGCGCCTGGTAGATGAGATTACCGAAACCCGTGGTCGCGGCAACAAAGAGTGCATCGGCCAGGGCGTTGCCAATACCGTTACCGGTTTCTTCGGCGGCATGGGTGGTTGCGCCATGATTGGTCAGAGCATGATCAACGTGAATTCCGGTGGCCGCGGTCGCCTTTCCGGCATCAGTGCGGCCCTTTTTCTGCTGGCCTTTATTCTGGTTGCCTCGCCTCTGATTGAACAGATTCCGCTGGCGGCGCTGATTGGCGTCATGTTTATTGTGGTAATCGGCACCTTTGAGTGGAGTAGCTTCCGGATTATTCGCAAGGTGCCCAAAAAAGACGCGATGGTACTGGTGCTGGTATCCGGCGTTACTGTCGCCACCGACCTTGCTGTAGCCGTGGTCGTTGGCGTTATTGTCTCCGCTCTGGTATTCGCCTGGGAGAACGCCAAACACATTCGCATTGAAGCGCGCGAAGATCACAAAGGCTCAACCGTTTACGCGGTTATCGGCCCGCTGTTCTTCGGTTCGGTTACCTCATTCCTGGAACACTTTGACCCCAAGCAAGACAACAATGACGTTGTGATTGATTTTGCCCGCTCCCGCGTGGCTGATCACTCAGGTCTGGAAGCCATAGACTCGCTGGCTGAACGCTACCTCAACGCGGGCAAAACCCTGCATCTGGTTCACCTGAGCCCGGAGTGCAAAAAGCTGCTGCGCAAGGCCGGCAGCCTGGTTGAAGTGAACGTGATTGAAGACCCGCACTACTTTGTAGCCGAGGACAGCCTCGGCTGAGGCTGTTTTACCCTCGTCGATAACGCAAGACCTGCCCGCTATAGCCGGGCAGAGTATCACTCTTGGGTATCGCCTTAGTCTGTTCGTGACTGTAACCCAGAGACACCATTTTCTTGCTGAACTTTGCGTTATGACCCCGACCGGGGTCTATCAAAAGCACCTCACAACAAGGTTTGGCATGCTGGTCAACAAACTCGGCCAACTGCACAGCGTGCTCGGTTTCATACAGCAGGTCACTGCCAATAATCAGGTCAAACTGCCCCAACTCACTGCGCTCATCGGCCCAGCCCGTGCGAATAAAGGGGATCGATCTCCCGGCATTCAGGCGCACGTTTTCAAACAGAAAAGATTCCACCTCAGGGTGATAGTCCGTGGCCGTGATATCGGCATTGCGAGAATTGAGTACGTGACTGGCTAGCGCCATGCCGCAACCCACCTCAAGAATGCGTTTACCCTGAATATCCTGTTCCAGCATCAACTGCGCGAGCATTTCACTCGACTCCCAGACAACGCCGAAAATAGGCCACAGCGCATCGGTGATACCCAGACCTTCTGCGACGCCGCTGGCATCGGCATACTGCTGCCGGTCGCGCAGGGTGCGCAGATGGATATCAAGTTCGCCAACCTCAACGGTCTGGTAGCGTATTCGAACAGTCATGGCAAAGCACCTTCTGGTTTGAGGGTGCGCAGCATGCCTGAAGCCTTGTCACTACGCGCATTGCTACAGCATACACTCACTCACTGCACTGGGGGCAATTTCAGTCGGGGTAGCGAATTTCCGGCAGTGCTTCGAAGGCCGGTCTGGCAAGCAAAAAACCCTGCATCAGTTCAATGCCGAGCTCACCGAGGGTCTTCAGCTCTCCGGTAGTTTCAATGCCTTCGGCAATAACCGTCACCCCCAATTCATGGCACATAGTGACTATCGACGAAATGATCACCTGCCGGGTACGGCAAGCATCGACACCGCGAATGAGTGCCATATCAAGCTTTATATAATCTGGCGTGACATCCGCGAGCAGATTCAAACCTGAAAAACCGGCGCCGAAATCATCCAGAGCCACTTTAAAATTGAGACTGTGATAGTGCTCGATAATATTCAGTATGTGATTGGCGTCGACCACTTCTTCACGTTCGTTGAACTCGAACAGCAACTGGTCCGAAGGAAACTGATACTGTTCGGCTGCAGCCAGCGTCGTGCGAATACACAGCTCGGGACGATAAATTGCATTGGGCATGAAATTGATACTGAGCAGGCAGGGAATGTTCAGCCGGCTTGCCAGCTGGATAGCTTTTACCCGGCAGGTTTGATCAAAACGGTAGAGGTTTGATTCGTTGACGTGCTCAAAAACTGCGCCCGCCGGCTCGCCACCCAGACCGCGGGCCAGGGCTTCATAGGCAAACACTTCACGCTTGCGAATATCGACAATCGGCTGAAAGGCCATGCTGAAATCGAAGCCGAGCGCCTCACCGTTCGCACACTCTGCGCAAGCAATCTCCCTGAAATCTCCCGGTTTGTCTTTCATAGCACACCCCTCAATCGTCGCGCCCGGACTAGGCCAGCACCTGCTCAGCGTAGAGTTTCATACACTTCCAGGCTCGGTCTAAGGGCATGCCGCCCACCAGAGGATGCAGCACGCTATTCATCTCTGGCTGAGCACTGCGGCGTTCGCGGCACTCAGACGGTGTGAGGATCTCATAACGACCACTGGCTCTGATTTCTTCCACGCTGGCGCTGGGCATCTCCATAGGCCGGGCCAGACCCGCTCGCTTCCAGCCGTTGTACTCCTGCACCTCATTGAGAAAATGATGCCCGATCTCAGCCCAGGCTCGGTCCGGGTCTTCGTCAATAAACCACAGAGAAAAATCAGCCGGCGGAGCCACCATAAAGCCGTTTTTACCGTGCGCCTTGAGTTGCTCGTAGTAATAAGCCTCCAGCTCGCCGTCATAGGCGGGGGGCGAAAACGGCAAACCAAAGTGTGCGGCCCGACGCGCAGCCACCTTGCTCATTCCCCCAACCAGAAACATCGGGTGCGGGCGACTATAAGGTTTGGGGGTCACATTTATCATCTCACCGCGATACTCAAAGGGCTCGTCACCCCAGGCCTTGAGCAGCGTGTCGAGCACATGATCCATCCAGGCACCCCGGCTGGCAAAAGGTTTGTCCAAGGCGTGGAATTCAATCTCCCGGTAGCCCAGCCCCGCAATAAAGCTCAGCCGCCCCTGACTCAAGAGGTCCACAACCGCAATGTCTTCGGCCAGCCGCACCGGGTCATATAGCGACACCAACAAGGCCATAATGCCGATGCCCGCTTTCTCGGTGCGAGCAGCGATGGCCGAGGCCATCGTTAGCGGCGAAGGTAGCCAGCCATTTTGCGCGCAGTGATGTTCTTCCACATTGATATAGGCAAAACCCTGCTTGTCCGCATAGTCCGCCATATCAATCGCTGCACGGTAGCGTTGGGAGCGCAGTGCCGGATCACTTTCAGCGCCGGTCATATTGATTCGAAGAGTACTCGTCATTGCTCTGCCATTATGTTGTTGTCTGCCTGACCCTAACTGCAAATGGCGCAAAACCCAATCGATGCCGCGAGAATTTTAATCGAGGGTACAAGCAGATTGACCACGCGCCCTGTGCTCAAAAAATAGACATCCACTTAAAAAAAGGCTAAAACTTACCTTCTAAAGAACGGCTCGCCGTTATAACAATAATAAATCCGAAGGAACGCCAATGAATAATCGACTGCCTTTTGTGGCGGCCACAGCCCTGCTCACGCTGCCGCTGGTCGCCACTGCCCAGAACAACGCTTCTCGCGCTACACTCGAAGAAGTCCTCGTTACCGCTCAAAAACGAGTGGAATCCCTCGGCGATGTTCCGGTCTCTGTAACCGCACTAAGTGGCGACAGAATTCAGAAGGCCGGCATCAGCAACCTTGCGGACCTGTCTGAATACACGCCTAACTTTAAACTGGTGCCGGGCGGGCTGATTCCCAACGTCTACATGCGCGGTGTCGGTTCCGGCTCCAACCAGGGTTTTGAGTTATCGGTCGGCATTTTTGCGGACGGTATTCATCTAGGGCGCCCCCACCAGACCCGGGCTGCCTTTATGGATATTGAACGGGTCGAGGTACTGCGGGGACCGCAATCGATTCTGTTCGGCAAAAATGCGATTGCCGGTGCTCTGAACATTGTTTCCGCCAAGCCCGGCGATGAATTTGAGGGCATGATCAGCGGGCTGAAGGGAAACAACTACAATCGCGACGAAGTCTCAGCCATGTTTTCCATCCCGCTCACCGATAACTTCGGCGTGCGTATTGCCGGTCGCCAGCGCCACGAAGACGGCTATATGTACAACGAGAATATCAAGCGCGATGAGCCGGCTATTGACGAGACCTCGCTGCGCGTCACCTTCGGCTGGCATCCCCTAGACTGGACCTCGGCCTACCTGAAACTGGAGCAATCGGAGCGCGAACAACTGGGCCGCACCTTCGAAATGACTCACGCCAGTGCACTCACCGGCTGTAGTGGTGAAGACATCACCCTGAACCGCGTAAAGAACACGGATGCCGAAGAATACGCCGAAATCGACAGCTACAACTACACACTGAACGTCGATATGGAGTTTGACGCCGGCACCTTGAGCATGACC
>JBFKDP010000151.1:0-9450 GCA_041619575.1 Litorivivens sp.
AAATCGAAAACCTGCAAGCTTATATTCCAAACTTCACCATGTCGGAAACCGGGATAGGCACCAATATCTATATTCGCGGTATTGGTTCCGGCATCAACCAAGGCTTTGAACAGTCGGTAGGCATGTACTTCGACGGTGTTTACTATGGCCGCGCCCAGCTTTCCCGCGCACCCTTTCTCGACCTCGCACGCGTTGAGGTACTACGGGGACCGCAGAATATTCTCTATGGCAAGAACAGCATTGCCGGAGCCGTTAGCCTGCTATCGAACCGACCTTCAGAGATCGAGGAAGGCAAAGTCTCACTTCTGGTGGAGCCGGAACATGGCGAAGAAATTGTCGATCTGGTGCTCTCAGGGCCACTGACTGACAAGCTCGGTGCGCGTCTCGCCATTCGGCACCGCAGTCTGGATGGCTACATCGAAAACCTGACACTAGAGCGCGATGAACCCGCACGCGATGAACTCACCGCCCGGCTGTTACTCGATTGGGCTGTGAGCCCCGACCTGCAGGTATTGGCCAAGTTTGAATCCGGCAGTTTCGACGTAACCGGCAGGCAAGTTGAGGTGGTAGTCGATCAGGTATCGAACTCCAGCAATCCTTTATTTGGCGGCCGGACTTACGCCCAGATACTGGATGATACCCAGGTGCCTGGCGCACTCAACATCGACGCTGATTCATCGGTGCTGAATAATTATCAGGATTACAAGCGTTCATCGAACGGCGACTACAGTAACAACGACACACGCAATATTAGCCTGCAGGCTGACTACGATTACGAAGGGCATACCCTGAGTTTTATTACCGGGATCATGCACTACGAATTCGAGGAAGTAGCCGACGTCGACTTTACCGGCGCCGAGGTTTTTGACGCTCTTCTGCAGGAAGAGTATCAGCAGCTTAGCCAGGAAGTTCGTTGGGTGTCACCGGTAGGCGAACAGTTTGAATATATTGCCGGCGGCTACTATCAACAAAGCGAACTCGACTACTTCGATGCAGTAAGAATCGATAGTCATATCCTGCCCGAGTTGCTCAACCTTGCCGATGTAGCCGCGACCGATCCGGATACCGGAGCGCCAAATCCGGGCGGCCTGGGTGATCGTCCTGCAGACGGTGACGTGCAGGGCGGTGTCGGCGGTGTCGGTGACGCGGGCGAACATTTACGCGGATTGCGCACACCCCGCAAATTTACCACAGACACAAAACTCTGGTCCGTATTTTTTCAGGGTACTTGGCATCTGGGTGATGCAGTGCGCGCCACGCTTGGCGCGCGATTCTCCTACGAAAAAAAGGACGGCAGTCGCTCCATCCGCTTGACCAATGACGGCAGTCAGCCCGATCCGCAGGAAGTGCGAACGGTACTTGCAAAAGTGCTGTCTGTAGAGGAGCAGGACCTCAAGGGCAGCCGCAGCTCAAGCAATATATCCCCATTGCTAACGCTGCAATACGACTGGAATGACACCAACATGTTCTATGCAACGCTCAGTCAGGGTTTTAAATCCGGCGGCTTTGACGCCCGCTCCAACCAGTCGCCCGCAGCCGATGACCCGGCACCCCACAACCCCAACTACGGAGACGATCCCGACGAGCAGTTTATCGGCTCCTTTGAATTCGAGGAAGAAGAGGCTCTCACACTGGAAATCGGCAACAAAAGCAGCTTGTTTGACGGGCGCGCCGACCTGAATATCGCAGCCTTTTATACGGAGTATGACGACCTGCAGGTCAGCATTTTTGATGGCACCCTCGGCTTTAACGTCGGCAATGCGGGTGCAGCGCGAACGATGGGGCTGGAGCTCGACGGGCGGATAGCACTCAGCGAAACGATAACCTTGAGCGCAGCCCTGGCCTGGCTGGACTTCGAGTTTACTGACTTTGAAAACGGGCAGTGTTTCCAACAGCAAACTGACCCGGAAGACGATGGCCTTTGCGACTTTACCGGCAAAACCAATCAGTACGTCGCCGACTACTCCGGCAATCTGTCGCTGATATACCGCAAACCATTCACCGATTCGCTCGAGTTCAGCAGCTCCCTCGACATTGTATTTACGGACGACTACAACCCGACTCAAGACCTCGATCCGCGTCTGCTGCAGGATGGCTATGAAAAGGTTAACCTGCGACTGTCTCTAGCGGACGTCGGCGCGGGCTGGGAAGCGGCTATTATCGGTAAGAACCTGACCGATGAAGTTGTTATCACTTACGCCAACAGTATGGCACTGGCCAACAGCGTATTTGGCAGCGTTGGTCATTATGCCTTTCTCGAGCGTCCGCGCAGCGTGGCTGCCCAATTCACCTATCGCTGGTAACACCGCGAACAGGAGGCATGATGAGTAAAAGCGTTTTTATCCTCGGACAATCCCAAACCGATTTTGCCCGCCATTGGGGGCGAGAAAACGCCGGCCTGTTTGAGATTATGAGCGCAGCCGTCGCTGACGTACTCGACTCTGCCTCAATTCCCGCAAGCGCAATCGAGTCATCCCATGTTGGCAACTTTATCGGCGAACTCACCAATGGTCAGGGCCAACTCGGTGGAGTATTGGCGGCGGTTGACCCGGCCTTTCACGGCCTGCCCATCTCGCGTCACGAAGCCGCCTGCGCCTCGGGCAGCATGGCCATTCTTGCTGCCATGGCAGAAATAGAAGCCGGGCGCTACGACTGCATCTTGGTAGTCGGTGTAGAACAGGAACGTCACCTAGGGGGCGACATCGCAGCCAAGCATATGGCGAGCGCCGCCTGGGCCGGCGAGGAATCTGACGCCGCGCGCTTCTGCTGGCCCTGGATGTTTGACGGGCTTGCCGCCGAATATGAGCGTCGCTACGGTTTGAACGAAGCCGCAATGCGCGAGATTGGCAAGATCAACCTGACTAACGCCAAAGACAACCCGCGCGCGCAGACACGTGACTGGCAGATTAGCAGCGACAGCTTTGCCGCCAGCAATGAACACAATCCGCCGGTGGAAGGCCGTCTGCGCCGCAGCGATTGCGCCGGTTTTACCGACGGCGCAGCAGCCCTTGTACTCGTCAGTGAAGCCGGTGCGCGCAAGCTTAAAGCAAATGTCGACTCATTACCCCGCATCCTCGGCTGGGGGCACACAACGGCGACCATGCGACAGCGAGATAAATTTGCCCTAAGCGAGCATGAGGCGTTGATATACCCACACGTCAGCAAAGCCATTAAGGACGCTCAACGCCGTGCTGGCATCAGCGATACCAGCCAGATTGACCTTATCGAAACACACGACTGCTTTACCATTACCGAGTATATGGCCATAGATCACTTCGGCATTACTTCGCCGGGACAAAGCTGGCAAGCCATTGAAGATGGACGCATCAGCCGTACCGGCAGTATCCCCATCAATCCCGGTGGCGGATTGCTCGGTCAAGGCCATCCGGTTGGGGCAACCGGTGTTCGCATGCTCGCCGATGCAGCACGGCAAGTTACCGGAAGCGCGGGCGCCAGCCAAATTGCCAATGCCAAACGGGTGCAGACACTGAATCTTGGCGGAAGTGCTACCACGATCGCAAGCTTTGTCGTAGGCTGTTAAGACCCTTCAGGCTAACGCGCGCACTATTCGCATTGATAGTGCTTGCATTCCGCGTACCTGGTCTTACACTTTACTGCCACTGGCAGCCCTCGTGTGGGCTAGCAAGTAAAGGCCTAGTTTCTGTCCGGTTGTCGGGCAGGCATCCCAAGGTAAACATGTTCAGCTTCCGTTCCAGACAGGGTTACTCGCCGCAAATGCCACTGCAATCAATGGCGCTCTTGCTGTGCCTTTTGTTTGCAGCCGGTGGCAGCCAACTGTTCAGCAGCGCAGATTATTCAGCGGCGAACATTGCATCAGAGGCATCATCGAAGTTTCCCACTACAGGTAGTCTTTCAGCTATCCGCGTTTTCTGCCTGCTGGAAAATGCAGGTGGCGACTCAGACTGCGGTGATGCTGCCAGTGCCACAGCCATACGCACATTTGCCGATGGCAACTTCGATTCCGTATTGCAGTATCAGCAACCCGAGCGCTTTATCGCATCGCGCGATCGCTACCGACTACCCGCCTCACGCGAACCACCCACCGCCTGACCCTCCTCTCCAACAAAGCAAATTTCTAGTGACTGTGGGGCCAGCAGCGATCTGACTGCGGCCCTATTGAGGGTTATATATGAATCGTTCACCATCGCAAAAGCGCGGCATTGTTTATGTACTGGTCATTGTGCTCGGTCTGCTATGCGCGCTGCCGAATATTCTTCCCGCCACCGTTTCCAAGCACCTTCCCGGCTGGTACCAAAACACTACACTGACGCTGGGCCTCGATTTGCGTGGAGGCTCCCACCTACTGTTTGAAATCGACACACAGGGGCTACTGCTATCCCACAATGAAATGGTCGCTGGCAACCTAAACACTGAGCTGCGCCGCAATCGCGTAGCCATCGATAAACCGCAGGTAAGCGCTGACACAATCACCATTACACCGAAGGACGCGTTGCAACTGGCAGCAGTGCGCAAGCTGGCCTGGGACTCTATCAGTAGCGATACCGGACTAGCCCCCTATTCCCTGCACGAAAAAAGCGGTGCAGTTGAATTGGAGACAAAGGCTTTTCACAAAGACGCGCTGATTGCCGATGCGATTGAACGCAGTCTGGAAATTTTACGCAAACGTCTGAACGAGTCAGGACTGGTAGAGCCGAGCATCACCCTTCAGGGCGAAAGCGGCATTCTTGTCCAGTTGCCCGGGGTCGACAATCCCCAACAGATTCGTGAGCTCTTGGGAACCACCGCTAAGCTAACCTTTCACTGGCAGGCAAAAGGCAGCCTGCCGGATGGTATCGACCACTTTACACTGAAGGATGATAGTGGCTCGATGATGAGACTTGAGCGAGAAGTTGCCTTGGAAGGCAAGCATATTAGCGACGCTCAGTTAGGCTTTAACAACGATTACGGCCAGCCAGTCGTTACCTTCCGACTAGACAATGAAGGCGCCCGCAAATTCGGCACCATGACGCGCGACAATATCGGTCGGCCGCTCGCAATTGTACTCGATGGTCGCATTATTACCGCGCCAGTGATACGCGGCGTCATCAGCGGAGGCAGCGGCGAAATCAGTGGCTCCTTTTCCACTCAGGAAGCCACTGATTTAGCATTACTGCTCAGAGCCGGCGCTCTGCCCGCCAAACTCGACGTGGTTGAAGAGCGAACCGTCGGTCCTGAATTGGGCCGCGATGCTATTCAGATGGGACTGACAACCGGCATTGCCGGCGCCTTGCTAGTATTCGCGTTTATGCTGCTTGCCTATGGCAGTTGGGGGCTGATCGCCTGTATCGCACTAGGTATAAATATCAGCCTGCTGATCGGGGTATTGACGCTGCTGGGGGCAACCCTGACCCTGCCGGGCATCGCCGGCATTATTCTAACCATTGGTATGGCGGTCGATGCCAATATCCTCATCAACGAAAGAATTCGCGAGGAAAGCCGTAAGGGGGTTTCCGCTCAAGCTGCAATGCGTCAGGGATTTGAACGCGCCTTTGCCACAATACTGGACTCCAACCTGACAACATTGATCGCTGTTAGCCTTCTATTTATGTTCGGCAGCGGACCTGTGCGGGGCTTTGCGGTCACCATTGCTGTTGGTCTGCTGACTTCACTGTTCACGGCTGTGGCCGTTACACGCCAGATTATGGGCTGGCACGTGCGGGGCAAACGACGACAAGCCCTGAAACCGGGTGGGTTGCAATCACGCATTCCAGACGTCACCGCCATTAACTTTATGCGTGGACGCCGCCTTGGCCTGATAGGCTCAGCCCTGCTGTCCATCGCATCAATAGCCTTATTCTTTTCTCCGGGCCTGCATTACGGCGTTGACTTTAGCGGCGGCACAGCCGTCGAAATTCAGGCACCCAACAGTTCTACCGAGCAAGTCAGAGCAGCGCTGCAAGACACACCTCTGGCCGCCTCGTCTATCGTCGAGTTTGATGAAACGGGGCAATACCTGGTAAGGCTGCCTAGTAATAACCTTGCTGAACTGAAACACGAAGTCGCCAGCGGAAGCTCGGTTGAACTACTGAAACAATCGGTCAAGCAGGTACTACCAGACGCCAGCTTTCCCCGCGTTGAAATGGTGGGACCAAAGATCAGCGGGCAGTTTGCAGAAAACACCATTCTGGCCATCCTGCTTGCTGGCGCGGGGCTGCTCTCGTACTTGTGGATTCGTTTTGAATCACACTTTGCGCTTGCAGCCACATTGACCATTGCATTGGATCTCACCAAAACCATCGGCTTTCTGGCCCTGACGGGTATTGAATTCAACCTCTCAGCGGTAGCAGCACTTCTCGCACTTATTGGCTATTCGATCAATGACAAGGTCGTCGTGTTTGACCGCATACGCGAGAATCTGCGCTTGAACCCTGACTGCCCATTGCTCACGGTATTGAACGACAGCATCAATGCCACTTTGACGCGAACAATCTTCACGTCGCTGACCTCGTTTCTGGCATTATTGCCGATGGCTGTTGCCGGTGGCAGTGCAGTTACCAGCTTCGCATTGCCGATGCTCTTTGGTATTGTAATTGGAACGAGTTCATCGATACTGATTGCTGCGCCTATCGTCTACCTGTTGGGGCAGCGCCGCCTCCAAAAAGGGCTGAAGCAACTCCAGCCGAGTCGAGAAGAAACGGACAAAGAACTGCAGCTGCTACCCTGACTACTACCCCGCAGCCTGCGGGCTGCGGGTTGCGATTGTCGTGGGGGGAATGACTGGCAGACCAACGATGAGTAGGCATCACTGATTTCAAAGGTTAATCACCGCCATGCCTTGCGCCCACGCACAGAAGCTGAGGAACACGATCTTCGTATGACACTGGATTTGTCGAACCATTTAATTTTTATCGGCGCATCGCTGGCCCTACTGAGCGTCGTTGCCAGTATTGTTTCGCGCAAACTCGGCGCACCGATATTGCTGGTTTTTCTCATTCTGGGCATGCTCGCCGGTGAAGATGGTCCCGGCGGCATTCAGTTTAACGACTTTGGTCTCGCCTTTTTGCTGGGCAATTTGGCATTGGCCATCATCATTCTAGACGGTGGCCTAGGCACTCGCATCGACACCTTCCGTGTCAGCCTGAAGCCTGCACTATCGCTGGCAACTTTAGGCGTGGTTGTGACCGCCGCGATCACCGGGCTGGCTGTATATTGGATATTGGAACTCAGCGTAGCCGAGTCCATGCTGATTGGCGCTATTGTCGGCTCCACCGACGCTGCTGCGGTTTTTAGCCTCCTGCGATCAGCAGGCCTGCAACTCAAAGAACGAACTGGCGCGACTCTGGAAATCGAATCAGGCACCAATGACCCGATGGCCATTTTCCTGACGGTCACACTGGTAGAGTTCCTGATCGCTCGGCAAGACACTGTCGGCCTCGCCATTGGCCTTGCTCTTATTCAACAAATGGGGCTGGGCCTATTGATAGGCTACCTTGCCGGCAAAAGCCTGACCTACCTTCTCAACACGCTGAACCTGGCAACTTCACTCTATCCGTTGTTCGCTCTGGCCGCCGGCTTAAGTGTCTTTGGCCTGACAAGTATTCTCGGCGGCAGCGGCTTTCTCGCCATATACGTGGTCGGCGTACTGATCGGGAATGCAGCGATTCCCTACAGCAGCGATATTCACCGCTTTCATGACGGAATGGCCTGGCTGAGCCAGATAGGCATGTTTCTGGTTTTGGGCCTGTTGATCACACCCAGCCATATGGTTCCGATCATACTGCCTGCAACCGGCGTTGCATTGGTGTTGATCTTTATCGCCCGCCCGGTCGCGGTCTGGCTGTCCTTACTGCCTTTTCATTTTCCCGTCAAAGAACAGTTGTTTATCAGCTGGTGCGGCTTACGCGGCGCAGTGCCCATTATTCTCGCCCTGTTTCCCTCCCTTGCCGGGTTGGAGAATACAGAAACCTATTTTGAGCTGGTCTTCTTTGTGGTACTGATCTCCCTGGTACTTCAGGGCTGGTCGATTGCGCCACTGGCGCGGATGCTGCAGATACAGCTCCCAAAACCGGTGGAAGAACCGGATCACCTAAAAATGTCGCTGCCCACCGCCCACGATAGCTGCCTGCACGTCTACGAAGTCATCGCGGGTTGCAAAGCGGATGGCAGCAAAGCTTCAGAACTCCCGCTACCAGAGGGCACACAGTTGGTGGGTGTGGTCAGAAATGGCGTGTTTATCCGCCCGAAATCGGCCCAGGATTTGTCCGAAACTGACTACCTTATTGCCCTGTCGAGCGATGCGGAGAACCCCATTGGCAATCTGTTTGCCGATTCAGACCTGCTGGCCAAGCGCCAGCACAGCAATGCTTTCTTTGGGGAGTTTACACTGTCTCCCGATGCAAAAGTGGGCGAGCTGGCCAAGGCATATGGCTTCTCGGTAGACCCAGCCGATAGTGAATCAACAATTGCCGAATACCTACATGCGCGCTTTTATGGCAGACCCGTGATCGGCGACAGCGTAGCGTTTAATCAGGTTGAATTCACCGTCAGACAGATCATAAACCGGCAAATTACAACGGTGGGAATTCGACTGCACAGACTGTAGGCGAGACTACGACTCGTCTATGGCCTTGCGCAGACGCTCGGCCATTTGTTCAAAGCGACTGTCCTGATGGAGTTTTTGCGCCCGCCGCAGGTGCCCCAAGGCATCCTCCAAGCGCTCGTCCCTCTCGGCCTTTTGGGCCATCTGAAAATGGTAATACGGATTCTGCTTGCGGTAGTAAAGCATCAGATTATCCAACTCAGCCGCCAGATCCTGCCGCCCCTGAGCTTGGTATAACCTCTGGAGATTGCTGATTGCCTGTTGCTGTCGCATATTGTGCTCCAGCGCGATAAGCCAGGCGGCCTCTGCATGTGTCTTCAAGCCAACACGTCGATAGACCACGCCAAGGTTCACCCAGATATGGGCGGCGTCCGGGGCCAGGCGAAGCGCTCGACTCAGCTCGGCAAAGGCCAGAGGCAAATCGCCTGCTAGCAGCGCTTCCGTACCCAGATTGTTGTGCCACTCTGCCAATGCTTCGTCGTCATTGAGCATGAACTTTTTTTCATTGGCGGACGCATTTCGACGGGGTAACCAGTCGACCTCAGCCTGCTTGCCGTTCTGAAAAATCACCGCATTGATATGCAGTGCAGCCACCACAGAGTTGCCATCCATATCCCATTCTGGGTCAGCCTCAACCCGCTGGAACTGTGCCGGCACACCGGCGTGACGCATCATGCTGACCACCATGGCGCTGAAACTCAGGCAGTTGGCCTGGTGTTCGTGAAAGGCATCTTTGGCAGTGAAATTGGCGTTGCGGCTATAGTTGAGCGACGACCACTCTTCGCGCAGTGATTTAAGCAGGGCCACCGGTACCATGCCCCGCTCCGCATCCTGAATGCTGATATCCACAAAATGACACATGACCATATCGGGGTTCAACCAGAAGCGTT
>JBFKDP010000152.1:0-9376 GCA_041619575.1 Litorivivens sp.
AGATCAGCGGCATGGGCCGCAATCTTGTAAGTAATGATGCCTTCACGAACATCTTCCTTGTCTGGCAATCCCAGATGCTCCTTGGGCGTTACATAGCAGAGCATCGCGCAGCCATACCATCCGATCTGGGCCGCACCAATACCGGAGGTAATGTGGTCATAGCCGGGCGCAATATCTGTAGTGAGTGGCCCAAGCGTGTAGAACGGCGCTTCATCACAATGCTTAAGCTGTTTCTTCATATTCTCTTCGATCATGTGCATCGGAACATGACCGGGCCCTTCAATCATGACCTGCACATCATGCTTCCAGGCAATCTGCGTGAGTTCTCCCAGCGTTTCCAGCTCTCCGAACTGCGCTTCATCATTGGCGTCGGCGATAGAACCCGGGCGCAGGCCATCACCGAGGCTGAAGGAAACGTCGTAGGCCTTCATGATCTCGCAGATGTCTTCAAAGTGGGTGTAGAGGAAGTTTTCCTTGTGATGGGACAGGCACCACTTGGCCATAATCGACCCACCGCGAGAGACAATGCCGGTTACCCGCTTGGCGGTCATGGGTACGTAACGCAGCAATACGCCGGCGTGGATCGTGAAGTAATCGACACCCTGTTCAGCCTGCTCGATGAGAGTATCGCGAAATATTTCCCAGGTCAGGTCTTCGGCAACCCCATCGACTTTTTCCAGCGCCTGGTAGATTGGCACTGTACCTACCGGCACGGGGGAATTGCGTACTATCCACTCACGGGTTTCGTGGATATTCTTGCCTGTCGACAAATCCATCATAGTATCGGCACCCCAGCGGATACCCCAGGTCAGCTTGGCAACTTCCTCTTCTATGGAAGAGCCCAAAGCCGAATTACCAATATTGCCGTTCACCTTAACCAAAAAGTTTCGCCCGATAATCATCGGCTCAAGTTCGGGATGGTTGATATTGGCGGGAATAATCGCACGACCACGCGCCACTTCCTCGCGAACAAATTCCGGCGTAATTTCATCGGGAATCGCGGCACCAAAAGCATTACCCGGATGCTGATCCTGCGCCACACCCTGCTCTTTCGCCTGAGCAAGGGCCATATTTTCCCGAATAGCAATATATTCCATCTCAGGCGTAATAATGCCTTGGCGCGCATAGTGCATCTGCGAGACGTTCGCACCTGCTTTGGCTTTTCGCGGTTTACGCTTTAAATCAAAACGCAGTTGTTCAAGGCTGACGTCGGCATTTCGCGCGCGAGTGTATTGAGAACTGTCACCAGTCAGCAGCTCAGTGTCACCGCGCGCCTCAATCCAGCCCTCGCGCAGTGGCGCCAGCCCCTTGCGAATATCGATATTGGCCTCAGGATCGGTATAGGGCCCGGACGTATCGTAGACCCGAACCGGCTCATTGGGCTCAAGGCGGGTTTCGCCGCCGGGCCCCGCTACCGGTGTTGCGGTGAGCTGAATTTCGCGCATCGCAACGCGAATACTCGGTTCAGAGCCTTCAACAAAAACTTTGCGGGATGCCGGAAAGGGCTGCACCGAGTCATGATCGACCTGGGCAGTTTCGCTTAAAAAATGGTATTCAGTTGAAGATGGCATGGCTTCCTCGCAAATAGTAAGTAGTTGACCCGAAAGCAAGTTATGGCTTTTGGCTGCAACGGCGAGGTGGACAAGAAGCAGCGAAGAACACGCCGCAAGTGAATATTCTTGTTCCCTACGCCGGCATTATCCAGGTCAGGTTCAGCGGGTCAGTCTCAGCCTGAGCTAGCTAGCCCGGGCACCCCGACAAGAGAGGAAAGTGTAGTCCTTCACCGCCAAGCTAGCAACCAGTGATGCTAGCCAGCCACATGAGTGGTAGTGGCAGGGTAGCGGCTCAGACGGCAAATGCGAGCACGGCATGGAGTATGGCGGCCGCAAAGATCCCGGCCAGCACGTCATCAATCATAATCCCAAAGCCACCATGCACCTTCTTGTCGAGCCACTTGATTGGCCAGGGCTTGAGAATGTCGAAAAAACGGAAGAGTACGAAACCGGCCAGTATCCAGAGCGGCTCCGCAGGCAGGGCAACCATGGTAATCCAGAAGCCGACGAATTCATCCCAGACGATGCTGCCATCATCGTGCACTCCCATCGCCCGGGCGGTATAGCCACAGCAGAACACACCAAAGGCAAAGGTCAGCAGCAGTGCTCCAGCGTAGGCCGCCAGCGGCAGTTGTTGCAGCAAGAGCCATAAGGGGATAGCCATCACCGTACCCACAGTCCCCGGGGCTTTAGGCGACAAGCCCGAACCAAAGCCAAAACTGGCCAGCTGGATGGGGTTCTTACACAGCGCGTAGCGATTCATGAAAAATGCCTGTATCCGGGTGTGTCGTGTTCGATGGGCTGACCTGCAGAATCGGTGCAACGAATGCCACGCTGCTCGGTAATCGCGCCGATGCAGGTCAACTGGATGTGTTGGTCATCGGCCAAGACTTGCAGCTTGCTGGAGTGAGCGCGGGGTGCAGTAAAACAAAGCTGGTAATCATCGCCACCGGTTAAGGCGTAGGCAGCTGCCTCCTGCCGGGAGTAGCCTTGCATCAAGGCCGACGACAGCGGCAGGTCTGCAGCGGCTATATCAGCTCCGACCCCACTGGCCTCAAGAATATGACCCAGATCCGCAAGCAAGCCATCGGAGATATCAATTGCTGCACTCGCAAGGCCTACCAAGGTCTGCGCAAAACGCAGCGGTGGTTTCGGGTAGTAATAGCGATCGTAAAAGTCATTCAACTCAGGCGGACTGGCAAGGTAATCCAGCGCGGCGCGCGCGTCCCCCAGTGACCCGGTAACCCAAACCTGATCCCCGGGTTTTGCCGTGGAGCGCAGCAAGGCTGCACCTGAGGCAACTTCGCCCATAACCTGCACCGACAGGGCAAGGCCGCCGCGGGTAGTATCCCCACCAAGCAGCGGCATCTGGAAAAACTCTGCGGCTTCCGACAGACCACTAGCAAAGGCTTCCAGCCAAACCTCGTCGGCCTTCTCCAGCGTCAGCGCCAGACAAAAACCCAAAGGCCTGGCGCCACAGGCAGCAAGGTCACTTGCCGCAGCCGCAAGACAGCGCCATGCCAACCCATGGGGGGGCGCATCTTTCGGAAAATGTACCGCCTCCACCATAGTATCGATGGATGTGCACAGCTGATGATCGGGACTGATGGAAAGCACGGCACAATCGTCACCGATACCGGTGACAACCGCAGGAGTGCTTGCGAAGGGAGCGAAAAAGCGCTGAATCAGATCAAATTCGGAGAGCGCCATAAAGCCTTATTTTCGGCCGGCTGCCATTTCAATTTTACGGGCTGTCATGGCCACTTTATCGAGCACGCTGTTGATGTAGCGATGGCCATCCGTTGCACCAAAGCGTTTTGCGAGGTTGATGCATTCATTAATCACCACTTTGTAGGGCACATCAATGCGGTGCAGCAACTCGTAAACACCCATGCGCAAGAGTGTCAGCTCGATGGGGTCTAGGTCTGACAACTTACGATCCAGCAGGGGTTCAAACTGCGCATGCAGATCATTCAGATTGGCGGGAATCTCGTGCAGCAATTCGCCAAAATATTCTGTGTCGACATTTTTCATATCATTGTCGACGAGAAACTGGGCCTCAATTTCATTGATAGGCTGCTTGGCAATTTCCCATTGGTACAGGGCCTGCAAAGCATAATGCCGCGCTTTGCGACGCAGCGCCGGGAGGTTCTTGTCTGTTACTGCTGACGACATGCGACCTCAACCAATGTTCTTGAGAAGGCTAACCATTTCCAGCGCGGACAGAGCGGCTTCTTCGCCCTTATTCCCGGCCTTGGTGCCAGCACGTTCTATGGCCTGTTCGATGGTATCAACAGTTAGCACGCCAAATGACACGGGCAGGCCGTACTGCATAGATACCTGCGCCAAACCTTTGGTGCATTCGCCCGCAACATATTCAAAGTGTGGCGTACCACCACGGATAACCGCGCCCAGTGCAATGATGGCATCGTACTTCTTGGTCTCGGCAACTTTCTGACAGACCAGTGGAATCTCGAAGGCACCCGGAGCGCGAACAACCGTGACGTCATCTTCTTTAATACCATGACGACGCAGGGTGTCTTTAGCACCTTCCAGTAGGCTTTCAACCACGAAGGCGTTCCAGCGACCGACCACAATGGCATAGCGTCCAGCGCAGTTAGCAAAATCCCCTTCGATGGGTTTGTTTGTACTCATGATTCTTCCTGTTTCTTTATCTGCAATGGAACCGCAATTACTCTGCGGGCGTAATCGTTCCGTCAGCGCTGACGAACTCGGCAATATCCAGATCAAAGCCGGAAATCGCATTATACTTGATTGGCGCACCCATCAGGCGAATTTTGCCAACGCCGAGATCTCGCAGGATCTGCGAGCCCAAACCTACGTTCAGGTAAGTATTCTGGTGCTGGGCACTGTCACCCAGCGGTGCAGGGGTTTTGCCCCGTGCAATATCCAGGCTCGCCAGAAGGTCATCTGGTGATTCTCGGTTGGCCAGCAGTACGACAACCCCACCTTCTTCCGATACGCGGCTCAGGCAGCGATTCATGTTCCAACCGGTGTTTTCGCCAGGCAATTGCACGTGTAAAAGATCGCGAATTGAGGCACCCAAGTGCACACGCACAAGACAAGGGGCTTCGTGATCAATGTCGCCCTTGACCACGGCAAAGTGGATATCTTCGCTGACGTCGTCTTTATAGCTGTGCAGCTGAAACTCGCCAAAATCCGTATTAATGGTTTCAACGGACAGTTTGTGAATGGTTTGCTCATTGACCACGCGATAGTGAATCAAGTCAGCAATCGTGCCGATTTTCAGATCGTGGCGCTCGGCAAATTTTTCAAGATCAGGCCGGCGCGCCATAGAACCATCGTCATTCATGATCTCGCAGATTACACCAGAGGGGTCGAAGCCCGCCAAGCGCGACAGATCACAGGCCGCCTCAGTGTGACCGGCGCGGGTCAGCACACCACCGCGCTCAGCCATCAGCGGAAAGATATGGCCCGGCTGCACAATGTCGGCCGCAACGGCATTCTTGGCCGCCGCAACACGAACGGTCTGAGCACGATCAGCTGCCGATATACCCGTGGTCACACCTTCTTTCGCTTCAATGGACAAGGTGAACTTGGTGCCAAAACCCGAGGCATTGCGATCTACCATAAGCGGCAGGCCCAAACGCTCACAGCGCTCGCGCGTCATCGGCATGCAGATCAATCCCCTCGCGTGAGTTGCCATAAAATTAATATCCTGAGGACGCACGCACTCCGCGGCCATCACCAGATCGCCTTCGTTTTCACGATCTTCGTCATCCATCAGAATAACCATCTTGCCCAGACGTATATCCTGAATCAATTCTTCAATGGTGTTTAAACTCATAATCTCCCAACCTGTTAACTCGCAAGCGCTTAACCGCGACCGCGTAAGAATCCGTGTTCGGCCAAGAAGGCCTCGTCAATTGATGTCTTCTTTGCCTTGCCGCCCAGGAGCAAACGCTCCAGGTAGCGAGCAATAATATCCACTTCAAGATTGACCAGCGAACCAGGCTGATAGTCTCGAATAATTGTCCGTTCGGCGCTGTGGGGGATGATATTAAGCTCAATCCCGTCAGCTGACAGGGCATTGATTGTCAGACTGACACCGTCAATAGAAATGGAGCCCTTGTGCGCCGTATAGCATCGCAAGGGCTCCGGTACGGCAACACTCAATCGAATCGAGCGCGCGTCCTCGTATCGCTGAGTGATAATCCCGGTGCCATCAATGTGGCCACTGACAATATGGCCATCAAAGCGTCCGTTAGCCGGCATCGCCCGTTCCAGATTCACGTCCATGCCTGCTTTTGCCGCCGCCAGCGAACTCAATGACAGGGTTTCACGCGAGACATCCGCATGAAAACCCTCTGCCTCTAATTGAGTGACAGTCAGGCACACCCCGTTAACGGCAATACTGTCACCTAGTTTGACTGTTGAAAAATCGAGCCTTGGTGCGGCGATGGCCAGCGACTTGTCGCCACCCACGTCAGTGACCGCTCGCACTTGCCCAATTGTTTCTACAATCCCGGTAAACATCAGTTGTCACCACCCATGACACTGAGATCCATGCGCCAGTCTTCACCCACAGCACGCATGCCGTCAAACTGCAGCCGCCGCTGATCTTTCATATCCGCCAAGGGCATGGCCAACAGCGGCCGAGCCTGACTGCCCAGCAAGGTCGGGGCCATATAAACCGTTAACACGTCGAGCAGCCCCTGAGACATAAGGGCACCACTCAAGGTTGCACCCGCCTCGACCATCACTTCGTTGCACTGACGCCGTCCCAGCTCTTTCAGCAGGGCACGCAGGTCCACTCGCCCTTCTTCGTCAGCCAGTACCAGCACTTCTGCCCCCGCAGACTCCAGCGCAGCTCGACGCCGGGTATCATTCTGCGCCGCCACCATAAGAATGGGGCCACCCCGAAGAAACAAGGCCGCCTCAGGCGAAGTTCGCAATTTCGAATCGACAATAACGCGTAGCGGCTGCCTGCAAAGCTCTGTGGCAAGGCCTGCCTCGTCTGGCCGGACTGTCAACGCCGCATTGTCGATCGCCACGGTTTCCACACCACTTACGATGGCGCAACTGCCCGCGCGCAGTCGCTGCACATCTGCACGCGCTGCCGCTCCGGTAATCCACTTGCTGGCGCCAGAAGCCATAGCCGTACGCCCATCCAGGCTCATGGCCAACTTTGCCCTCACACGCGGCATACCTGTACGCATTCGCTGGATAAAACCCGGGTTCAAGGCCTCTGCTTCGGATTGCAGCAGGCCAACATCGACACGAATACCTGCATCCTGCAAACGCTGAATACCGCGCCCCGCAACCAGTGGATTGGGATCTTGCATGGCAACCACCACACGAGCAACACCAGACTGGATCAGTGTATCGGCACAGGGGGGGGTTTTGCCGTGATGAGAACAGGGCTCAAGCGTCACGTAGACAGTAGCGCCAGACGGATCTTTGCAGGCAGCCAACGCATGAATTTCAGCGTGCGCCTCTCCGGCTCGCTGATGCCAGCCTTCAGCGAGCAATTCACCCGCTTTCACCAGGACGCAGCCCACCTGAGGGTTGGGGCTCGTGCTGTAACGGCCACGCGCGGCTAATTGAACAGCCATCGCCATCCAGCGCGCATCAGCAGCACTCGTGGCAGGCTCGACGTTCATGACTGGGGCTCTGACTCCGCCTTGCTGCTGGACAGCCGATCAATCTCGGCACGAAATTCATCCAGATCCTGGAAACTGCGATACACCGAGGCAAAGCGGACGTAGGCAACATGGTCGATTTTCTGCAGATGATCCATTACCAGTTCGCCAATCTGCAAGGATGGCACTTCGCGCTCGCCCTTGGATTGCAGAACTCGCTTGATATCGGTAATGGTCGCTTCAATTTTTTCGACGCTGACAGCGCGTTTTTCTAGCGCTCGCATCAAACCCGCCCTCAGTTTTTCTTCATCAAAGGGCTCACGCCGGTCATTGCTCTTGATGACCTTGGGCATCAGCAATTCTGCCGATTCATAGGTGGTAAAGCGCTCTGCACACGACAGACACTCACGGCGGCGGCGCACCTGCCCACCTTCAGCGACGAGGCGCGAGTCGATGACTTTTGTGTCTTCAAACGTGCAGAAGGGGCAGCGCATGGGCTTTCTCGAAATGTCTATAAGTGGCGGGAGTTTAGCACGGATCGTTCAATGCCGAACGGGTGACGGGAGATGCTAAGCGGGGTCCGCTTAAATCATCCAGCCACCCATACAGCGTCTCCCGCTATCAGGCGTAGACCGGGAACTTCTTGCAAATTGCCAGCACCTTGGCTTTCACATCGGTAATGACTTGCTCGGAATTGCCCTTTTCCAGGCTTTCCAGCACATCGCACATCCAACCAGCCAGCTCGCTGCACTCAGCTTCTTTAAAACCACGGGTTGTTACTGCGGGGGTTCCAACGCGCAATCCGCTGGTAATAAAAGGGGAGCGCGGATCGTTTGGCACAGCGTTTTTGTTGACGGTGATATTGGCCTCGCCCAGCGCTGCATCAGCGTCTTTACCGGTATAGGGCTTGCCAATCAGGTCAACCAGCATCAAGTGGTTTTCAGTACCACCGGAGACAATATTAATGCCACGCTCAATAAACGTGGCGGCCATTGCCTTGGCGTTTTTAACCACCTGTGCCTGATAGGTTTTGAACTCAGGTTCCATCGCTTCCTTGAAGCTGACCGCTTTCGCTGCAATCACGTGCATCAGCGGGCCACCCTGACCACCAGGGAATACCGCAGAATTGAATTTCTTCTCCAGCGCCTCATTGGCCTTGGCCAAGATCAGGCCGCCGCGCGGGCCACGCAGAGTTTTGTGAGTAGTAGTCGTTACGACATCAGCGTAGGGCACCGGGTTGGGGTACTCACCCGCAGCAATCAGGCCTGCCACATGCGCCATATCCACCATCAGGTAGGCACCGACCTTGTCAGCGATCTCGCGGAATTTCGCCCAGTCGACTACGCCCGAGTAAGCCGAAAAGCCGGCCACGATCATTTTGGGCTTATGTTCCAGAGCCAGAGCTTCTACCTGCTCGTAGTCAATCAGGCCGGTTTCGGGGTTCAGTCCGTACTGAACTGAGTTATAGATTTTGCCAGAGAAGTTAGGCTTTGCACCGTGAGTCAAGTGACCGCCCGCATCGAGGCTCATTCCCAACACAGTCTCACCCGGCAACAACAGGGCCTGGTAAACTGCTGAGTTGGCCTGAGAACCAGAGTGCGGCTGGACGTTGGCATAATCGGCGCCAAACAACTGTTTGGCGCGCTCAATGGCCAGCTCTTCGGCCTTATCAACGTACTCGCAACCACCGTAATAACGCTTCTTGGGGTAGCCTTCCGCATACTTGTTGGTCAGCACAGTGCCCTGAGCCTGAATGACGCGCGGGCTGGTGTAGTTTTCAGAGGCAATCAGCTCGATGTGCTCTTCCTGGCGCACCTCTTCCTCTTGGATGGCATTCCAGAGTTCATCGTCAAATCCGGCAATAGCCATGTCTTTTGAAAACATTCGCGATCTCCCACAGGGTAGTCAGGTCGGCGCTGGATGCCCCGTGATAGGCAGCAGCGGCTGGAAAAGGCGCGCATTGTACAATAATCGGGCGCCGGGGGCACCTCTCAAAAAGCGGAGAATACTGGGGTTGCAGTGGTATCGATGTGTTTGCGTATTGGTCAGCGTCGGATTCTCAAAACCGGACTAAAAACCGGGGCTTTGTTGTCCGGGCTTAGGCGGCCAAGTCTAGGCCTTCGCACCCTCAACAAACTCATTCGTAAAGAAGGAACCACTCAATTGGCGCACAGTCCGCAATTTAGCTTGCCCCTTGAG
>JBFKDP010000153.1:0-9286 GCA_041619575.1 Litorivivens sp.
GCATGGATCACAGCATGCACAAGATGCATGGCATGCAGGGGATGGATCATAGTCAGCACCGTATGCAATCCATTGCCAGTGCAGGCGAGGGCAGCAATAGCCCCATAAAGCATTATTCGACCGAATACGGACCACATGTCGATATGCTCGCGCCAGCGCCGCAAAATGGACTGCACGATCCCGGAGTGGGTTTACGTGATCATCAACAGCGCTACGGCAGAAAGGTGCTGACTTACGGGGATATCAAAAACCTCTACCCGACTCTCGACCAGCGAGACCCGGAACGCGAAATTCAGCTCCACCTAACTGGCAATATGAGCCGCTATATGTGGTCTGTTGACGGCATCAAGTTTGCCGACGCCGAGCCGCTACGGCTGAGCTACGGCGAGCGGGTACGCATCACCCTCGTTAACGACACCATGATGACTCACCCCATCCACCTGCACGGTATGTGGAGTGAGCTCGAGACCGGTGATGCGGGTTATATCCCGCGAAAACACACGGTGATTGTTCAGCCCGGATCCTCCATTAGCTACCTGGTCACAGCTGACGCACTGGGTCGTTGGGCTTACCACTGCCATCTGTTGTATCACATGCCCGGTATGATGCGTGAAGTAAGGGTGGAAAGAGGAGGGCGCTCATGAATCCTTCCTATAGCAGAAGATTTCGTCGCGTTTCATATTTGATTTTGGCAACGGCCTTTGTATGTAACGCAGCGCTTGCCGGCGGCAAAGATGACCCCTTCCTGATTATGGGCAAAGTGGATCAATTGGAAGTACGTGATACTGAAGGCGGCGATCCATTGGTGTTGGAGGGCGCAGCTTGGGCCGGCTACGATCTGAATAAATTCTGGCTCAAAGCAGAAGGCGAGCGGGTCGACAACCAGAGCGAAGAGCTGGAACTTCAGCTTTTGTACAGTCGTGCTGTCTCCTCCTTCTGGGACGTACAGATGGGTTTCCGTAAAGATTTCAAACCTGAGCCTGACAGGGAGTGGGGCGTTATCGGTTTTCAGGGGCTGGCGCCGTATCACTTTGAGGTAGACGCCGCCGTATTTGTCGGTAGTTCCGGGCGCACGGCGTTAAGGCTAAAAGCTGAGTACGAACTGCTGTTTACTCAGCGTCTAATTTTAAGCCCGGAAATGGAATTGAATGCCTACGGCCATAATGATCGCGATACTGGTGTAGGCTCCGGGCTTGCGGATATCGAAGCGGGATTGAGGCTTAGGTACGAAATCCACCGTGAGTTAGCGCCTTATCTCGGTCTCAATTGGAGGAAGAAGTATGCCAATACTGCTGATTATGCTGTATTGGCGGGTGAAGATATTGAGGATACGCAGTTAGTCGTTGGGGTTCGTGTTTGGTACTGAAGTGGATAGCATTTCACAGATTCGGTCAGCGCTGCAGAGCTGCTCACGGGCGCTTTAGTCATATTGACTACGGCCTAGTGTTCCACCTGTTAATAGACTGTTGGGTAGGGGGAGTTGATTTAGAAGCACGCTGGCTTCGGCGTGCGGCCGGTGTGCGATCCACTTGTTGAATGAGTGCTAGAGGTTTATCTACGTTTCGGCCCCAATAGCTTGGTGAAATGCAAATATCGTGCACTGATGGCAGAATTCAGGGCAGCACTGGCCCATGGAGTACATCAATGCTGCGCATAGTTATTGAGTGCATAAACACGGAGCTGCACCAGGAAGCGCTTGAGGTCTAGCAGACGTTCACTGCGATTATGCGCGTTTAGCTTCCGTCACGTACCAGGCGTACCTGGGCTGTGCCTGTGCGCAACTGGCTGTCGCTGTTTCCGCCGCTGGTATCCCAGACCCAGCTTTCGGTGGCATTCGCGCTGGACGGGGAGGCGGTCCACAGCGTGTGAAAGCCAGTGTCGCGGCCATCGGACTGGTCTATAAACACTGCAGTGTTCTGAGCCGGGTTAATGCAGCGCTGTTCGTTGATGGTAGCCAATTCCTTGACGTTCGGCAGACGCCAGACAGGATCGGCGTTAGCCAGTGCCAGGGCGGCTTCCCAGGTCAGCGAATCAGGCGAGTCGTCACAGGTGTCGTCACCAAAGTTTGTGCTGGTACCGTTGTCATTGTAGGTCTGTCCCGCCAGGCAGCGCTGCCAAACTAAGCCGGTACGGGTATGCGTGACGATACTGCCATCCGCTTCGTCCAGCGAGAAATCGGTACCGGCGGTACTGGGCTCCACGGTGGTCAGGCAAGTCTGATCCGCGAGAGCGAACAGCGGTGTTGCCAGGACGACAAGGAAAAGTCTTTTTATGTTCGTTTTCATCAAAATGCTCCCAATTCCAGTGTGCCGATTCGTTAATCGCGGTAGCGAACCAGTCGGATGCCTGCCTCTGCATCCAGAGACGTTGGTGTGAAGCGGGCATCGTTATTTGTCAAGCTGTGGCGTTGATTGACCAGCGCGCCACCGGCATTTGTCGACAGCACCGGCGAGGATGTCCATTCGGAACCGGCATCAACCATGTTGGGAAAGTAGCTGCTGTCCACGGCCGGCGCTGCGCCCACGGCGTTGTAGGTAACTATGGTGCGTAATTCCTCCCGAGTGGGCAGGCGCCAGTCGTTAAAACCACACAAGCCGGCGTCATTGACTGAGGCTACAAAGGATTCCGTGGTGCAGATGGAATCAGCGGATCCGCAGATATCCTGCCCCGTACCCGCGCCGTCATCTACAGGGCCGGCCCAGATGCGATCCGCTCCGCCATCACTTTGCGTGTCCGCTTCATCCGCGAAACTGCTATCGAAATAAGTGTAGCGCCAGTTGCGATCGCGCAGCGCGCCATCATTGGTTTTGACTTCCCAGATCAGTCCGGTCACCTCGTCCTGCACACAACTCCAACTTGCGGCGGCGGCAGCGAGTTCTGCCCCGGTATTGTCGAGTTTGGTAAAGCTAAACCCCGCATGGCCGTCGGTGTTATCGTTGTTCGTGTTGTCACGTCCAAGTGAGCAATCCTGCGCGGCGATGGAAGAACCACTGCAGTTGGCATTGTTGGCCGCCGCCGTACTACCAAAAGTGATACCACTGTCGTTCAGGGCGATCGGGTCGTCATTGAGGATCGTGCCGGTGGCGTAGGGAATAATACTTAATTCGGCGTTATCGGAAACCGTCAACAGGGTAACGTCGAAGGTGTCGTCGTCTTCCAGTCGGTCATCGCCAAGAATGTCGATATCAATCGTGGCGCTAGTATCCCCGGCGGGAATGCTGACCATGCCGGCGTTCACGGCGGTGTAGTCGGTGCCCGCGAGTGCCGTGCCGTCACTGGTCTTATAGGTAACGTCGACGGGCGCGGTGGTCGCCTCGTTCAGATTCAGAGCGAAGCTTAGTGTTGTGGTGTCGCCGCTGTTACCTTCCGCAACTTCCGCGAACTTGATGGAGACGACGATTTTGCTGGTGCCGGTGGGCGTATCGTCGTTGGAGTCGTCACAACCTGCCAGGGTCGCCAGCGTAAGCAGGAAGGCGAGCCGAACTGCGTGTACCATAATATTTCCCTAATCCGTCTGTAGATCAGCACACCGTTTATCATGAAATGTGAGGGCGTGTGCCTTATTTGATGCGGCGTTTTGTGCCCATGAGCCCGGGTGGTCAGTTGTAGGCCTCGATACAGGCGTGAAATGCCATTGGGCGGCGTCATTAGACAGGATTGGAAATATTCTGTCAAAGAGCCGTCGGGCATTATTGCAAACGTTAAAGCCGGGCGTCGACGGCCGTCGAAATCGTGCAGACGTCTTCTGAAAGCCTGACCAATGGAAGCTCACACCATGAACACGCCTGACATCGTTGTCTATCGAGCTTCCGGTGAGCTGGCGGCGGGAATCTCAACAGGTTCTGACAAAGGGACACCTGGCCAAATAACCGTGTTTGCAGAGTATTGATAGCACGACGCTAAAAGAGCATCGATCGGCTATTTGAGGATAAACGAACTATCGACAGTGGCGAGTGGGATGAGCTGGAGCTTCAGGCCTTATACAGTCGTGCCATTTCTGCTTTCTGGGACGTTCAGTTGGGTATTCGCAAAGACTTTAAACCTGAGCCCGACCGGGAGTGGGGCGTTATTGCTTTGCAGGGGCTTGCGCCGTATCGCTTTGAGATCGACGCTGCCTTATTTGTCGGCAGTTCCGGGCGCACAGCGTTACGCCTGAAAGCTGAATACGAACTGCTGTTTACCCAGCGTCTAATTTTAAGCCCAGAAGTAGAATTGAATGCCTACGGTTATAATGATCAAGATAGTGGCGTGGGCTCAGGCCTTGCAGATATCGAAACGGGCTTGAGATTGCGATATGAAATCGGTCGTGAGTTCGCACCCTACCTCGGCATCAACTGGAACAAGAAGTACGGAAAAAAAGCCGATTATGCTGCAACTGCGGGAGAAAATATTGAAGATACCCAGCTAGTTCTGGGCATTCGCCTCTGGTATTAGGTTTGGGAGCCCTTATTTAATTTTGGGGAAGAGTCAGCAATAGCGAGAACTGAATAATTTACTATCGGGCATGTGTTTTTGGGACTTTTGCGGTGTTAGTGCGAAGCTAGTGTAGTCATAATACATTTACGTGTATTTGGAGAGATAGTAAATGAAAGTATTTGCCGTATTTACCGCAGTTGCGATATTGTCAGCCTGCGCAACTAGCACAATGCCTACTCGAAACCCCACCCACGTTCTGGCAGGCCTATGGAAAACAGAAGAATATCGTGCGCCCGGCGACAACACGGGACTGCTCGTAATTACCCGTGATACCGGCATGCGAGGTAGTGCGTGTATTCCTATGATCACTATTGGCAAAGAACAGATAGCGCCAATCGATCAAGGAAGGCTGCTTGAGCTACACCTACCCGCCGGACAACACTCGCTTCGTGCCTATCCAAATCGCAACTGTGGCGCGAGCGCGATTGAGACCGTTGTAGAAATCAAGCACCAGCAAGTGACGAACTATCGTTTAGGATTCTATGAACGGACCATGGCTTTCACACCGATCGCTAATTAGCCGTCTTTGAGGGTTAGTATTACGACATGTGCGGCACCACAGGGCGCTCGAGGCTTCGTATAGCCCACTTGTGCCCGCAGCCCTGATTATTTCATGTGCCGATGCATTCAATTTGACCCGCAAGCCTGCTCTCGAATAAAGGCGTACCTCACTCGGGGTTACTGGCGAAGCACGCGGCGGGTTTTTTAATGTCTCCTTCCTCCCTGACCCAATAGAGCTTCTTTTTTCATCGTCGGATATCAGTCTGCTCGTCTGTATTGATTTGGTAATCGCTTGCTTCCGGGCCGTACCTGTTAAACCACGTGTACGGACTGTGGGTAGTATTCCTGAGTCGGCTATCAAACTCCGCTACGCTGTGGCCTCGATCAGCACCCTGTTGACTGCGTCTAACTTAAATTCTTCTGGATAATACGAATGCTTCTTATTGCCCCATTTTTCTGGCTTTGGGTCGTACTTTTACGGCAGAGTAACCCTCTCAGAGGGAGCCTCATGTCGGCTACATAATTACAATCAATGCTATTTTTGAAATATTTCCTATACTTAACGAACGTTAGAACCGCGGAAGAATAGATACGTGCAGTTACCTATTTCTCAAACACGAGGGATTAGCTAGTCTGATTTACACTGGTTGTAGACGCAACTCACTAGCGTTGAGTCATGGTTTTACTATCTATTTGGCATAAACCTAATGGTTCGCGCATAAATTAACCTGATAGGTTAACCATGCCTTGTTCTTTCCTCGTCAAAGGCTCTTTGCCGCTACCGATTAGTAGCATGCTTCAACTCGCCCGGCACATCGGCTTGGCAAGTGGCGGAATCAGGTTAAGTGCCTATGGCTAATTCCTCCTTTAGCGACAATATTCGCCACCGCTACCGATCATTTTGCGCCCTCTCCAAAGATAGCGTAGTAAAAACTGTGCTAGTTGCAGGTGCAGTCGGTTTATTTGGTGGCATGGTCGTTACCGCGTCAACCGTATTATTGAAGCCGCGTTACGTCGCAAATCTTGAAAAGGAGCAGCAACAAAGCCTGATGGCTGTGATTCAGGCGCAGCCGGGTATAGAAGGTTTGCTGCAGTCTATCAATGCCAGGCAGGTCGAGGCGAGGGTGGTGGAATTGAAATCGGGCCGATACGCCGACTCGATCGATGCTGAGCGCTTCGACCCGCACGCTGCGGCCAAGATTTCGGAATTGAGCGTCGATATTCCTCCCGAGCAAGACCTTGCAAACCTACGCCGCCGAGCAAAACACGCTGTAGTCTATCTTGTAAAACAGGAGGGTGTTGTCCGGTTTTTGCTGTTACCCGTTCACGGAAAAGGCTATGCATCTACTCTTTATGGGTACCTTGGGCTTGAAGCCGATGGCAATACAATTGTGGGCATCAACTTTCACGAACATAGTGAAACTCCGGGGTTGGGCGCCCGCATCGATAACAAAGAGTGGCGCGACAAATGGCAAGGTAAGAAGGCGCGCGACCCCCAGGGCAAACTTCGCATAGCTCTTGTCCGGGCCAATGTCACGGCGAGCAGCTCATCAGCTATCTACGAAATTGAGGGGCTGACGGGCGCAACTGCGACCACCCGAGGAGTACATCAACTCGTCCGCTACTGGTTAGGGGATCACGGATTTGGGCCTTACCTTCAGAACTTTAGGGTAGAGCGATAGTGAAAGCGTGACATTTATTTAGTAGATAGGAGGTGCTATGTGTGCAAAGACTACCATCGCTAAGAGAGCGATCCTGTTTAAACGCTTCCCCATTCTTGTCGCGTGTGTCGCCCTGTGTCTTGTCAGCCTCACATTGTTTGCATCGGAGAATGGGTCACCCTTGAAGGAATATGCCAAGGGAGACCCCCAAATTTGTCTTGCCTGCCATGGTGCCCAAGGTGTGAAACCGGCGCATGGTATAATGAGTACGGTTCACGGTCGGACATCCTTAGAATCAGGCTCAGACAAGCGGGGCTGCCAAACCTGCCACGGCCCGAGTCAACGACACCTCACAGAGTACAGGAACGGTAAACCCTCACCTACGTCCATCAGTTTCAATAGCAATACACCAACAGACCGACAGAACGAGGTATGCCTTTCTTGCCACCGCAAAGACGCTAGCAACCACTGGCAGGGCAGCCCGCACGAAACAGCTGGCGTAGCGTGCAGCAGCTGCCATTCATTGCACAACCCCTTGGGCGATAAGCTACTTAAAACACGCACAGAAAATGAACTTTGCGTCAGCTGTCATCGCCAGACCCGGGCTGACATAAACAAAACGAGCGCCCACCCGATTGCAGAAGGGCAGATGGACTGCAAGGATTGTCACAACCCACATGGCAGTGCCGCTGACGCACTGCTATTGAGAAGTTCCATAAATGACACATGCTACTCTTGTCACGCCGAAAAACGCGGACCCTTCTTATGGGAGCATGCGCCGGTTCGAGAAAGCTGCACAAACTGTCACGCCCCCCACGGCTCGGCTCACCAGGCCATGCTGGTCACCCGCGGGCCTTTCCTATGTCAACAGTGCCATATGGCTGCATATCACCCTAGCACCAATTACAGCGGCACCAGTATCCCTCCAAATGGCGCGGGTCATTCTGTTCTGGCCAAAAATTGCATGAACTGCCATACCCAAGTGCATGGCTCTAACCATCCCTCAGGAATCCGCTTTACGCGGTAAAGGAGGCAGTCATGTCGACCTTGATACGGGGCAAAGGAGTTTGCTACCTCATTTTCTTAACAGCAACGACAGTCAGTGCCAATGAACCATTCACGGGGTTCGTTCAGTTCGGCAGCGGCTATGTTAATGACAGTGATTTCAAGTTCGGTGAATATAATGGCCTTGAGGAGGAGGGCGCTTATCAGGCGTTAGAATTTAAACTCGCTTCGCCGCATACTGATGGGAAGGGCTGGTCTCTAACCGGTCAGAATATCGGCTTGTCTATTCCAACGTTGGCGTTAAAACTATCTGACGCCGGCAACTTCAATTTTTATGGCGAATATAGGGAATTTAGTCATAACCGTAGTCAGGGCGGTCACACAGTCTTTACTGATACCGATACGCAGTACCATACATTACCTTCCAATTGGGTTGCCGCTAATACTACTGCGGGATTGACCGGGCTCTCGGATCCGTTGCTAACGGTAAAGGAAACATTGGAACGCAAGCGTTTACGGCTTTCCTATGAATGGCTATCGGCACCAGACAACTGGTCCTTTGATGTAGCTTACAAGCATGAGGTAAAAGAGGGCAATCGTGTTCGTTACGGTATGATCGGCAATACCGGGGGAAACCCGCGAGCCGTAGCGCTGCCTACACCGGTGGATTTTCAATTTGATGAATTAAGACTTAAGGCGAGTTTTCAGAATCAGCGCTATTCTGCTACTGTCGGCTACCACTACTCACAGTTCAATAATGCAGACAAAAAACAAAGTTGGCAGAACCCGTTTTCAGCGATAAACGGCTGGGAACCTGAAGCGGGCTATCCCGACGGGCGTGGTGCTATCGCATTGGAACCCGACAACCGATTCCATCAAATGTTTTTTTCGGGAAGTGCCCGCTTAACTCCCCAATCCCGTTTTCAGGGCAGCCTAGACATTGGTTTCATGTACCAAGATGAAAATTTCCTTCCTTACACCGCTAATCCTACACTGGTCGTTACATCGCCACTCCCTAGAAATTCGCTAGAGGGAGAGATAGAAATAACGCGTGCGACACTAGGGTTCTATCACAAAATTAGCCCAAGACTGGCCTTGGACATTTCCTCGCGGTATGAGGACCGGGATAACAAAATACCAAGAGACCTATTCATCTACATTGGAGGAGATTCTCAGAACCAAGCCGATGTCGCCAGCAGCCGGGCACGCTACAATATTCCCCATGATTATCGAGAAAAGGAGTTTGAAACAAAGCTCCGCTATCGCGCAGGAAAATCTACCAATTTCCTGACTACCTACGCCTACCAGGACACAATTCGTGAAGAATCAGAAGTAAGGAGGCTTGAGCAGCAATCCGTCGGATTTGCGCTTTCCAACCGAGTCGGCGCGCAGTTCCAATGGCGCATTGAAGCAGAACACGAGCGTCGTGACGGGAGTCGATATCGAGG
The DNA here is from genome assembly GCA_041619575.1 of Litorivivens sp. Taxonomy (GTDB): domain Bacteria; phylum Pseudomonadota; class Gammaproteobacteria; order Pseudomonadales; family Spongiibacteraceae; genus Litorivivens. The sequence continues at coordinate 9,092 of JBFKDP010000153.1, forward strand.
AGAAAAGTATTTTCTTGAGAGTCATACAGCTGCGTACATCAACAGTTTGCCCCCGGGCGAGCGTTTTATTGTCGTTTCGACCCAGGGAAAGGGCGATGCCGCCGCCCTGAAGGCCGCCCTCTCGACCGAAGCCAGTTATGTCGCCTTTGTAGGCAGCCCCAGAAAAGCGGCCGCCTTGCGCGCCGAGATGGCGGA
>JBFKDP010000154.1:0-9166 GCA_041619575.1 Litorivivens sp.
GATAACCTCAGCAGCACCGCGGGTGGCTCTGGCATCATAGTCGGCAGCACTAGCAGCCACCGCTTCTTCACGTTGTTGCCAGGCCGCCATCGCAGCCTTGCCGTGGCGGGCTGCAAGCAGGCGCTGAGTCGCCGCTGGCGAAAACACGGTCGCAGTGGCATTGTTGCCACCAAAACCCTTGGAATTCAGGAGCGCAATATCGGTATCCAGCTCGCGATGCTGCTGGCTCAGACTCAGGTTTTTACAGGAAATATCGTCCGCAAATTTATCGACGGTATGAATACCTGGAAGAATGCCTTCCTGCCAGACCCCCAGGGCCGTGACTAGTTGGTCGCCGCTGGCCGAGGATATCGTGTGCCCCAGGTACGCCTTAATGGCCGCCACCGGCCACTCCCCTATGCCAAAAGCGCGCGCTACTTCATCGAGAATCTCGGATTCCGTCACGCGGTTCTGGGGCGTGCCAGTGCCATGAGCCTGCACAAAACTGCGCTCGCGCAAAGCCTTTTCGCCCAATATGCTCTTTGCAAGCGCCGCTGCTTTGGTGACCGTCAGATAATTACCGACTCCCGGTGACGAAATGGATTTCTTGTAGCCGTCAGCATTTACAAACACATCCGGCACAGAACCGTGGATGGAAGCGCCTAATTCCAGAGCCAATTCATCATCAAACAACACGACAAACTGAGAAGCTTCAGCCAGGGTAAACCCACAGTTTTCGCCGAAGGGACGACACACACGTCGATAGGCTGTCTCGTCAAGCGCACTGACACCATCAAGTTTCATCATGGCGGCATCGGTCGCCAACGCACCCATGGTGGCGTAGCCGTCAATGATATCCGGTGTAATCGGTGCCTCCGAGGCGCCAATGACTGCCACCCGCGCTCGGCCGCTGCGAATATCTTGCACCCCAAGACGGAGGTTATATAAAAACGTCGCGCAGGCGCCAAGAGAGGGACCGGTATTACCCACATTGCCCAGCACATAAGCGTTCACAAAGTCCGATGGCATATCTGCCAAGCCCAGAGCAACCTGCTTGGACGTTACCCGTTTGCCATCAAATCGCGCCGATAACAAACCGCCATTACCATTTTCATCCAGCTGCGCCATCGCCGAACTTGCATAGACGCTGATCTGATCCGGCGCGACCGCCGACACCACCGTCTCCCAGGGAATGCCTATTGACTGAACAGCATCCGACGCCGCATAAACCGAAAGCTGTAAGCCGCGCGGATGACTGCGCGAGGGGTAAAGGCTGCCTGGCTGAAATCCCGTCGGTAACATACCGCCCGCGCGAACCTCGCAGCGCCGGGTAGTCTGCAGGAGGAAATTAACCTCAGCCCTGCATTCAACTCGCACGCGCCCGCCATCTAGCGCCGTCACGATCCAGTGGGGCGGAATAGCATCTGGCAGGTTTCTGGCACGAGTAACAAAACTTAGAGAGTCTCCCACCGGGGCCAGTGGCATGACTTTATTACAGGGGACAGCCTCGGTATCAAACCAGTCCGCTTCAATTTTTCGCACTAGGGTATGGGCGAGGATATACTCTTGCTCGGAGGCCTCGACCCCCATCAATGCGGCCAGACTTTGCATTGTACTCTGGACTTTCGCATCGGGCAGCGCATCCAGAATCAGCCGACGAAAACCATGATGAAAAGAGCTTCGTCCCGCCGGGTTAACACCGCCAAATCCCACAATTACGGGCAACCTTGCCACATTGTTCTCCTTCAACCAGCCAGTCAAAAAGGCAATCAATACCTTAGCGATCCGCATTGTAGGGAGGCTGCACGCAGAATATTAGTATAAAATCGCCACTTTATAATACAAATGCGACGCCATATTGACATGGTAAACATTGCTCTATTGACGCTGCCAAACGCGATGGCCTCAAGCCTCACGCTGCCTCTTGAGATGTTTAACGCGGTTGCTGATCAATTGCGCTTACAGCGCCAACCCACCGCCAATACTTTTCTGGTGGGTTTAAACCACGACCCGGTGCAGTGTGCGGGCGGACTGGCACTGAGCCCCGAATGCACCATCGACAACAAGAGGCGATACAAACTGATCATCGTCCCCACCCGCTGGCGTCATCCACTGCGCGGGCTTGCCAAAGAGTCTGTATTGTTTGACTGGCTCAGACAGCAATTCCAAGCCGGTGCGACGCTTTGCACCGTCGGCACCGGCAGCTATGTTCTGGCTGAAGCGGGCTTGCTCGACGATCAGCCTGCAACGACGCACTGGCATTACTTTGACGACTTCAGCGAGCGCTACCCACAGGTTCAACTGATCCGTAACTATCTGATCACCGAGTCCGAGCGCATTTTCTGCGCAGGCAGCATCAATTCCATTGCCGACCTGATTGTTCATATTATTGGAGAAATGTGGAGCACTTCCCTCGCCCACCGGGTAGAGCGACAATTCTCGCCAGAAATCCGGCGCCCCTTTCACTCCCACGCCTACCGGGTGGGTGAAACTGATCTGCACCGAGATGAAGCCATTGCAAACGCCCAGTCCAAAATCCGCAAACATTTTGGCCAGGCTATAAAAGTCAGTGCGCTGGCGGCCGACAGCGGCTTGAGCGAGCGCAGTTTCCAGCGCCGCTTCCGCGCCGCCACCGGGCAATCAGCCCTCGACTATATTAATAATGTGCGTCTGACTACCGCTCGAGAATTGCTGCAGCAGAGCAATTTAGCCATTGCGGATATCGCCCATACCACGGGCTTTAACGAGCCCAGTTATTTCAGCCGCCTGTTCAAACGCCAGTATGGGGAGTCCCCCGCCGACTACCGCAAAAAAGTCCGCGGCAAACTGTTTGACGCCCAGGTCAGTGCGCTGCCGCGCAAATTGTGAAAAGTGGGCTAGCCTAAACATTACGATCGCGTCAGAATCGGGTAACACGTGTGTACTTTTAGCCCTGACAGGGCGGATAATCGAAATTATTGACCTGGTTCTAACAACCACGGCCGGCAGCCACTAACGGTTCTGCGTAGCTGATAATTAGAGAGACTTGACCATGGAAAATACGGCAAAACTCCCCATCCCTTTTGGCTGGTACTGCGTATCACTGTCACGTGATCTGCAGCCCGGTGACGTGAAGCCACTGCACTACTTTGACAAAGAGATGGTGATGTTTCGCACGGAATCCGGCGAAGCAAAAGTGCTGGACGCCTATTGTCCCCACCTGGGCGCGCACTTGGGCTACGGCGGGAAAGTGGCCGGTGACAATATCGCCTGCCCCTTCCACGCTTGGGAGTTTTCCGGCGAGGGTACCTGTGAGCTGGTTCCCTACGCGAAAAACATGCCGCCCAAAGTCGCCGATGGCAAGCAATGCATTTATGCCTACCCCACCGTAGAAAAGAATCAGGCGGTATGGGTTTGGTACCACCCCCAACAGATCGCTCCCCTGTTTGAGGTAGAAGAACTGCCCGAGCTCAACAGCAGCGACTGGACCGATATCAGCACCTATGAGTGGACCTTCCACTCCCACATTCAAGAAACGGCTGAAAACGGCTGTGATGCTGCGCACTTCCTCTATGTCCACGGCAGCAAGGATGTTCCCAAAGGCGAAGTGAAGCACGAAGGCTTTCAGCGCCACGCCCACTTTGTCAGCCAAGCGCCAGAAATTTTCCCCGACGGCACCATTGATACCACTGGCACCAAATTCCGGGAATCCTACCTCGACACTTCCAGTAACGGCCCGGGCCAGACCTGGCAGCGGTTTAGCGGCGTATTTGAAACCTTTATGATGGGCACGGTTACCCCCATCAATGACAACGAGGTTCACCTACGTTTCGTCTTTACCCAGCCGAAGGATCTCAATGCTGGGCAAGACTTGATGTCAAAAGCCGTCATCGACAATGTCGCCGAACAGGTCCAGCAGGATATGCCTATCTGGGAACACAAGGTCTACCGGCCGCAACCCGTCCTCTGTGACGGCGACGGCCCCATCAATCAGTTCCGCAAGTGGTTTAGTCAGTTTTACGCCAATGACAGTGGCAGCAAGGACAGTAAAGCCGCCTGAATTTTCAGCCCAACGGGCGGCCCTGCGCCGCCCTGTAATCCCCCACCTTCCCTTACGTCAACTTGTCTTCCGTTGCCTGTCATGGCTAAATGGGCGCCCTCCATTTTTCTGTTAACTACACACGGATAGCATTATGTCTTCGGATTCTGTCTATATTGTCAGCGGTGCACGCACGCCAATGGGTGGTCTGCTGGGTTCACTGAGCGGTGCCACAGCGGTCGAACTGGGTACAACTGCCATGGCTGAAGCGGTAAAGCGCGCAGGTATCGATGCTCAGGATATTGAAGAGGTCATTATGGGCTGCGTACTTGCAGCCGGCCTCAAACAAGGCCCGGCACGCCAGGCAGCGCTAGGTGCGGGCATTCCGAAAACCACAGGCTGCGTTACCGTCAACAAGCTGTGCGGTTCCGGCATGCAGACAACAATCTATGCACACGACGCCATTAAGGCGGGCACATGCGATATCGCTCTGGCCGGTGGCATGGAAAGCATGACCAATGCCCCACACCTAGTAATGGGAGGTCGCGGTGGCTTCGGTACCGGTGGCAAAGCCCTTGAGGACCATATGTTCTTCGACGGCCTGCAAGACGCCTACCAGGGTGGCATGATGGGCAATTTCGCCCAGAAAACGGCAGACGACAATAACCTGACTCGCGAAGCCATGGACGCTTTTGCGATTGAATCACTCAAACGCGCTCAAAAAGCGATTGAAGATGGCAGCCTGGATGCAGAATCGGTTCCGGTAACCATCAAAACCCGTAAGGGTGAAGTCACCATCAAAGACGATGAGCAGCCCGGCAAGGCCAATCTCGACAAGATTCCTACATTGCGCCCGGCGTTCAAAAAGGACGGAACCGTTACCGCAGCCAATTCCAGCTCAATCAGCGACGGCGCTTCAGCCCTGATTCTGATGAGTGGCGCAGAAGTTGAAAAGCGCGGTATCAAACCGCTGGCGCGCATTGTCGCCCACAGCCGAAACTCCCACGACCCAGAGCTTTTCACCACGGCTCCTATCGGAGCCGTAGAAAAACTGCTCGCCAAAACCGGCTGGTCAAAAGACGACGTCGACCTGTGGGAAATCAATGAAGCCTTCGCCATGGTTACCATGCTGGCTATGCAAGGTCTAGACCTTGATCACGCCAAAGTAAACGTACACGGCGGTGCCTGCGCCCAGGGTCACCCGATCGGCTCAACCGGCTCGCGTATAATCATCAGCCTGATTTACGCCCTGCAGAAATACGGCAAGAAGCGCGGTGTTGCCACTCTCTGTATTGGTGGCGGCGAAGCTCTGGCCACAGCGATTGAGCTAGTCTAAACACACAGACTGACAGTCGATTTCCGGAAGGGCACAAGCCGCACGGCTTGTGCCCTTTTTATTGGCTGCCCGTGCGTACTTTGCCGCACAGAAATCATTGTTGTGGCGCCTTGAAACTCGCTACTATCGCCGCTCTACCCCCTTCAGGCGAGCGCCATGTCCGCAGATATTGTTATTACCCTAGTTGTCACTCTCGGCACCTTGCTTGCACTGGCCAGCAATCGCGTCCCCGCTGAAGTCGCCATGCTCGCCGCGCTGACCTGTCTTCTGCTCAGCGGCGTTATCTCAAGCTCCCAAGCATTAGCCGGTTTTTCTAATGCCGGCTTGATGACAGTGGCCGTATTGTATGTTGTCGCCGCTGCGCTGCGCGATACCGGCGCAATTTACTGGATTGCGAACCGCTTGCTAGGGCGGCCCAAAACCGAGCTTGCCAGTCAGTGGCGCATGATACTGCCCACATCGCTACTCAGTGCTTTTCTGAACAACACCACGGTAGTGGCCATGATGCTGCCGGCGGTTCAGGAATGGGCTCGCAAGCTAAAAATTTCGCCGTCACGCCTGCTACTTCCACTGAGCTACGCGGCGATTCTGGGAGGCACCTGCACACTTATCGGTACCAGCACCAATCTTGTCGTTCACGGCATGATGCAGCAACATGGCTACGAGAACTTGCGGATTTTCGACCTAGCTTGGGTTGGCATACCCTTACTCATTGGCGGGGCAGTCTTCCTAGCCTTTTTCAGCCGCCATCTACTCCCCGAGCGTGAAGGAATAACGGAACAGGTTGAACACGCGCGTGAGTACTACGTTGAAATGCTGATCCCAACGGGCAGTCCGCTGCATCAAAAAACCATCGAACAGGCTGGCTTACGAAGTTTGTCTCACGGATTCCTGACCGATGTGCAGCGAGGAGACAAGCTCTACTCGGCTGTCAGCCCCGATATGCAACTACACAGTGGCGATCTACTGGGCTTTATTGGTGCCCCTCCCTGCGCACGGGAGCTGCAGCGCATTAAAGGTCTGGCTCCGGCCCATGGCAACGCTCACAAATTGAATATAAACAATCACCAGCGATGTCTCGTTGAAGTTGTTCTTGGCCCGGAGTTTCCCGGCATCAACAAGACCGTGAAAGGCTGTGCCTTTCGCAGCCACTATCAGGCAGCCATTCTGAGCGTAAATCGCGACGGGCAACGGCTCAGCGGCAAAGTTGGTGACATATGTCTGCGAGCCGGCGATACTCTGCTGCTGGAAACTGGCGAAACCTTTGTGGACCAGTACCAGTTTCGACGCGACTTTCTTTTGGTCAGCCCTCTCCGGGACTCTGCGCCACCCGACTTTCGCAGGGCGCCGCCGGCAGTCGCGATACTTCTGGCAATGGTATTGTGCAACGCGGCGGGCTTGCTTCCCGTACTCGAAGCTGCGCTTTTGGCAGGCGGCCTACTAGTCATCACAGGCTGTGTAAGCATCAACCGGGCGCGACAAAATCTTAGTGTTAATCTGCCCGTATTGATCGTGATAGGAGCGGCATTTGCGCTGGGAGGGGCACTTGAATCCAGTGGGACCGCCAACTGGATTGCCAGCTCCCTGCTCGGAGACTCACCGACAGATCCTTGGTTGGCCCTTCTCTGTGTCTATCTTGTGACAACACTCTTTACCGAGCTGATTACAAACAACGCAGCGGCCGTGCTTGTCTTTCCTATCGCCACTGGCGTTGCCGAACAATTAGGCGTCAATCCCATGCCGTTTATTGTTGCCGTGATGTTCGGCGCCAGTGCAAGTTTTATGACGCCAGTAGGCTACCAGACCAACCTGATGGTGATGGGGCCCGGTGGCTATCGCTTCACAGACTATCTACGCCTCGGCCTGCCAATGACCCTTATCTCCACGGCCATAACGGTCACACTCATGCCGCTGGTATGGCCTTTTAGTAGCTAACGCCAGGGCAAGAGCGCTAGTTTGGAGCGCTGAATAAAATTGCCGAAGTTCTCAAAAGCGTCCCTGTGCCCAAGATCGGGGTGGATATCTGTTTTACAGCGTCGGCACTGATAACGGCTGCCTTTAAGATAACTCCCCAGACGCTGCGCGCCAAAATCAAATCCCTGGCAGGCGCAGCGGAAAGGGTAAGTTTTGCGAGGCCTTGTCTTTCTGACTTCTGCGCCCGTGGTATCAAACTGTCCGGAAGCTTGTGGAGTCGCACCGAGCGCTTCGGCAACAACTTTCCAGCGTGCATCGTGTGCGCGAGCTCCGAATTTGCGGCAGGCAACAATGTGGGCCATTTCATGGGCAACGGTATCGTACACAAAAGACCACTGCGGATTGTTTCGAAAAATCACCTTGTTAAGCTCGATAACATTCTGCTGAGGCATTGCTCGCCCTGCCATTCGGGCGCTGCGCAAACTCAATTGCAACGCTGGCGCAGCATCGCGATAATCGAGCTTTTCGCGTGCCAAAGAGAGGGAACGATCGAAAGCACGATGAATATCGCTCAGTAGGGTTTCCGGCAATGGCGCGGCATAGTCTCGTAGAGCCATTACAGGCTCGTTTGGGGGGGTATCAGCGAATCCATGCGTTCGGCAATCTCAGCAGCACGACCACCTTTGGCCCGCACCTCGTCAGCACTCAGGTCACAGATTTCATGGGGGAAAACCAGCCAGTCATCTGTTTCGTGCAAGTAATAGTCAGGCTTTAGCTCAGTGCGATTGCGCGCCGGCTTGAACCAGGGCATGGCAACACGGATGTCGCCTTGCTGCCCCGCGCCAAGATTGTTACGAATTTCCGCCAACACAGCCTTGATGGTAAGCCCGGTATCAAACACATCATCGACGATCAATAATTTATTTTCTGTTGTGAAATTTTTGAACACATAATCGAGATTATGCACTTTGACCCGACGCTCGCGCTGATCCAGGCCGCTGTATAGCGAGGTTCGGATCGCAATATGATCAACTGCAAGTCCGCAGTATTCGAACAGCTCCTGAACCGCGATCCCAACCGGCGTACCACCGCGCCACAATGCAATAATACAGTCCGGACGGAACCCGCTTTCAATGACCTTGGCGGCCAGCTCGAAGGCATCATCGAGCAGAGACTGGGCTGAAATAAAGTGCTTTTCCATACGGCCTATTTACGGAATTGTTTAAAATCGGGCGCGCGCTTTTCAAGAAAGGCCATAACCGATTCAATATTTTCCGGTGAGCCTGCCAGACGCATCATTGCTTCCTGCTCAATATCATTGGCAGCATGCACAGATTCCAGATGTACCCGGCGCATCAGGCGCTTGGTTTCAACCAACGACGAAATGGGCCACTGTGCAATTTCTCGCGCCTTGACCATCGCCTGATCCAACAGGCCATCATCACTGACCTTTGCCGTTGCAATACCAACCTCGACAGCGCGATCAGCACCAATCCATTCAGCAGTGTACATCAGCTCGGCCGCACGGCGCGCGCCAATTACCGTCTGCAGGGTATAGCTACTCCCCCACTCCGGTACCAGCCCAAGCTGTACGAAGGGGAAGCGCATTCGCAAACTTTCGCCAACATAAACCACATCGGCATTGAGCAGCAGAGTCGCACCTCCACCCACGGCGACGCCCTTTGCTGCACATATCAGGGGCTTGTCGAAATCTAGCACGGCTTTTGCGCTGGATACGAATGGGTGCTCAGAATCACCGTCGGCATTGGCCATATCATTGAGATCAACCCCGGAAGAAAAGTCATTGCCCGCACCAGTTATAACAAGACAGGCGACCTTGGGATTGTCTTTAGCAGCATTTACCGCCTCTCGAAATGCCATCCACTGCTCTACATTAAAGGCGTTTTTCTTTGCCGGGC
>JBFKDP010000155.1:0-9163 GCA_041619575.1 Litorivivens sp.
ATGCTGGTTGGCTGCGTCATTGTTTCGCTGTTTGTCTGCCTTACCATGATTGTGACCTTTCGCTCGATTACCCTGGGCACGCTCTGCATGATTCCCAATCTGATGCCGGCGGTGCTTGCCTTTGGGCTCTGCGGGTTGTTTGTGGGTGAGGTCAATATGGGCGGTGCGCTGGTTTTTACTATTGCGCTGGGTATTGTTGTCGACGATACCATTCACTTTGTTGTCGGCTATCGGCGCTTGCGCCGGGAAACCTCGCTCACGCCGGAGCAGGCCATCGATCAGACCTACAGTCTCGTTGGCCGTGCCATTATCATTACCAGCATTATGCTGTGCGTGGGCTTCCTGATACCGGTGCTATTTGCCGGTCTTAAGATGAATGAACTGTTCTACGGACTGGCACTGATCTGTGTTGCCGGTGCATTGCTGGCCGACCTGTTTTTTCTGCCTGCCATGTTGCTGTGGATCGATAAACGTTTTCCCGGAGTGGTGACGCCGCGTGGCTAGATACCTGAGCTTGTCTGCGTTGGTGCTTTCGGCCGCCTTTGTCCAGGCCGGTGAGGTTCGGCAGGAATTTTCCCTTGAGCACAGGCAGTTTGACGATCCCGGCGCACAAGGTCAGGCGCGCAGTGATACATCGCTGGTGTGGGAAGGGCACTATCGCACCGACCTCAACGAGGGTAGCGATGTCGTTGTGATAGCACCGCGAGCGCGCCTGAACAATCGCGACAGCGAACGCAATCTTTTTGATTTTCAATCGCTGAGCTGGACGCGCATTGGACAGGGCTGGGAATTGCGCAGTGGCGTCCGTACGGAAACCTGGCAGGTGACCGAGTCGGCCCATCTGGTAGATATTCTCAACCAGCTCGACACTACCGGCGATGTTGATGGCGAAGACAAACTTGGGCAGCCCATGCTCAATCTGGTGCTTTATCGCGATTGGGGTAGTGTAGAGTTCTATGCACTGCCGGGCTTTCGCGAGCGGCGATTGCCGGGTGAGGATGGACGGCTGCGGCTGCCCCTACCCTACGATACCGAGCACGCCGACTATGAATCGGCAGCAGAGTCTTTGCGCACCGATGCCGCCCTGCGTGTCAGCGCGCTTTTTGGGGACTGGGAGTGGGCTCTGACGCAGTTCAGTGGCACCAGCCGGGAACCGCAGTTTAATGTCGTGAATGGCAAATTGCGCCCCTACTATCCGGTGATAGATCAAAGCGGTCTGGAACTTCAGTATGCCGCAGGCGACTGGCTTTGGAAGTTTGAAGGGATTAGCCGTTCCGGCTTTGGTCGTCGCTATACGGCGGCGGCTGGCGGCTTTGAATACACTTATTCAGGAGTCAGCCCGAGCGGTCATGACCTTGGCATATTGCTTGAGTATCTCTTTGATGATCGAGGGCGCCAGACGCCGCTCAATAACGATGTATTTCTGGCGCTGCGTTGGAGTTTGAATGACCTCGATGGGACGGAGCTTTTGGCAGGTATTATCAGCGATGCCGATTCGGGTGAATATTTGGCTGTAGCGGAATTTTCCCGCCGTTTTGGCAGTGCATGGCGTTTGAGTGCCGATGCTCGCTGGTTCGGCGGCCCCGATCGCGTTGCCGATCAGCAGCTACCCTTTTTATACGATGAAGATTATGTGAGCGTTGAGCTGACCCGCTTTTTCTAGGGGAGGCTACTTTTGGATTGCCCTATATGCGAGGTAAGTGTGAAAAGATTTAAACGAGGCGTGCAGCGTGTTGGCTTGGCGCTGCTGGTGTTGACAACGAGTGCAATACTGCAGGCGGATGAAGTCAACAAAGCGTATCAGATTATGGCTGAATCCGAGCGGCGTGATGAAGGCTGGCAGGATAATCGCTCAGAAATGCAGATGATTATTCGCCGCGGCGATGGTCGGGAAATTGTCCGTGAATTGCGTACGCAGGCGCTCGAAGGCGATAGTGGTGAAGACAAAAGCCTGATGGTTTTTGATGAGCCGCTGGATGTTCGCGGTACGGTCTTTCTGACGCATAGTTACCCCTTGGAAGCCGATGACCAGTGGATATACTTGCCCTCGCAAAACCGAGTCAAGCGCATCAGTTCAAAACGTCGCAATGGTCGTTTTATGGGCAGCGAGTTTACCTTTGAAGACCTGGCGGCCTTTGCACTGGAAGAGTATGACTACACGTATCTGCGGCAGGAGGCGTGCGGTGAACACAGCTGTCACGTTATTGAAATGCGGCCCAAGGATAAATACTCGGGCTATGAAAAATTTGTCTACTTTATGGATGTGGACGAACTGCGGGTGTGGCGAGTGGAGTTCTATGACAAGCGCACAGGCAAGCACAGCAAGACCATGACCATGAGCGATTACACTCGCTATCTTGATCGCTACTGGCGGGCTTCACGGGCCGTCATGAAAAATTTGCTCAACGGTGCCGAGACGGAAATCCGCTGGCGCAAAGAAGAGTTTCGAGTGGGCTTGAATGAACAGGATTTTCGCAAAACTGCTCTGGAACGACGCCAATGAGAAAAAATATTCTGATCACCGGAGCGAGTTCCGGGCTGGGTCGAGAGATGGCCCGACAGTTTGCCGTACTGGGTCGAAATCTGGCTTTATGTGCTCGTCGCGAAGACCAGTTGCTTGAGCTTCGCGGTGAGTTGCAGGCAATCAACCCTGATATCGATGTGCTGATCAGGCCGCTGGACGTTCTCGATTACGAGGCGGTCGAAAGCGTCTTCAATGAGGTGCATCAGCATTTTGGCCAGCTCGACAGGGTGATCGTGAATGCCGGAATCGGCAAGGGTCAGGCGCTGGGAACCGGCGGTTTTCGCGGGAATCGGCAAACTGCAGAAACCAACTTCGTCGCCTTTATCGCCCAATGTGAAGCGGCAATGGCGATATTCCGGCAGCAGAACGCAGGTCATCTGGTTGGTATTGCCTCCATTGCAGCCCTGCGGGGCATGGCCGGGACGACGATGGTGTACTCCGCCTCGAAGGCGGCGGTGGCAGTGTTAATGGAGGGCTTGCAAATGGATTTGCTGGACTCGCCTATCCAAACGACCACCATCTATCCCGGTTATATTCTGACGGATATAAACCGCGATATGAAAAACGTCATGTTCCGCGCTGACCTCGAAACCGGTACGCGATCCATTGTCAAAGCCATCGAGAAAGAAAAGGCCAAGGCCTACGTACCGGGCTTTACCTGGTGGTTGCTGGGGCATGTGATGCGCCGATTGCCATTGCGCATGCTGAAAAAAGCCGGAGGGCAGTAGGGTGGCGCCTGAGTCTGCCATCGAATACGTGGGCTTCTGGGCGCGGGCAATCGCGATGCTGGTGGATACGCTGGTGCTAGTGATTGTGACCTGGCCGATATTGCTGTTGGTCTACGATATCAACACCCCGATTACGACAGCAGATATGGCGACCGACACTGCCTACATCCTGATCTCTTATGTACTACCCACCATTGCCGTGTTGGTTATGTGGCTTAAGTACCGGGCGACGCCGGGCAAAATGCTGTTCCGCGCTGAAGTGGTTGATGCTACAAGCCTGCAGGCCATGAGCCTGGGGCAGGCGGCCTTACGTTACATCGCCTACCTGGCATCATCAGTGCCTTTTTGCCTGGGCTTTCTCTGGGTGGTGTTTGATCCACGCAAGCAGGGCTGGCATGACAAAATTGCGGGCACGGTGGTGATAAGGCGTCTTGAGCCCGCCGGGCAGGCTTTCATCGACGAGTAATGCGTCGTTGGGGATGAGTTCCGCTCGCGACTCTCTCCCGATCATGTGCGGCGGTTTGTTCAGCCTGCCGGTGCCTAAGTGGCATTTGCACAAGTCTTCTGCAAAAGCATTTATTGTGTCATTGCCGAGGGCGGAGTAGAATCCGGTTCGAATATCGTTCGAATAAGGTTCAGAAATGCCTCCGGCCCCCCGGTTTTCCCCGGAAGAAGAGCAGGAAATCGTCCTCGATGCGGCGGTCACCTGCATTGAAAACAGCTCCCTGCTGGGTTTTACCATTGGCGCCATTGCCAAGCAGGCAAAGCTGTCGGTGGGTTCGCTCTACAAACACGTGCAGAGTAAAGAGGATTTGCTGGTGGCGCTGGCAATGCGTCTGTCGCGGCACACCCGTAAACTCTACGGCGAAATTCTGTCGTCAGACCTGAGCTCACCGCAGCGCATCATTGCCCTGAGTTTGCTCGACCCGGCCAAAACGCGCTTGTTCGATTTCGACGAACACCTGAACACCCTGATCTGCAGTGAGGCAATTTTGAGCCGCGCTTCGTCTCAGTGGCTAGTGCAAATGCGTGAGGCGGCCGAAAGTATTGACCAGATGTTCGGGGAATTTTTCCAGGCGGCGGCAGCCAGCGGCGAGCTGGTTGTGGTCGACGAAGACGAGCTAAACACACTCAGTATGGGCTGTTGGTCGATGTGCGCCGGTTTTCAGCACATTGCCTTGATGCGCCATGTGCGCAGCGGTGAACGTCAGGAACAGGATCTGCAATACCCGCTGCAGCCCGACGATTATCCGATCGTGTGCACGCAGCGCCTGCTGAACACCTATCAGTGGCAGGCGCCACTCACCCGAGTGGGCATCGACAAAGCATGCAGCACGCTGGTGGCAATGGGCTACCGCTAACAATTAACTATTTGGAGTACTCACGGATGAACATGGGATCGTCGCAACGCTGGATTGCCAGCATCGTTCTGGCTCTGCTGGTAATCGGCGGGCTGACGGCGTTCAAGGCGCAGGAGATTATGGCTGCGATCGCCTTTGCGGAATCTTTTCCGGAACCGTCGGCAGCGGTAGAGGTTCACGTGGTGGACAGCACCACCTATCAGCCTATGCAGAATGTCTTTGCCGAGGTGCTTGCGCCCCAGCGTTTGGAACTGAGCAATGAGCTAGGTGGTGTCATTGAGCGGGTGGGCTTTCAGTCCGGGGCGCAGGTCGAAAAGGGGCAGCTCTTGCTGCAATTGGATCTGCGGGAAGATCAGGCACGTCAGCGCGCCCTGCAGGCTCGTCAACAACTGGCTTCGCGTACGTACGAGCGCAATCAGAAACTCTACCGCCAGCAACGTATCAGCGAGCAGGTGCTCGATGAATCCCGTGCCGAGCTGGATTCCGTCAATGCCGAACTCGCGCAGGTAAATGTGCAGATTGAAAAGAAGCGCATTGTTGCGCCCTTTGCTGCGCGCGCCGGCATTCATCATCTGGAAGTGGGGCAACTTCTGCCTGCGCAATCTGTGGTTACGACCCTGGTTGGTCTGACGCCGTATTTGTGGGTTGATTTTGAATTGCCTCAGTCGAGCCCACTGCTGGGTGTAGGTGACTCCATTCGTCTTAAGACCGGAGCTACTTCATTAGCGGCTCAAATCATTGCCCGTGAAGGAGAGCTGTCCAGCACATCGCGCAACCTGCGTTATCGCGCAAGTTTCCCTGCTGAGGGCCACAGTCTGCTGCCGCACTCAGTGGTTCAGGTCGAAGTGCCCGCGGGTGATGCAGTGCAGGCAGCCGTGATTCCCGACACAGCGCTGCGGGTTGATCAGCTGGGTAATTTTGTCTACCTGCTCGAAGAAGACGAAGAAAGCGGCGATCTGCGCGCTCATAGGCAGCAGGTGGAGGTTGGTAGCCGCCGCAAGAACGAGGTGGCAATTCTTTCGGGCCTGGAGCCCGGTGATCGGATTGCGGCAAAAGGTGCATTCAAACTGCGTGATGACATGAAGGTTGCGGTCAAAGCGGGTGCGGAGCAGGAGCCGCAATCATGAAACCGGGTGATAAACCGTCAATGATGGATGCTTTCGTCACCAAGCCGATACTGGCCTTGGTGGTCTGTGTTGTCCTGGTTTTTGCTGGCCTGCGGGCCACTCAAAGTATACCTGTGTTGCAATTTCCCCGAATCGAAAGTGCAACACTGGTCATTACAACCTTGTATGTGGGCGCGTCCGCCGATGTGGTGCAGGGCTTTGTCACCGAGCCGATTGAGCGCGTCGCTTCAACCATTCCCGGCGTCGACTATGTGGATTCAAACACCACTGCCGGCGTCAGTACCGTCAAAGTCTGGTTGCAGCTAAATCACAGTACCACGTCGGCATTGGCTGAGTTATCCACGCGCTTGAGCCAGATCCGTTTCGAATTGCCTCAGGGCGCAGAAGATCCGTCGGTCGAAGTGCAGCGTGCGGATCGCCCCGCGGCTCTGTTTTATCTCGATGTGGTTGCTGATCATCTTAGTCGCGCGGAAGTCACCGACTACCTCAAACGCGAAGTGAACCCCATGATCGCTGCCATCGACGGCGTGCAGCGGGTTGGTCTTGAAGGCGGTCGCGACCCGGCCATGCGTATCTGGCTGGATCCCACGCGGCTGTCATCCTTTGATCTCAGTTCATCGGATGTGTTGGCGGCGCTGCGCAACAACAATGTCATTGCGACGGTAGGGCATACTGAAAACGACTGGCAGCGTATTAATCTGCTGGCCAATACCACCTTGCAAACGCCAAAAGATTTTGAACGTCTGGTGTTGCGCAAGGATCGCGGTGCATTGCTGCGCCTGGGCGACATTGCCCGCATCGAGCTCGCTGAAGCCGAGGGTGAGGTCAACGCGCGTTACAACCAGCGCAGCAATGTCTTTATTTCCGTATGGCCGCTGCCTGGTGCAAACGAAATTGCGATTGGCGATGCGCTCTACCCCCTGCTGGAAGAGATCAACAGCAACCTGCCTGCCGGTATTCATATCGACGATGGTTACGATGGCACCATCTATATGCGCGATGCGCTGCGTGAGATTTTTATCACGCTGGCAGAAACCATCATGCTGGTGGGCCTGGTGGTGCTAGCGCTAATGGGGTCCTTTCGAACGGCCTTGGTGCCGCTGCTGACCATTCCCATTTCGATACTGGGTGCGTTGGCCTGCATGGCCATGATGGGCTTTACGCTGAACCTGCTAACGACGCTGGCCATTGTGCTGTCGGTTGGCTTGGTCGTCGATGATGCCATTGTTGTGGTGGAAAATGTGGCCCGGCATATGCGAGAAGGACTGTCGCGTACGCAGGCGGCACTGGTGAGCAGCCGCGAGTTATTTGCGCCTATTGTCACCATGACCCTAACGTTGGCAGCGGTCTATGCCCCCATCGGTTTCTTGTCGGGTTTGAGTGGCGTGCTGTTCAAGGAATTTGCCTTTACGTTGGCAATCGCCGTCATCATTTCTGGCATTGTGGCGGTTACGCTGGCGCCGATTATGAGTGCGAGAGTCACGCCCGAGGGCGGGCATGAAGGTCGGATTACCCAGTGGGTGAATACCCGCTTTGACCATCTGCATCGGCGTTATGCTGCGGCGCTGGATGGCATTTTCTTGTGGCAGAAGCAGATTCTGGTTGTGGCGCTGATTTTCAGCCTGCTGGCGGTTCCCTTTATGATGTTTTCGCAAAAGGAGCTGGCCCCCATTGAAGATGAAGCGGCCCTGAATGTAGTGGTTGAAGCACCACCGGAAGCCTCACTGGAATACACCAACCGACAAATGCGCGATGTGGTGGACTCCCTGCTGACGCTGCCCGGAACGACGAAGATGTGGCAGATTGTCATGTCCAGTGGCGGTTTTGGTGGTATGAGCTTTATCGATACCAATCAGCGCGACTACAGCGTTCAGGATGTATTGCCTCAGGCCTTCGGTGTGCTCTCACAGGTAGAAGGGGTTACGGCTTTCCCCATACTGCCGCCGTCGCTGCCAACGGCAGGTCAGTTCGATGTCGAGATGGTGGTGCAGTCGCCGGACAGCTATCAGGATATGAAACAGTACGCGGACAAAATGGTGCAGGCAGCCTACGCCAGTGGTCGCTTTATGTTCGCGGAAACCGACCTCAAGATAGACTTGCCTCAGGTACGCTTGAATATTGATCGTGACCGGGTAGCGGACCTGGGTATGACCATGCAGTCGGTGAACGATCAGATAGCCACCATGCTCTCCGGCAATTATGCCAATCGCTTTGACGCAAACGGTCGTGCCTACCAAGTCATACCTATGGTTCAGGATCTTGATCGACACGACCCGGAAACTATTCTCGACCTGCTGCTGCAAACACCGGAGGGCGAGCTAGTCAGGCTGTCGTCCGTAGCCTCGCTCGGCTACGAAATTTCACCCAGGGTCTTGGGTAAGTTTGATCAAAAGCGCTCATTCCGCTTATACGGCGGCGTTGTGCCGGGTACAACGAAAGAGCAGGGGCTGTCGGTACTGGAAAAGGCTGCCGCAGAGGTATTGCCGCCGCGTTACTCGATCGACTATGCCGGTGAGTCGCGACAGATTCGCAAGGAAGGTAATACCATGATGGGGGTGCTCGGCATAGCGCTGGTGCTGGTCTATTTAATGCTGGCAGTGCAGTTCAACAGCCTGCGTGACCCCCTGGTAGTTCTGCTGGGGTCCGTGCCCCTGGCGATAGCAGGTGCCTTGCTGTTTCCCTTTTTGAGCTGGACAAGCATTAATATCTACTCGCAGATTGGCTTTATTACGCTTGTCGGGCTGGTGGCTAAAAACGGAATACTGATTGTTGAATTTGCCAATCAAGCTCAAAAGCAGGGTGCCCGCAAAATCGAGGCGATACGCTCTGCGGCTGAAACGCGCTTGCGCCCGGTATTGATGACCACCGCCGCGACAGTGCTCGGGCACATGCCGCTGGTTTTGGTTACCGGACCCGGGGCCGAAGCGCGAAACAGTATCGGTATTATTCTGGTGGCGGGCATGATGATAGGCACACTGTTCACTCTGCTGGTACTGCCCTGCGTCTACTTGTGGCTGGCGGAAGAGCACAACCCGGAAGATGTGGTCTCGCCGCTGAATATCGCGCCCGGCTGAAGTAGACAGCAGGAGCCGCTGTCAGTGGGAAGGCAATGAACGATACGCAACATGCAGGTCTGATTCCGGCGCGGTATGCACCCGTGGTGTTTGCCTTTTTTATGGCCTTGTTAATGTCAATGCTGATGTCATTGGTCATCACCTTGTTCAATGTCGGATGGGTGGTGAACATACTCGAGCTGTGGCTAAAAGCCTGGATGTTTGCCTTTGCCGTCGCCTTTCCGGTGACATTGCTGGTATCGCCAGTGGTTCGAAAGATGGTAGCGCTACTGGTGAAAGAGGGTTAGGCGCATAGTGCTGCGTTTTGCATAGTCAGGAAGGCATTGGCGAGAACAGCATCGTCCTCGTC
>JBFKDP010000156.1:0-9046 GCA_041619575.1 Litorivivens sp.
GCGTGCACACCCGTACCATCAACCACATATTGATAGTTTCCATCCAGTGGCAGGGCCTCCTGATCGATGCGATCCAGGCCCCAAGTAGCATTAGACTGCACGGTAGTGGCCGTGACCAGAGTGTCCTGCTCTATATAATCGACCAATGGATTCAGGGCCAGCAGCGAAGCCACCGACTCGGGCATCTGGCCCGCAAATCCATCCAGCGCATGTTCATACACATGATCAACGTCAATCCCGTACTGAGCGGCCAGCGATTCAATTTGATCCAGCAGACCATCAAGGCCAGCAAGCGCAGATTTATTCAGCACTACGATGTACCGATTCTCAACAGCCTCACCAGCACTAGACAATTGTGCTGTCGCCAATTCTGTAACAGGCGCTTCGGCATCAGTTGCTGCTGTTCCCGAATCTGATTGGCAAGCACTCAGCAAGATCGCGCTGAGCGCCAGCACGACAAACTGCAGCCGTGGTAGTAAAAATCGCATATCATTTCTCCACAAAGACGCTGCGCCTTGCGGCGAAGCACAATCGTTATTGTTGAGAGGAGATTCTAGGGGCTAGCGATAACGCCCCGCGGGTAGAGGTCACAGTTTTGAGCATTGCTCGCGTGACGCAGCGCACACAAAGTGAAGAAAATCGAATTCAGTGCTCAGCGAATACCTGATTAAGTTCACGCGATAAAATACGCCGGATGATGCGTTCGCGAAGCTTCTTCGCCTCAGCCAGCCCTAAGGAACTGAGCCAAAACTCTGTTCTGGGGGAATTTTTTCCGACCGGCTTCAGTAGGGAAAAGAGTGTTTTGAGCAACGGCCGTTGTTGGTGTTGCGACAGTGCCTTTAGCGCGCTGGCAACCTGCAATTCCTCGTCGCTGAAATCACTCCCAAAGGGATAGGCGGGAAAGTTGCCATCCTGTTGTAGCTGACTGAAGATTTGACCTACCCGACGCGGAGTATTGTCGCGAAACTGGACCGGAATCACATAGTCGTCTTCGATTTTGCCCGCGTGAATTGCACTGGCCAGCAGGTTGCTCTGAAAGCGAGAATCAGCAACATTCAACATAGCCTTGATCACTTCGCCATCTGACTTGCCACGCAAATCAGCAATACCGTACTCGGTGATTACGATATCACGCAGGTGGCGGGGAATAGTACAGCTGCCGTACTCCCATACGATATTGGATTCCAGGTGATTATTGTTCTCACGCACTGCCCTGATCATTAAAATTGAGCGCCCAGTCAACAGCTGGTGGGCCATCGACACAAAGTTATACTGCCCGCCGACACCTGACAAAACCTGACCACTTTGCAAGGTATCAGAAACCACAGCGCCATTAAGCGTCGCCTTGAGGCCCGTGTTAATAAAACGCGCATGAATACGCTGCGCGCGATACAGCCTTGGATTATTGTCCAGCTGATTTATCTTGTTCACACCGGTCATATTGATTCTCTTTCGCAGGGTGCCGGGCAACTGCCTAAGTTGTTCGTAAAAGCCGCCACTCCCTAGAAAAAAACCGCCATGCAGCAACCAACCATTTTTGAGCGCTGTCCCGAGGCACTGAGATGCAAACACACGCCTGGAGTGGGGGTCGGCCAGATTCGCGGCAACTCGAGAGCCATCTGGCGTAGAAATATAGCCATTGTGGTAACTACAATCCTCGGTAAACAACCCGTGGTGCTGCAATATCGCGAAATCCTTGCCGCGAATTTCACGCACCCCCAATTCGGCCATCCCTGCCAGAACATCGATATCCAATGCATCAGGCTTGCAGCGGCCCTCATTAATTAACTGTTGCAGTGCCCAGAAATCGTAGACCTCCCGGTGTAAGACACCGGCATCCATCAGGTGCAAGAAGCCTTCAACAAACATCTCTGTCGCGCCATACAAGCCGTTCAGAAATTTTCCAGTGCCGCCAATGCTTTTAATCATTGCACGATTTTCTGGAATCAGTATTCCGCTGTGAATCAGGGCATCTTTGTAAGCCGCATTATCCTCATGACGCAGGCTTAACGCGTAGGCTACAGCATCGCCCAACGCGCCTATGCCAATTTGAAGCGTGCCACCATCGCGCACCAGACAACTTGCGTTCAATCCGAGCAAATAATCCGCTGCCTCTACCGGTGGCAGCTTTGGCACTGTAAATAAAGGATGAGAGTGCTCTTCGCCGCGCACCAGCACATCGAAAATATCAGCAGGAACTTCTGCATCTCCGCCCATATAGGGCAGGTTCTCATTCACTACAGCAACCGCCATATGCGGCCGATCCGAGTCTTTCAATAAGGTGTGCAATTCTGCCGAGGTGTCAGGATTGCAACTCATACTTAGTTTCGGACCGTCAGCCCCATCCCCAATAGCCACCATTTGCATCACAACATTGCAGCCGTTCAGGAATACATCTCGCGCTGCATGCGTATAGTTGGAGCTGATGTAGTGATACTGGGCATGGAAATTGCCAATGCGACTACCGGGCTGAAAAAAGAACTCTTTGACTCTGACATTACCGGGAACGCAGCCGTCTGCTAGGTCAGCCATATACTCCAGCGCCGGGCACCCCCGGTAAACGCGCCGCAGCACGGGCTCGAGAAACAATCCACGCAGATCCGTCGATTCCGGCGGGCGCTCCAGACTAAGTGCGGTAAGAAATGTTAAATCGAGACCCGGGTCAGATTTGGCCCTGCGATAGAGCGCGTTAACCAACGGGATAGGTTTGCCAAGACCAAGAGGCAAGGCAACAATCAATTTTTTCCCCAACTGTTGAACCAGTCTGTTGACGACGGATTCACAATCATTGTGCCACTGCGTCATGCTTGCAGACATGGTGAAGACCCTGATTTCTGAATGGTGAATTGGTGGGCTTAAACGGCTGCCGTCATCGTTAATGCATTATCCACAATCTTGGCACGTCTACCCCCATAAACGCACGCTCGAGCCTTCCTTTTAATAGTAAAGGGCATAAAAAAGCCGGCGATATCTTACTGCCGGCTTTTGCTTGCAGCTTGTCTAGCGTTTAGGGTTGGAACTGGTCGACCTGACAAGTATCCGGTGGCAGATCTGGATCCACCGCACACTCAAAATAAGGCACAGTTTCGTTGTAGGTTCCGTCGAGCATTTTACGCAAATTTTCAAAAGCTACCCGCATTACCGGATGAAAAGCCTGCGCTTCGGAGCCGTGTCCAGCCAGATTTAAATACGGGTCGACATCACCCGCCTGCAAGGTCTCGGTTCCGGTCGTACCCGGGTCCTGCCCTTCATAGACTCTCAATATTGTGAAAAACTGTGTAGGGATGGTCGCTGTGGTCAAAGCGCCCGCCATTACGCGCCCCTGGTTGTGAGGCACAAGCCCGTCATTGACAGCGTGTATCACTGTGGCAGCGCGGATACCGCCGAGTTTCATCGCAGCCGCATGGTAGGCCGGCGAACGACGCTGATAAGCCAGAGGGCACTCAGGCGGCGTACCACCGGCATCACGTTCTATACCGTCGCGGGCGGCGGCAGCAAATTCTGAAATCTGCGCTGCGACTGCAGCTTCGGTGTAAGTTTCTGCTAACTGACTAACGCCTTCCACATCGATCCAGTAGTCAAACAGCGGCGAACCATCCTCGGTAAATTTAGACTCTCCGGTGGGCAAGATTACAGATTCGGCAATGGCCGTGCCGGATACCGCAGCCCCCATGGAGACACCGAACAGGTATACCGTTTCAATGCTGGGGAATTTTTCAAGCGCGCGTAGGGTTGCTGCGATCGTGTCATGTGCACCACGCAAGGTAGGAAAACCCAGATTATCGCGGTAGTCAGTAGCGACAAAAGCGACCTTGCCAGGATTGTTGGCATAGAACTGAGCCAGCTGCAGCTCGCGGCGCATGTGAGGTAGCCAGCTGTTGCGAACAAAATGGCCGTTACCGTGAGCAAACACCACCAATCGCGTGGGCTCTTCGTTTTGTCGATACACCAGCAGACCTTCTGGCAATGGCGCATTGGAGGCTTCATCGGGCACACAACCCGGATTGAGGTCCATCGGGCCCGAAATATCAAATTCGGCCAGCTCAACAGCAGAGTTGGTCGTAAAACTCTCGACAACGACGGAGCTGGAGGAAGAGCCACTGCTCGAGCTAGAACTCGAGCTGCTATTACACGCGGAGAGCAGAGAGAGAGAGCCCAGCAATGCGCACAATATTGAAGCTTTGAAAGCGGAGGATAAAACCAAGGTTGAAGCTTGCATGAAGACTACCGTAATAATTATCAGTCTGAGGGGTTTGGGTCACCGACCCGGCCAGCCGGGGGAGTGAACGTCGATAGCAAGCCCCACTGTTTACCGGAATATTACGGAATCGTCAATTCACTGTCACACAAGGGGTAGGCTTAGTGAACTAACCGCCCTCCCAGGCCAGTTGCGCCACACTTTTCAGAATCAGGCGCACCAGCAGGGTTTGCCGGCTAACACCGGTTTTATTGAAGATCGAGCGCAGGTGTGTCCGCGCTGTATTACGGCTGATGCCCAGGGCCTGAGACGCCTCATCCAGACTGAGGCCTTCAGCGAGCAACAATGACAACTGCGCCTCCGTGGGGGTAAAGCCAAACAGCCGGGAAATAACATTTACAGGGGCTTCCGCGCCAAAATCCGGATCGCTGATAAAAATGGCAACGGTTGGCACAGAGCGCCCTTCTGACCACTCATTCATGGGGACTGGCCGCACCGCCACGCCCAAATCAGCGTAGTCGCCATCGCGCCGGATTCGCATGGCCTCAATAACGGCCGGCCCACCATGGCGTTGCTGCTCCAGAACAGCCGCAATCAAACGCTGCAGCTCGTTAGTTGTGGCCTCATCGCCAACTTGCAGATAGCCGTTGTTGGAGACCTGTAATTCCGGCTCCCGTGAAAGCAGCTGTTCAGCCATGCGATTACAGGAGAGCACCGCACCATTCTCATCAAGGAGGATAGTCGCTAGCGACAACTGCTCAACCGCACCGGCATAGAGTGCGCGCTCTGATTCAATTTTGTTGAGCCTCACGTGGAGTCGAATAGCGCGTTCAAGATGCCCGACAATATCGCGCATAAGATGCTTGTCTGCATCATTAAAACGGGCTGAGTTCTTATCACGAGTAACCCTCAAGCCGGCTTCCATCTCATCGGGTACGTACATATCGACGCCCAGACTATCGTAGAAACCTGCTGGCTCCATACAAACCTTGTAAAGTTCGCTCTCTACCCACTCCTCCTCGGGTATAAGCTCCAGCAAGGTTTTGACCTCGCCCGGAGGCAGATGCAGGAAGGGATCCATGGCAAAGAGGCTTTCCTGATATCGGGCAACCGCCTCCATACGACCGCCATCAATTCGGAGAACACCGCGCCCCTGCAACGAGGGCGGCTTTAAGACCAGTGTCGCTGAATTTGCCCCCATAATGACGCGCAGCTTTACTAGAAAGGACTGCCAAGGCTCGTCTTCTAATGGACCTTCATAGATGCTGGCAAGCAGTTCACTTACCTGAGGATCAATCTGCATAAATCCGCGATCTCATAATGTGTGGCGCCATTATGAACAGTCCGGTCGCCTATGGGAAACACACACCCTTGCCAGTGGCCCAAGAAGCACAAAAGCACGCCCTCGAATTCAGACACCATTCTACCCGATACCCGAACAGGTGAAAAAATCGTCATCAATGAGTCCCCATGCAGTATGCCAGAATGGCTTTATTAGAGCGCCCCTATCGGCGCCTGCAATTAATAACAGGACACACTGTATGGCTCTTGATGTAAAAGTAGCAATGGTAACCGGTGGGGCCAGCGGCATGGGCCAGCTGATAGCCCTGAGGCTGGCAAAACGCGGGGTTAAGGTTGCCATCCTGGATATGAATGACAACGGACTGAAGAGCACTGCAGAACAGTCTGACAATATCAAAGCCTACAAATGTGATGTTTCTGATCTCAAGCAAGTTCGCGAAACTGTTGAGCAGGTTGAGAACGAGGTCGGCCCCATTGACCAACTCACGCATTGCGCAGCCATTATGCCTACAGGCCCCCTGCTGGCGATGGCGCCAGATTTGATCACAAAGCTGATGGCCATCAATTACAACGGAACGGTGCATATGACCAAGGTCGTGCTGCCCAAAATGCAGGAGCGCAAGCGCGGCCTTATCGTGATATTCGGCTCAATTGCCGGCTACGTTATGGCTCCGGACCTAGGCGCCTACAATGCCAGCAAGGCAGCAACCAACGCCTACGCGGAAGTGTTGATACACGAGAATCGGGGCGGTGACGTTCATATCATGGCGGTCAACCCACCTATGGTAAACACACCGCTGATCGACCAGGCCGCCGGCACCAAGAACATTCGCGAGTCCAGAGACAAGGGCCGAATGGCCTCACCGGAGTTTATCGTCGATGAGGTAGAGAAAGGCATCGAGAAAAACGTTGAATTCCTCTATCCCGGCGCCGAAGCAAAGATTCTGACGTGGCTGCGTCGCTTCTTCCCCGGCCTGTTGTGGCGCATCATTAAAGCATCAAGCTGATAATGGCACAGCAAGCTCAAGAACGCTTCGCCGGCAAGACAGCATTAATCAGCGGAGCTTCGTCAGGTCTCGGTAAAGCTTGCACCCTGCGCCTGCTCAATGAAGGCGCGCAGGTGCTCGCCGTGGCCAGAGACCCAGCGAAGCTGGCAGCACTCGAAAAGGAATGTGACAACCCAAGGCTGCAGACATTCGCGGCCGACCTGAGTGACCCAGAGAACTGTCAGCGCGCCGTCGATGCGACCATCAGTGAATTTGCTGCTCTCGATGTAGTGCTAAATATTGCCGGTGTGCACCGCTTTCGTCACAGCGTAGAAGTCAGCGTGCGGGACTGGCAGGACGACTTGGCCGTCAACCTCAACGCCCCTTTCTTTTTATCGCAGGCAGCGCTTCCCCATCTGCTGGCCCGACGCGGCAATATCGTCAATATTGGCTCACTCGCTTCGACTCAGGGCCAAGCCTATTCCGCCACCTACTGTGCTGCCAAACACGGTTTGATAGGCCTGACCCGCGCCCTGGCGATGGAATTTCTCAAATCGGAAATACGAGTCAATGCCGTGTGCCCGGGCGGCATGAATACGCCTCAGGTTCAGAACATTCAGTTTGCCGAGGATATGGATTTTGAATTGATCATGCGATCAAGTTCACAGCGCGGGTTTATGGAAGCCGAAGACGTTGCTGCAACGGTTGCCTTTTTGGCGTCTGACGAGGCCAAGGCGGTTCACGGGGCGATCTATCAGGTCGATCAGGGCCAGACGACGGGCTAAAGTTGGGCCTTCAGCAGCGAACCGTCACTAGACATGCTAGTCACTGTGCTGATCCAACATACGATCGATCTCCTGTAACAACCGCGCTTTCTGCTCAAGACTAACCGCCGTTCCCGGCACGATGGCCGTTGTGTGTTCCTGCCGGTCAAACCAGAACTTGCCCGTCTGAGCTGCCACCTCCTGCGCAGACGCCAGCCAAACCATTGTGTCCGCGCCCATACGTTCATCGCGCAGGTATTTGCCCAAGCGTTTGTTAAAGCCAGGCAGGGACTTCGCGACACCCGGTGTTGCTGCCCAGCCGGGGTGCATCGCATTACAGCTTACGCCTTCACCCTGCCATTGTTTGGCCATATCTTCGGTGACCGCCACCAGAGCTCGCTTAGCGCGAGCATAGGCGCGGCTGCCATCGAAGGCCCCAGCCCGAAATTGCATATCGTCGAGCTTCAGGGCGGCCAGGTACATGCCACCTGATGCCACGTTAATGACCCGCCCGCCAGCCTCAGCCAACAGTGGGGCCAGTTCACGCATCAGCAGTACAGGCGCCAGCAGATTAACCGCCAAGGTCAGCTCATTGCCCTCTGCGGTTTCCTCGCGAGACAAGGGCAGCACCCCGGCATTGTTGATCAGGACGTCCAGCCGCTCATGTTTGCTCGCTATGGCGGAGGCCACTTGTCTAACCTCGGCCATTAAGGACAGTTCAGCCTCGTACAGCTCAATACTGTCTTCAGCGACACCACTAAAATCAAGCACCGCCTGCTTTGCCGCTTGCAAGCGCGGCATCCCCCGCCCCACCAGCAACAATTTCGCGCCCAACCGTGACAGTTCACAGGCCGCAGCCAAACCCAAACCACCCGTTGGTCCTGTCAGCAGCACTGTTTTGCCATCCATAAACTGGGACAGCCCCTTGTCAGGCATTTTGAGATAGCCACGCTCGGTAAAATCCCAGGCAGCGGGCAGTACCAGACGATCCTTCATACTGCTTTTTAACGATGTGGACGGAGCCGACTCTGGAATAGACAGACCGGTGTGCAGCCCCGCTACCGCCTTTTTGCCAAGGCGTTTTAGCGACGGCATCATTAATGGCCTTGTCACCCCAGGTACCGCCGACAGGGTCAATACAGCGTGGTATTCAATTTCTGTCTGGCCGTCGCCCACATCGCGAAAACTGATGGTATCCAACGCTGCGAGAGTCTTGTTACTGCCCCGCAGAACAAGCACAGCATTGTGTTCATACTGGTCAAGTGTGTATTGCATAGGCATACGGCGACCGGCAACATTCAACACCAACTCAAACTGCGTGCCCACCTCCACCGGACCGGGTGAGAGCTTTCGAGACCGGTAAACACCGGGATCCCATTGCTCGATGGTTGAAAAATCCTTTACGTATCTGAAGCAATCAGCAAGAGAGCGTTTAACAGTGATGATTTCTCTCAGTTCGACTTTCATACGATTGCTCCAGATTCTGATTGTGCAAATTTGTACGGCAAGCACTCACAAGCAGATCACCGTATTGACATAACAATATGACTTATTTTCAAAGCTGGCAATCAGGCATAAAAAAAGGGAGCTCAAGGCTCCCTTTCTCAACGATACGACGCAATCAATCGTCGTTGTTTTCTTCAGAGGATTCAACTACGACTTCCTCTTTTTCGATCAGTTCCTTCATGGACAGCTTGATGCGGCCACGTTGATCGACATCCAGGACTTTAACCTGAATTTCTTCACCTTCTTTCAGATAGTCGCTGACATTTTCAACTCGCTCGTGGGCAATTTGA
>JBFKDP010000157.1:0-9013 GCA_041619575.1 Litorivivens sp.
AGCTTGTCGAAATAGGGGCACGGCCTTTCAAACGTGACCTCCAAGCGATAATCACCCTGGGCCGACACACCGAGTTCTGACAGGTCAAGTTCGCCGCGATTGACTGCTTCTGCATTCTTGATGGGAAACAGGATGAAGGCATATTGAGAGGCAGTCTTTGGGTTGAGCGCCCGCCGCCAGGCATAGACAAAATCATGGGCAGTTACTGGCTGGCCGTCACTCCACTGGGCATTGTCACGTAACCAGAATGTGGCGCCGTCTTCTCGTACTTGCCAGCGGCTTGCTATTGCAGGTGCAAGATTTCCCTCTGCGTCATATTGCACCAGCCCGTCCATTAAATGCGACAGTAGAAAACTGCCAATCTGATCGGTTGCCAGCATACTGTCCAGACTGGGGGGCTCAGTCGCCAGACTTAGCGTTATCGACTGATTCGGTGCGTCTACCGCATCGGCCTGAACAACCGCTCCACCGATCGCCGTCGCCAGCACATAGAGTGTGAAAATCAGCCGCTTGATAATTATCTTCCTTAGCCTGCAGGCAGATGCATTGCTACAATACGCAATCCCAAAATTGCTGTCGATGGATCTGTGCACACTTCTCCCTCTCCCTATTTGCTCCAAACGGCCAGCATCGACTGGGGAGACGACAATGTACCAAGATCGTCGCTTTACGGCGATGTGTACTATTCCCGCGAACACGGGCTTGCAGAAACCCGCTATGTCTTTCTTAAACAGAACCGGCTCCCAGAACGATTTGCCAAACTGAAAGCCCTTGAAAGCTTCACCATTGCCGAAACCGGCTTTGGCACCGGGCTGAACTTTCTCGCAACATGGCAACTCTGGCGCGAAACGCCGGGCACAGCGGGTAGTCGCCTACATTTCGTCAGTGTGGAAAAGCACCCCCTTAACAAACCAGATCTTGAACGCGCACTCGCCAGCTGGCCCGAGCTTGCGGAACTCAGTGCAGCACTGATCAGCAGCTACCCGGAATTGATCGCCGGACAGCACCGTGTAGAATTCGACCAAGGTCGTGTAGTGCTCGACCTGATCTTTGCTGATGCCGCAGCCGGACTGCAAAACCTGCTGCTTAGCCGGCATCCGGATTTTGTTGCACACAACGCCAACGTTGACGCCTGGTATCTGGATGGCTTTGCACCGGGCAGCAATCCTGGGATGTGGAGTGAAGCGTTGTTCGACTGCATCGCCGCTCTGAGCAAAGTCGATAGCAGCTTTGCCACTTTTACTGCAGCCGGTTTTGTCAGACGCGGCCTGCAAGCACGCGGCTTTAACGTCGAAAAAATTGGAGGTTACGGTCGCAAGCGCGAAATGCTCCGCGGCTGCTTCGCCGGGCACGACGACCTAGAGAGTACAGAACCTCGTCCCAAACGCCGGATTGTAGAAAATGCCGCCTGGCATTTGCCCCCCTTGCAAGCGCGCCCGCACAGCGTAGCCGTGATTGGCGCAGGTTTGGCCGGCTGCCATACCGCTGCGGCACTGGCCAAGCGCGGCCTTCAGGTAACAGTCATCGAGCAACACGAAACTGTGGCCGATGCTGCGTCCGGCAATCCACAAGCCATTCTGTATACGAAACTGTCTCATCAGGACGGCCATTTGAATAGATTTGCGCTGGCCAGCTTTCTACACGCCTGCCGTTTCTACCGCCAGCAAGCCAATCTGCCGGGTGAATTTTGTGGCGTTTTGCAGCTGCTGAACAGCGCCACAGAAGCCCAGCGCATTAAATTGGAATCGGCCTTTGCAAACCAGGAAAGCTGGTGCGAATTTGTCGACAGCCAACGAGCGAGCGAGCTCGCTGGATTGCCGATTGATCATCCTTGCGTTTACTTCCCCCAGGCAGGCTGGCTCAGGCCCCGCGAACTTTGCAGACAATTGCTATCAGACGCCAATATTACGCTACGCACCGGACAGCGTGTCACTCACCTGATTTATGACCAAGGCTGGCGACTACAGTGCAGCGACGGCAGTGAGTTGAATGCCGATGCCGTGGTTATCGCCAACAGCCATCAAGCAGCAGAGTTGGAACAGTGTGCCCACCTGCCACTTAAAAGGCTGCGAGGCCAATTAACCTTTCTCAAGGCCGATGCCTTACGCTACTTGCCCGAGAAGGTGATCTGTCACGAAGGTTATCTTGCCCCTCCTGTGGATGACACCATGGTGATTGGTGCGAGTTACGATACCAAGAGCACGCAACCCGATATTCGTGGACAAGATAATACCGAAAACCTGCGCAAACTGAGCGAAGCACTTCCGTCTGTCGCAATCGAGACTGAGTCAGGAGTGACTGGGGCGCGCGCCGCGATGCGCTGTACGACACCCGACTATCTACCACTGGTTGGTCCTGCCCCCATACACACCCAGCAATTGGGGATATTTGCGCCTCTAAGAAAAGATGCCAAAGGCCTGATCCGAGCGCCCGCTGCCTGCTATCCCGGTCTCTATCTGAACCTGGCGCAGGGCTCCCGCGGATTAACCTCAACACCATTGGCAGCCGAGTTAATTGCTGCGCAGTTGTGCCACGAGATCCTGCCATTGCCTCTGGATCTGGTGCGCGCGCTCTCTCCGTCCCGCTTTCTGATACGCTCGCTGATACGCGGTCGTTAAAGGCTTGTAATAGCACTGGCAAGCACAAGCGGTTTACACTGCCAGCCGCAGCAATAATAACAGCCACCGGCAAAAGCCAGGGAGAGCAAGATGGAACTGAGCGGCAATACTATTCTTATCACCGGCGGCGGCACCGGCATTGGTCAGGAGCTCGCCTGGCAGTTAGCAGCGTTGGACAACACCGTCATAATCTGCGGGCGCCGTCAGGCCAAACTGAATGAGACCGTTGAACGCGACCCCCGCATAAAATCCTACTGCTGCGATGTCACCGACCCACACGCTGTTGACACCTTGCGGCGCCAACTGGTGGCTGACGATTTCAAACTCAATGTTTTGATCAACAATGCTGCAGTTTTGAACTACTACAATTTGTCGAAGCCAGAAGAGTTTGAGTTCGATACGGCGCTGATGGAAATTCACTCCAACCTGTCTTCCCCCATCAGCTTGACCATGGCATTGTTGCCACAGCTTCTGGAGAACAACAAACCCACCATTATTAACGTTGGATCGCCTGGTGGCATTGTCGCGATTTCCCCTACTCCGCTCTACAGCGCCACCAAAGCGGGCTTGCATGCCTTCACTCAGGTTTTGCGACTGCACTTACAGAAGAAAGCCGAGGTCATCGAGGTATTTCCCCCAACCGTTGCCACTGAAATGACTGAAGACCTGCCGCGCAAAAAAGTCAGTAGCGAGCAATGTGCTCGTGACATTATCAAGGGCCTGCGCTCTGGCGCCAAGGAAGTCTGGGTCGGCGAAGGTAAAATTGTCCGCCTGATGATGAACCTGCTTCCGCCGAACTGGGTATTCCGGCTAGTGAATAGCCAGGGGTCGATGCAAGCAAAATAAGCCGGCAGCTATGCCCTCTCAGCCTCAGCGGTAGATTGATCGCTTGCGACTTCAAAGGCTGAGTATGGTCTGAAAGGTGCCAGCATCTGCTGGCCAAAGTTTTGCGGAAACCTGGGCATCGCTTCAAGCCCAACCTGGTCGGGCGCAGGTTCTGCAGGCCGATAGTAAGTGCCAAATAGCAAATCCCAGATGATCAATGTCTGGCCATAGTTGTGATTCGCCTCGACAGTACTTGCCGAGTGGTGCCAGCGATGCAGGGCTGCGGTACTGAAAATATAATTCAGCACACCAAATCGCAGCTGAATATTGGCGTGCTGGAACAGACCATGTATCGCCTCAATGATAAAAAAATACGTCATGACTTCCGGTGATGTACCCAGCAGGATCAAGGGTGTACTGCCCGCCAGCACAAACAGCAGAACACCCAGCGGGTGGTCCCTGCCAGCGTTCAGCCAATACAGACGCTTCGGACTGTGGTGCACCATATGAAAACGCCAGAATGTCGCGTGTTCGTGGCAGAGGCGGTGCACGGCGTACAAGCCCAGCTCGGCAATGGCGAGCGCCGCGAACACCTGCACGGGGAGTGGCCAGCTCTGTGGCCAAAGCGATGAGCCCAGCGTTTCCGACAACCAGCCAACGACCGGCACCAAGGCTGCCAGCAAGCCAATTTTGCACACCTCGCGAAAGCCAAAACTGTTCATAATATTGTGCAATATATCGACACCAACATCCTTTTGCCCCTGAAGCCAATCTTGTCGAAAGGGTAAAAGGCGCTCAGCAAGCGCAACAATAACGATGGTCACGACTGACACCAGACCAACGATCATGCCGGGATTCACCTGCGCTGCCATTAATTGCCCACAGGCAACAAGCCCAAGCAACAGGGTCGCCGGAAACAGTAGCCAGGACGCGAGTCTGCGCATAGCTCAGAGCAGATTCATAAGCAATCTAAAGGTCATAAACCACAAGACCAGACACGACAGCGCATAGACTGCAAAACGCAGCATCACCTTATTGACGGTACATTGAATCAGACTATGTACTGCGCGCATGGCCACATAAACCCAGGCACAATTGACGAAAACTGAGTCAACAGAGCCGTTTAGATAGGCCATTATTGACAGCACATAGAACAAAACCGGTATTTCAAACAGATTTTTCAGATTATTAGCCGGATTGTTGACCTCTTCGGGAATCGTCGCGGCTACTTTTTCAGGTGTCGCCAGCTCCTGGGCGTCGATATTCTGCCTGGTTAGGTATGCCAAACGTTTGGCATACATGTAAAACCAGACAACGATTGTCACAACAATCATTGCGATCATCGGCATAAAGATGGCTTTTTCCATGGTTTACTCCCCTATTCTTATAAGTCCCACGGTCAGGGACAGTGGTTCGAATCTCGGCTCTTCCGCTATCATGCCTTACAGTAAGGTAATGGCCAATAGGCTGGTAGTTCCGTATAGTTGGGCTTCATCTAACCCGTCGCCCACCGCGCGCTGCATTTCTGCCCCCTTCGGTTGACGCGACCCCCATAGTCAGCCACCGCTCAAATGTCAGAAACTCAAAAAAATCCCCACCGCTTGTTGAAAACGATTTTACCCATCCTGGTACTGGTGCTGGGCTACGCCGTTTTTCAGTATGTGATCAGCCATCCCCCGGAAATAATCCGCAAGGACGTGATAGCTCACTATCCCACAATTGAAATCATCGTTGCCGATCCGAAAACCACGCGTTTACGGGTCGAATCACAGGGCACGGTAAGACCTCGCAGCGAGACGGCGCTGAAGCCTGAGGTTGCCGGCCGGGTTGTGTGGATTTCGGAGCAACTGGTCAACGGGGGCATTTTTGACAAAGGCGAGAAACTGCTCGAAATCGATGCCACGGACTACCGCACCGCACTGGCCTCCAGTAAAACCTCCCTGGCACGCGCTGAAATTGAGTACGATCATGCCCGCAGAGAACTGCATCGCATTGAGTCCTTGCGAGACAGGAAACTCGCCAGCGAAACCCAGATGGATCAGGCACGCCGAAGTTTTAAACTGGCCGAAGCCACGCTTAACGAATCGAAAATTCAGCTGGAGCAGGCCAAAACCAATCTTGCACGCACGATAATGCACGCCCCCTTCGCAGGCCGGGTACGCCGCGAAGCCGTGGATATTGGGCAGTATCTAAGCCGCGGCGAAAATATTGCGACGCTCTATGCCACTGACTTTTACGAAGTTCACTTACCGATTGGCATCGAGCAATTCTATTATCTGGATATACCCCCGGGTACCCAAGGCGTTCTAGAGCAAGACCAGACGCTCCCCGTAACGATTACCGGCAAAGTGGGAGAACGCGAGTTTAACTGGGAGGGTGAGCTGCAGCGCACCGAAGGTGAAATAGATGCAGCGACCCGTCTGGTTTACGGGGTAGTCACTGTTGCGAATGAAGTGACCATCGGCAAGGCGCCACTGCTGGTGGGCATGTTCGTCAAAGCCAGCATTCAAGGCCGGGAATTCCCCGACATAGTCACCCTGCCGCGCGGAGCCCTGCGCGACAACCAGCAGGTACTGGTGGTTGATCAAGACTCGCGCATTCGCTTTCGCACCGTTGACATCCTTCGCATTCAAGGCAACGAAGTGCTCGTACAAGGCGGCATCGCCGCTGGTGAAAAGGTCTGCGTATCGGCACTAACCATTGCCGTCGACGGTATGCGGGTTGACACCAGTCTGGTTAGCGGAGACTGATATGCCTGGTCTGATTCGCTGGTTTGTCCATAACCCAGTCGCCGCCAACCTATTGATGTGGGTACTGCTGATTACCGGCGTTTTCACGCTGTTTTCGACATACCGCGAGGAATTTCCCAACCTCAGTACGGATATCGTCAGTGTTACTGTCCCCTACCTCGGCGCATCGCCAGCAGAAATTGAGGAGTCCGTTTGTATTCGGGTAGAAGAAGCCATTGAAGGCACACCCAATATCAAGAAAATTTTGACAACCGCACGTGAGGGCGCCTGCCTGACACGCGTTGAACTCGAAATTGGCGTCGACAAGGGCAAAGTGGTTGACGACATAAAAAGTCGCATCGACGGCATCGACTCCTTTCCTGACGACGCAGAAGAACCCCAGATTAAAGAAGAAGACATGCTTGCCCATGTCTTACACATCATCGTCGCGGGAAATGCCGACGAACGCAGCATGAAAGAACTCGCCTACCAGATGCGCGAGGATATCGTCGACTTGCCCGGTGTTTCGCAAGTAGATGTAAATTACGTACGCCCCTACGAAATTTCCATCGAAGTCTCCGAGCATACACTGCGACGCTACGGGCTCACATTGGATCGTGTTGCACAGGCCATTCGCAGCAGCTCACTGGATTTACCCGGCGGTTCCGTCAAGACACGCGGCGGCGAAGTGCTCCTGCGCACCAAAGCCCAGGCCTATTCCAGCCGGGATTTTGAAAACATCGTGGTGCTGACCCGCGACGATGGCAGCGTCGTCACCCTGGGCGCGATTGCCAATGTGGTCGATGGCTTTGAAGACACGGACATCAAGGTACGTTTTGACGGAAAGCCGGCGGTCATGATTCAAGTCAAGCGAATCGGCAAGGAAGACGTCATCAATCTCGCCGAGCGCGTCAAAGACTATCTTCGTCAGGCTGAAGCCGATTTACCCGAGGGCATTGAACTCACGCTCTGGAAGGACGAATCTCAGGATTTGGTAGACCGCTTGCAATTGCTACGCACCAACGCCGGATCCGGCCTGCTGTTGGTCGCCTTGATTCTCTCACTCTTTTTAAAGCCAAACCTCGCATTCTGGGTCACTATCGGTATCCCTGTTGCACTGGCCGGCTGCCTGATATTTTTCCCGATTGCCAACATTGCCATTTCAACAATGTCGATCATCGCTTTCATTCTTGTGCTCGGGATTCTGGTTGACGATGCAGTCGTTGTGGCTGAAAGAATCTACGCTCACCAGCGCAAGGGGCTTGGTCCGAAAGAAGCAGCAATTGCCGGGACGCAGGAGGTATCCACACCGGTTATATTCGGTGTTCTTACCAGTATGGTCGCCTTCGTACCCTTTATTTTTATTCCCGCATCAATGGGCGAATGGTTTGCCGTCATTGGTATGGTCGTCATAGCGGCACTGTTTTTCAGTATTGTGGAATCCCAACTCATTCTGCCTGTCCATCTCTCTCACCGCATTCTGACCAGTGGTCGGGGCCAGCAGGAATCCTGGCTGCCTCGCCAGCTCCAGACTTTTGCATCCTCTGTATATCGGCCTTTTCTTGAACTGACTCTGCGCTGGCGCTATTTGGTGGTGGCCATCGGCCTCGCCAGCTTGATGATAGTGTTCAGCCTAGTCGCGAGTGGCCGCCTGGTTTTTCAGTACTTCCCCAACATCGTCGGTGAGCGTCTTTACGCCTCTCTGACAATGCCCGCGGGCACAAATATCACAACCATGGAAGAAAAGATCGAGCAGATCGAAAAGGCGGCCCGCACTCTTCAGGCTGAACTCGATCAAAACCTGTCGCCCGGTGAACCGAGCCGAATCAAGCATGTCATTTCATCCATTGGATCTCCGCTGGTCAAGGGTTCGCTCGGCGGCTCCAGTCAGGTCGAATCGCATTTTGCCGAGCTGGCCATCGAAATTCTCAACCCAGACCAATATCAACTCGACCCCCACGCCATTGTTGCCCGCTGGCGAGAGCTGACTGGCGCCATACCAGGCTCGGTAGAACTCTCCTTTACGGCTACGGCCTTCTCCATTGGCAAGGCGCTCGACATACAGCTACGGGGCAAAAACACCGATGAACTGCGCGAAGGTGCCGCATTCCTCAAAGAAGCATTGACTCAGCTGCCCGGCGTATTTGATATCGCCGACACGTTCCGCGCCGGTAAGCTGGAAATGCAACTCTCGCTGAAACCGGAAGCTCGCACACTGGGGCTCACTACGCAGGCACTAGCGAATCAGGTCCGCGAAGCCTTTTACGGGCGTGAAGTACAGCGTATACAACGCGGGCCCGACGACGTACGCGTGATGGTGCGCTTTCCTGCCGATGAACGTCGCTCACTGGGTGATGTCGAAAATATGGTAATTCGAACAGAGTCCGGTGCCGAAGTGCCCTTCAATAGCGTGGCTGAAATCAAAACCGGCCGTGGCTATTCAACTATTCAGCGGGTGGACGGCATGCGCATAGTATCAGTACAGGCTGATGTCGACCGCACGGTGACAACGCCGGAGGAAGTACTCGGGCACGTTAACCGCGAAATCATCCCTCTCTTGCTGAAAAGTTACCCTAATCTGCAGTTCGCGCTGGCCGGCGAAGCGGAAGAGCGCGCATCATCACTCCAGGGTTTGTTGCGCAATACCGTTATCGCCCTGTTCGTCATGTACAGTCTTCTGGCCATCCCCTTAAAATCCTACCTGCAACCCTTTGTCATCATGAGCGTGATTCCCTTCGGACTGATCGGCTCGCTGGCCGGCCACTATTTCCTCGGGCTGGATGTGATTATTTTTTCCATTCTTGGCATGGTGGCAATGGCCGGTGTCGTCGTGAACTCTGG
>JBFKDP010000158.1:0-8985 GCA_041619575.1 Litorivivens sp.
AATTGATTTTTACGTGGAAGCGGGCGTCAATGGCGCCGAGAGCTTTGGCTGCTGAGGGTGCGAGTACCAACACGATCTGGGGTTCGTATCCTGCATCAGGGATTCTGCCCACTGTGCCGATACGGATTTAAGGATAGAGGCCGCCTGTCGCTGTCCCGGTCGCCCTGTATAACTCGCCCGAGATGGTGCCCCCAGCTTTTTCTCAATCAGACTGCTGACGGCTTCAACAGCTGCGGGTTGCAGCTTATCCAGCTCAGCGACACGCATCAGCACGTCCGCGCGGGCACTTTCCGGCAAACACTCCAGCACCTGCGTCGCCTTATCCACTTCCAGTGCAGCAATCACAATGGCCTGCAGTTGTGGATGCTCCTTGCGAATCAGGTCTGCCGTTGCATCAACATCCAGCCAGCGTAAGTTTTCCAACAAGGGAGCGCTGCTCTGCAGGTCCGAAAACCCGGAAATCTGACGCGACCGTTTTTCACCCAGCGCGGTTTCAAACAAGCCATGCATATCCCATTCAGAGCGAACACCGAATCCGGTAGCCTCTTGAACATCATTAAAAAACTGACTGACGGCGTACCGCAGAACTGTGCGCCTGACCCTGGCGATCCGTACCATGATATCACCAAGTATTTGCACTTCCTTGGGAAGAAAATGCTGAATCACCAAGGCCGCGCTGTCTTTAGGTAAACTAAGCAGGAGCACCGCTGCCAGCTCGCGCTGGGTCATACCGCCGCTTTCGGCAGAGGCCGCCGCCGCAGGTCGCATCCACATGCGCAAGACCTGAGCAACTCGTGCTGCATCATCTACAGCCAGTTTGCGAAAATTATCCAGATCGGCATCCAACTGATCGCGGTAGCGATTCCGCCCAGCTTTGCGGGAGGAGAACAACCAGGTAAGCAGCGCACCGAGACAAAATAAAAACAAGCCTCCCAACACAAAGGGTATAAGTGAGCCGTCACGAGCAGGCGACTGTATGGACTGGTTTTCAGATATGGGTAAGGACGTTAGTACAAAGGCCCCGGGAGCCGTCAACTCATCTTCCAAAGCGGCTGACACCAGCTTTTGCAATTCGGTTTCGCCATATTCGCCGCGAAATCGGCGATCAACAACGAGTAACACTTTGGCCCCCGCTTCGTCGAAGGTGATGTCGGCGCGATAACCAGAGTGGCCAAATACAGAGTCGAGTACAGACAGCAGCCGATTCCGAGACAATTCACGCTCGCGTATGGGGTCCGACTCAGACACAGGCTGCGATTGTGACCACACAGCGCCGCTCAGCCCCAAGAAGAGTATCAGGACCCAATATGCACTCTTGAGCGGCTGCGCGCGTCGATGTCCCAGTTCTGGCATTCGAAAAACCTTGTGAAACCGGCAACTACATGGCTTTGTTAATAAAGTACGATACCCAAGCATAGCCCTCTGCCGCGCGAGAAACCAGCTCTGCTAGCCAATATTGACGGCCTTGATCTTCGTCAAATCGGGGCGCTGGATAGTCAGATTGCGAAAATCGAACAACTCGCCATCAGCTAACTGGGACGGTGAAACATTGCCGATGGCGGTAAAGATGGAGTCCAACCTGCCTGGATATTGCTTTTCCCAGTCTCTGAGCATCTGCTTGATTGCTTGACGCTGCAGGTTTTCTTGGGAACCACACAGGTTGCAGGGGATGATCGGAAAGGCTTTTAATTGCGCGTATGCCTCCAGATCGGACTCCTTACAGTAGGCCAGTGGCCGAATCACGATATTCTGTTTGTCGTCGCTCAGCAGCTTCGGCGGCATGGCCTTGAGCTTGCCGCCAAAAAACATATTCAGGAACAGCGTTTCCATAATGTCATCGCGATGGTGTCCCAGCGCAATTTTCGTGGCTCCAATCTCGGTGGCAAAACCGTAGAGCGAGCCTCGGCGCAGTCGTGAACAGAGCCCACAGGTGGTTTTCCCCTCTGGCACAACGGATTTAACGATGCTGTAGGTATCTTTTTCGAGAATATGATACTCAATATCCAGCTTCTCTAGATAGGCGGGCAGGACTTCCTCAGGAAAACCGGGCTGTTTCTGATCCAGGTTCACGGCAACGAGGTCAAAATTGACCGGGGCGCTTTTTTGGAGGTTCATCAGAATATCCAGCATCGCATAGGAGTCCTTGCCCCCCGACAGGCAGACCATAACGCGGTCGCCCTCTTCAATCATGTTGTAATCTTCGATGGCCTTGCCCACGTGGCGGCGCAGCCGCTTCTGCAACTTGTTTCCTTCGGTTTTTTGCTTTTTCGAGAATTCAGTCACGTCTGCGCGGCGCCCCTGTGGAAATTACGGATTAGTCAAGCCTGAATCAATCGCGTATTGTAACGATTTGGGACTGCCAATGCCCAGTACTATCGCGCCACCCGGAACATTGTCACCCCTGCGAGGGCCCGTCTGTGCCAACACAAGACTTAACAGCGAGCTCGGCCTCAGATACAATCGCCCTGTACAATAATTGTCCGAAATTGTCGTTAACCCCAAGCTAGTGTCCGCCTACACCCTATGAGCCATTTACGTTATCTATGGCTGCTGTTACTTATTGCAGCGGCTGGCGCTGTATTTGTTACCGAGCCACTCCCCGTCAACCCGGCTTTTGCAAACTCCTCACTGCCCGAGAATCGCAGCGAGACAGTTTTGGCTTTACCCGAACGAGAGGCCAATTACGACCCCAGCTCGAGTGGCAGGCCCCATATTGTGTCGCGTCGCAATGGAACTGGCATGGTGCATTCGGCTTCTGTAACCGAATTGGCGGACGGCCGCCTGTTTGCCACCTGGTTTGGCGGCAGTCGTGAAGGTGCCAAAGACGTCGCCATTTTCGGTGCCTATTATCTGCCCGACTCTCAGGCCTGGACGACTGCTGAAGCCCTAGTCACCCGTGAAAGCACTCAAGAGGCACTGGGGCGCTATATCAAAAAACTGGGCAATCCGGTTGTAACTCGCCTCAAAAACGATCAGCTCGCACTCTTTTACGTGTCAGTATCTATCGGTGGCTGGGCGACAAGCCAGCTGAATATGGCGCTATCCGATGACAATGGCCGCAGCTGGCATTCGACAGAACGCTTGATTACCTCGCCCTTTTTCAATCTCAGCACCCTCGTAAAAGGTACCCCACATCTCTATGACGACGGCAGTATCGCACTGCCGGTCTACCACGAAATGGCAGGCAAATTTGGCGAATTGCTGCGAATATCTAGCCAGGGAGAAGTACTGTCAAAAACACGCCTGACCGAGGGCCGCGAAGCAATTCAGCCCGTTCTGTTGCCCTACACCCAGCACGAAGCCATCGCGCTTTTGCGCGACACTGGCGACGAAGCGCCCTTTCACGCGGTGATGACCACAAGTGAAAGCGGCGGACACGATTGGAGCGACGCCACCAATACCGGTTTTGTCAACCCCAACTCGGCTCTGGCCGGCGTGGTCCTCGATTGCGGAAGGATTTTGAGTGTAGCGAATGACACGACTGAAGAGCGCAATCGCCTGACCCTGCTGGTCTCCTCGGACAAGGGTGCTAGCTGGCTGCCCATTCTGCGCGTCGAAGACCACAGCAACAACGGCACGACACCCCGACGGGTGCCCCGCGAAGTATTTATCAGCTCACTGACAGAATCCATGGCGGCGGAAGGATTGAGCACAGAGCAACAGCAGCGCTTTATCGACTCAGCGACTGACGCTCTGTGTACTGACGGCGGCTGCCGCTATCGCTACGATTACCCTTACCTCATCAAGAGCTCGGACGGCACTATCCACCTTGTTTACACCTGGAACAAAGCGTATATCAAACACCGGGCCTTTTCTCAGGAATGGTTGAGCCAATGGATTTAAACGTCGGATTGGTCTTATCAGCCGTAAACTGGGCAATGATCATCAGCCTAGTGGTTGCGCGACGGCCATCACTAGCGCCCAGACTGCTTTCCATTTTCGGACTTGCGCTTCTATTCCTGTGCATCCCCGTGGCCGAAACGCCCGTTATTTATTATCTGCGAGCGGTGTTTGGCGAATTTTCGACAACAACCACTATGCTGCTGGGTGTTCTTGCATTCACCCGCCTCACAACCAGTCAGTTGCCACGCCGAGAACTGCTGTGTCTGACGGCAATTCTGGCGCCACTTTCACTGTGGTTTTACCCCATGAGTCTGGGCTTTACTCTGCACGACCCCTATCGCTTTGGCTACGATGCCACCGCCTTCAGCGTCATCCTACTCCTCGCTGGGCTGCTGGCCTGGTCGCGAAACTACTTCCTTCTAGTGGCAATCATCAGCATTGACCTGATTGCCTATCGCGTCGGCCTGCTCGAATCTGATAATCTCTGGGATTACCTGCTCGACCCCTGTGTCGCCATCTTCTCACTCTACTACCTCAGCTCATCGTTGTTGAAAGCGCGTAAAAAACCGGCTGCCGGCAATGAGAATCACCAGCATGATCAGGTTGCCAATGATGGCCGTGTAGTACAGATCAAAGGGAAGACTGTCCGCCGAAAAGAACCAGTTGTTGCTGGCGAGGATCACCCAGAGGGTGAACAGCATGGTGCCAGCTATACCGAACCAGGCATGCTTGGCGCTACCGCTGCGGCAAAAAAAGCCAAATAAGTACAAGCTTAGCAAGCCACCACCCAGCAAGGCCACCAGAATGGTGACTGCATCCTGCAGCGTTTTGGTGTCGGCGTAATAGAACGCGACTGCACCCAATATCATTAGCGAACTCACTGCCACTGCAACCGCCCGGGCAACCAGCAGATAGTGTCTATCACTCGCTGCTGGATTGAGGTGCCGACGATAGATATCAACCACCGACACGGCCGAAATCGAATTAATACTCGAATCCAGCGAGGACATAGCCGCGGCCAGTGCGGCAGCCAGCACCAGCCCCACCAGACCATCCGGCAATTGACTCAGGACAAAAAACGGTAGGATCTGCTCGGCTTTGCGCGTGCCGTCCAGCATTTCCAGTGCTTCCTGCGCAGGATACTGCAGGTAAAATACGTAAAGGGCCGTACCCAAAAACATGTAGAAAGCCCAAATGGGTAGGCTGCTCAGAGCGCACACCCACATACCCCGCCGTGCTTCATCAGCAGAGCTCGCTGCGCAGTAGCGCTGCACCGTATTCTGGTTGCTGCTATATTCGGTCAACCAGTTCACAAGGCCGAGAATCAACATCATGGTGCCCGTTTTGCCGAGCAGACTGAGATCCCAGGAAATGGGTTCAAGCTGGCCCTCACGCCATTCCGAAAAACCCAGCTTGCCGTGAGCGCCCGCAGTTTCAACGATCTGGCCCAGTCCCCCGGGCAGCATGGATACAATCACCCACAGGCAGGCAATTCCACCGAACAGTAAAACCAAGGTTTGTAGAACATCTGTCCAGATCACCGCCTCAATGCCACCAACGACGGTATAGAACGATACAAAGATGCCCGCCAGCACGATGCACCAGACAGGGTCTAGACCGCTGATTTCAAACAGGAGCAGCGAGATCAGATAGAGGATGGTACTGACGCGCACCAATTGCGCGACAATAAAAGAGATAGCACCGTAGATCCTGACCGAGGGACCGTAGCGGCGCTCCAAGAATTCATAGGCAGTTACCGTATTCTCTCGTCGAAAAAAAGGCAGAAAATACTTGGCCGCAAAAAAAATCGCCACTGGCAGCATCAGATTAGGCAGGTATCGCAGCCAGGCTGTTTTATAGGCGTCAGCCGGGTAAGCAAGAAAGGTGACCGAGCTAATCGAAGTCCCGACCAGACTGAGCCCAATCACCCAGCCCTTGTAATTTCTTCCTCCGACAAAATAGTCATCAGTATTTTCGGTTTTGCGTGAAAAGAATACTCCCAGGGCGAGAATGCCAAGCAAATACAGCCCAAGTACGAAGACATCAGCACTACTCATTCCGCCGCCGCCCGCTGGGAACCTTGCTCGCTGGCGCGCACATTGTCATAGTGCAGGTAGTGCGAACTTTCATAGAGACCGCGCGCGAGTCGCGTCAATTTTTCAGCCTTGTCAGGATGCTCGGCGCTGTGATCCGCTGTCGGATCATCACTGTAGAGCTTGTGTAATTTCGGATTCCGGCCATCGGACTGCATGCGCAGCATCCAGTCTTTGCTGATCACGCCAATCACCGGGTCCCGCTTATCTGCTGTTTGGGTAAACACATAGCGCTCTTCACCGTCGGGATGTTTGCGGAAATCACGCCCAAGTGTGCCGTATTCGTAGGACACACCAAACAGCCCGGCCAAACTTGGCAACACATCCACCAGACTGACCGCATCCTCAATCACTCGCGGTTTAAGCAAGGCCGGCGCATAGATCATGTGCGGCACATGCAGACCGTCTAGATCCAGTTTTTCATAAAAAGATGCCATATGCGGGGTGATCGTAATGCGGTTGTTGTGATCGCCATAGAACACAAAAACCGTATTCTCGAAATAGCCGCCAGCCTTGGCCATTTCAAAAAACTGGCCAAGGTTATAGTCGAGAAAACGTACCGCATTGTATTGGGCCGGGTTCTTGAATCCAGCCTGATACAAAGTTTGGTCATCAGGGTGGTCTTCGATGAAATCACCACGATCCTCGGGAATCGTAAAGGGCCGATGATTGGCTGCTGTCTGAACATAAGCCAGGAATGGCTTATCTTTAGGTACTTCCCTCAGAACCCTGTCTGCAGCTCTGAACAAGTCCAGATCGGAGATACCCCACACATCGACGCGCGGGGCATCGTAGGAGCCCTCCTCGTAGAGGTGGAGCTTGTCGATGCTGGCCTTAATCAGTGCTCGCATATTTGCCCAGCCTGCGCTGC
Source organism: Litorivivens sp. (assembly GCA_041619575.1). Lineage (GTDB taxonomy): Bacteria > Pseudomonadota > Gammaproteobacteria > Pseudomonadales > Spongiibacteraceae > Litorivivens. The sequence continues at coordinate 6,808 of JBFKDP010000158.1, forward strand.
CACCAAGAAAGTAATACTTCTCGTGCTCGGTGAAAGCGTTAACAACCGTATGCTGCTCTGCAATCAGGGGGTTGCGGGTTGCCGTTTTCACGCGTGAGACGTCCGGAGTACCGGTAATGCTGGCCCACACTGTTTTGGCGGTTCCCGACACAGGCACATAGAAATGCTCAAAAAACCAACCGTGTTCGGCAACGTGGTCCAGTGTCGGGGTTGTTTTCAACGGATTGCCGTAAGCGCTGACACGACTCGCACCAAGAGACTCCAGCATGACAACGACAATATTCGGTGGCCGCTCGAAACCTGCTAATGGAGCCTCTGGATCCGCAGGGTAACTGCGCCGGAAATTCAGGTCACCGCGCGCGTCGTCGCTCAGGCCAAGGTAGTCGGCCACGTCTTCATAGTATTCAGCGACCAGTGCCTCATCGTAATCGGCCTCACTGAAATCCATCGTTTCCCAGAAGTACAACACCGGGTTCAACCCCAGCGCGCCAATTGCCGCATCACCTGCAAAAAACGCATTGTTCCAACGCAAAGGGACATCCGACAGTCGCCCGATCGCCAGCCAGAACGCAACCATAAAGACGACAAAGCAGCGCCAAGTGACGGCCCACTTGCCCAGTGGCAGACCTTCCCGTGCAAATATGCGCTCGACCAGAGGTGCCAGAATGCGGTAAGTCAGCACGCAAATTACCGCGACCCCCAAAGATATCCATATAACTGGATAGCTCTCCCAGACCATCGTGGTTGAGATCGCAATGTCATCAAAGAAACGAACCACGGTTGAGTCCATGCGGATACCGAGGTAGGCGTAGTGCCCCAGGTCAAACACACAGAAGAGACTCAGGGCCAGCGATACAAGCAACACATATCCGACGCATACCCGCTTTCCCCAAGCCTTTTCAAGCAAATGCAGACGCGGCAGCATCAGCACCAACAGTGGCATCGTGAGCAAAATCGCCAGGCGGGCATCGAAGCGAAGACCGATCGACCAAGCCTTGAGTAGCACAGGCAATGTAGCCGCGTCATTTTGGGCAAGATCAGAAAAGCCGAAGTGAAAAATCGCTCGAAAGACCACCTGAATAACGAAAAATAGCAGGGCTACGGAGAGGAGCAGGAATAGACGACGGGAGTGTAACAAACGCATGGACTATAGCTTCCGCGATGACAAAGCGCGTGATTGTAGCAGCGACTCCCCCCTGCGCGAAATGTGGTTTGCTTGAGCAGCGCGGCCTCGATATGGCAATTTTGTGCCCAGATGTCTATCATATGCACCGCTCCAGGCGCCCTCGCACTGCGGCGGCGCGGCCAAATCCCGGCCAGGGTGGCTCAGGTTAACGTGATCCGTTGCCTGCAGGTGGCCCGCTCAAAACCCGAACTCTACGACTTACAGGAAGCGCTACTCATGAAACAACCCGTTCGTGTCACGGTAACCGGTGCCGCCGGTCAAATTGGTTATGCTCTGCTGTTTCGCATTGCCTCAGGCTCCATGCTGGGCGAAGACCAGCCAATCATCCTGCAACTGCTGGATATCACACCTGCCATGGACGCACTCCAAGGCGTTAAAATGGAGCTGGACGACTGTGCATTTCCGCTGCTGAGCGACGTTATCTGCACCGATGACCCCAACGTAGCGTTTAAAGACAGTGACTATGCCCTGCTGGTTGGCGCCCGCCCGCGCGGCCCCGGCATGGAACGCAAAGACCTGCTGGAAGCCAACGCCGCCATTTTCTCGGTACAGGGCAAGGCAATCAACGACAACGCCAGCAAAGACATCAAGGTTCTGGTCGTGGGTAACCCCGCCAATACCAACGCACTGATCACCCAGCGCAATGCGCCGGATATCAACCCGCGAAACTTCACAGCTATGACGCGTCTTGACCACAACCGCGCCATGACGCAAATCGCACAGAAAACTGGCAAGACGGTTAACGACGTCACCAACATGACGATCTGGGGCAATCACTCTGCCACCCAGTACCCTGATCTTTTCAATGCCAAGGTCAGTGGCACCGCTGCCATCGAACTGGTTGACCGGGCTTGGTACGAGAACGACTTTATTCCCACTGTTCAGCAACGGGGTGCGGCCATCATCAAAGCACGTGGCGCGTCTTCAGCGGCATCCGCAGCCAATGCAGCCATTGACCACATGCGCAGCTGGGCACTTGGCACAGAGGGTGA
>JBFKDP010000159.1:0-8901 GCA_041619575.1 Litorivivens sp.
GGCTCTCGTGGTCAGCCTTGATGGTGTACTTCAGGTAGACTGCAATATTGCCCTCAGTCACCAGAAAAGTTCGGCGGCGTTCAAACCAGAATTTATCTAACGCAGCAATTAGGCCTGCCAGTCCGGTCAGTACCACCAGCACCAGCGCAAAGTCTCCATCCTTGATGAGTACTACGCTGGCGAACCAGGCCATCCAAAGTATATTGAGCACAAGCGTCGAACTATTCCACCAACCGGGAATCACCTGAGTCGTCAGCGAATCAGCCGTATTTTCCTTCTTGTGATCTGCACACCAGGACAGTGCGTCGTGTAGCTGTCGGCGCCCCCGCACTTCCTGCACAGTCCAGACCAGCAAGGTCAAAGCGCTAATAAGCAGTAATAAATTGTTAACCATTTTCCGTCCCGGTTTTGACTGTTCTTCTAACTATCGACTTTCAGTACGGCTAAAAACGCGCTTTGAGGTATTTCAACCTTGCCAACCATCTTCATACGTTTTTTACCGGCTTTCTGTTTCTCAAGCAATTTGCGCTTGCGACTGACATCACCGCCGTAGCATTTCGCAGTTACATTTTTTCGCAGCGCTTTTACTGTCTGACGCGCTATTACATGGCCACCGATGGCAGCTTGAATGGCAACGTCAAACATCTGTCTGGGTATCAGCTCTTTCATCTTTTCAACCAGCAAGCGCCCTCGGTTTGCCGCGAAATCCTTGTGTACAATCATAGCCAGAGCATCGACACGCTCCCCGTTGATCAACACATCAAGTTTCACCAAATCAGCCGCCTCGAAGCGCTCAAAACTGTAATCCAGCGATGCAAAACCACGGCTGACGGACTTCAGGCGATCAAACAGGTCGAGTACCACCTCACTCATGGGTAGCTCGTAGGTCAAAGAGACCTGTTGCCCCAAAAACTGCATATCTTTTTGAACACCGCGTTTTTCGACGCAGAGACTGATGACGTTGCCCAGAAACTCCTGAGGAACCAAAATATTGGCGCGGGCAATCGGTTCGCGCATCTCTTCGAGTTCACCGGGGTCGGGCAAGGCTGAGGGGTTGTCCACCTGCATCACTTCACCGCGCTTGGTTTTCACCTCATAGATGACTGTTGGTGCCGTGGTGATGAGGTCAAGGTCGTATTCCCGCTCAAGCCTCTCCTGAATGATTTCCATATGCAGAGTGCCGAGGAAGCCACAGCGAAAACCAAAGCCCAGAGCATCGGACGTTTCCGGTTCGTAGAACAGCGAAGCGTCATTGAGCGTCAGTTTTGCCAGGGCCTCGCGAAAATCTTCATAGTCGTCCGTCGAGACGGTAAACATGCCGGCGTAGACCTGCGGCTTGACCCGCTTAAACCCGGGCAGTCCAGGCACATCCGGGGTTGAAGCGTGGGTAAAGGTGTCGCCCACGGGCGCGCCGTGAATGTCTTTGATCCCGGCAACCACGTAGCCCACTTCGCCTGCCCGCAATATACCGGTGGGGGTCAGCTTGGGAGTAAAGATTCCAATCGCATCGATGCCGTGAGCTTTGCCACTGGTCTTGGCAACGACTTTGTCACCCTTTTTCAGGGTGCCATTCATAACTCGCACCAGCGACACGACCCCGAGATAATTGTCGAACCAGGAGTCAATAATCAGCGCTTGCAAATCGTCGTCAATATCGCCCTGGGGAGGAGGCACCTTTTCAATGATCTGTTCGAGAATATCGTCAATACCCAAACCGGACTTGGCACTGCAGGGAATTGCTGCACTGGCATCGATACCGATAATTTCTTCGATTTCATGCTTCACCCGCTCAGGGTCGGCCTGCGGAAGATCCATTTTGTTAAGGACCGGCAGCACCTCCAGCCCTTGCTCAATCGCGGTGTAGCAGTTCGCCACGGATTGCGCTTCAACGCCCTGAGCGGCATCAACCACCAGCAATGCGCCCTCGCAGGCAGACAATGAGCGTGAGACTTCATAGGAAAAGTCAACATGACCGGGAGTGTCGATAAAGTTCAGCTCGTAAACCTGGCCGTCACGGGCGGTGTAGTTCAGCGTGACACTCTGCGCTTTGATGGTGATGCCGCGTTCACGCTCGATATCCATCGAGTCAAGTACCTGCTCAGCCATCTCCCGCTCGGTCAGCCCTCCGCAAACCTGAATAAAACGGTCGGCCAGCGTAGATTTGCCATGATCGATATGGGCAATAATGGAAAAATTTCGGATATGTTTCAGACTGCTCACACAATCCCCAGGAAAGTATTGGCTAAAGGATGCGCCGAGGCGCTCAAAGCCGGCGATTGTAGCGCATTAGACCCTAATCCGGCTATGGAAGCCGTGTCGTCAACTGAGTCGAAGCGGGATGGCTGTCGTTTTCTCCGCCCCTCTCACAAGGCGAGGTTGCAGCCGGGGGTTAGAAGCGTTCATCGCCGCGTACAGTCGGACAATAGCAAAACCAGCAGCCAGACCAGACAAAGCGCCAATGGCGGCGAGCCCCTGAGAGCCCCATAGCTCTGCCGCAATCGCCATCCCGGCCAACATGCTAATCAGTGGCAGGAGATACACCAGCGCTGCAGCTTTAAGCAAGGCGTTATCATGGACGGTAAAGGTAACCTGTTCACCAATTTGGTAACGCGATGACTCAGCTCCATCAAGCAAAACCCGAATATGATTGCGTTTGCCGTCACCCATTTTGTTCATAAGACCCTGACCACAGCCTTTTTGAGCCGAACAAGTGCCACACGTAGACTGACGGATGGTTTCCACCCATAGCGCCTCGTCTTCAACCGCGACCACGCGCCCACTTTCTTCCATCAGCGTTTAACCGCCACAGATTTTGCAACCTGTTCTGCCGTCAGCAAGGGGACTTCACCGATAACTGTGGTCACCAGGTTGCTGTCAGGTATGGGATAACTATAGGAAACGGTGGCCCCACTGCGCATGGACGATGCTGAAGGTGACACCGCCGGGCCGCCTCCGGACTCCATAAATACAGAAAACATGCTGATGCCGTCAGTATAGCTCAAGGCCTCTGATCCAGGGTCTTTGAACTGCGCCAGAGTAAAACCATCGGGGATCCAGGCCGGCTGCCAAGCCATTTCGCCCAGCAATTGCGCTTCAGCCTCAGCCGGCAATAATTCACCGTGATGAATTTCGCGAGCACTGTCGGCCACCGCCGCATCCTCCGCAGCACCTACCTCGAACATCATAAACTGAAAACGCTCAAGCACTTTCCCCGACTGATCGCGTGTTTCCGTTTTCAGAGGGATCGCCGTCATCACATCGAGGGCAATGTGATGACTAAGGCGGAAGGCATCGCGCGGCATAATATCCAGAGTCACCACATCGCGGCCGGCTACTCGCCCGGGCTCCCCCAGACTCAGCTCGTAATACTGAGCCATATCGCCAGTGCCGTTAGCGGCAGTTTGATTACGCAATAAGCGCTCAGCGGGATGCACACAGTCCACGCGATGCCCCTGCCTGACCAAACCGTCGGCATCAGAATCCAGCGGCTGCAGTGATTCAAACTCGCGTCCACCGTCGACGCGGTGGGTAAATTGGTACGATTTAAGGCGATCGTCTATCTGGTAGGTCACCACGCCCTGATAGCTCATTTCTCTGTGGGCATGAGACATCCGCTCCAGCCAGCGCCATGCATCGTCGGCCCAGACACCGCCCGCTGCCAGACTCAGCATACTGAGGGACAGGGTGCGGATGAGTACTTGTTTCAACACTTATTTGGCTCCGTGACTTGCCAGACGAACATAAGTCACCATTCCCTGGCCGCTGCTAACCGCCGCTCGCTCGCTGTGTTGCTGCAACAGCCTCTCGAAGCGCTGCCGCGCCTGTTCATCCGCAATACTCTGGAAGCGTGGCGCCTGACCGCTGGCTGTGCTGGCATTTACCGTGCCGGTGGTCACCGCCGCAGGGGCACTGAGGTAAACCCGACCCGATGTTTCTGGGCCAGACCCACTGGCGGCCAGTTGTTCAGCCTGTTGCTGACCGGTGCCACCGAGACCAAATACGACCAGCGCCGCCACACTTGCGGCAATGGCAAAGCCCCCCAAAGGTTTGCGCCAGTCAAGTGACATCCCTCGCTGGAGAGGCTCCTCCCCCGCCAGAGCAGCTCGAACCGCGCCACTCACATCCATCCCGGAAAACTTGGGCTCGCCGTGCAAGGCACTGCGTTGAGCGTGGAATCGCGACCAGGTCACGCTAACTTCCTCGCTATCTGCTTGTAGTAAACGACGAAGCTCCAATTCACTGGCTTCACCATCCATCAACGCCGACACGGATTCCCGAATGTCCTTGCTCATGCCACCACCTCTGCTGCGCCCATCTGGGCTTTGACTTTTTCATCAACTGCCTCACGCGCACGAAAAATTCGCGAACGCACAGTGCCAACCGGGCAGTCCATGACATCTGCAATGTCTTCATAACTCAGGCCGTCAAACTCGCGCAAGGTCAAGGCTGTGCGCAAATCTTCCGGCAGGGCGGCAATGGCGCTATCCACTACCGCTTTTAACTCATTGCCAAACAATACATTTTCGGGGTTATCCGAATCCCGCAGACCGTTGGCGCCTTCATAGAACTCTGCGTCCGCCACATCCACATCGATGCTCGGGGGTCGCCGGCTGCGGCTGACCAGATAATTTTTGGCGGTATTGATAGCGATTCGGTACAACCAGGTATAAAAGGCACTTTCTCCACGAAACTTGGGCAGTGCCCGGTAGGCCTTGATGAAGGCTTCCTGGGCGACATCCTGAACTTCATCGTGGTCTTTGACATAACGCGAAATCAGCCCAAAAATCTTGTGCTGGTATTTGATTACCAGTAAATCATAGGCACGCTGGTCGCCGCGTTGAACGCGCTCGACCAATTGCTTGTCCCCTAGTTCAGCACGATCCACAATCACGCCGCTCCCGATTGCCAGATCGTGTATTACCCAGATAGACCACTTGATACCCCATTAGTTCTGCAAAAAGCACTCACAAGCACCCTTTTCTTTAAATTTTCGTTGCCGCTATTTGGAATTGGCCGAAAAGAGCAATGACAGTATACTCTGCCAGCAGTCAGACCGCCGCAAATGGTATCCACGCAGCTCACGCAAGGCAATCAATGAATCCCTCTCAAACTCATGATGTACTGGTAATCGGTAGCGGTGCTGCCGGCTTGACGCTAGCGCTGCAACTCGCGGATCGCGCCCACATTGCAGTGATCTGCAAGGGTGAACTAAATCAGGGCTCCACTTACTACGCACAAGGTGGTATTGCCGCCGTGCTGGATGAACAGGATACCGAAGACGACCACGTGACTGACACGCTGGCAGCGGGAGCTCAGCTCTGCCACGACGATGCTGTACGTTTCACCGTCGGCAATAGTCGCGCCGGCATTGAATGGCTGGTGTCACAGGGTGTGGAGTTCAGCCGCTACGCCGACAGCGAAGGCTACCACCTAACCCGCGAAGGCGGGCACAGCCACCGCCGCATCATCCACGCGGCTGACGCTACCGGTAGAGCAGTATCGGAGGCGCTAACCTCACAGGCACTGAAATCGGATTCCATTGACGTCTTTCAGGGCCACGTCGCCATCGACCTTGTCATTCGGCAGGGACGCTGCCACGGCGCCTATGTCTTTGATCGCGAAAGCGGTCACGTTCGCCTGTTCCGTGCAAAATTTGTGGTACTGGCCTCGGGCGGTGCAAGCAAGGCATACCTCTATACAAGCAATCCTGATGGCGCTTCAGGTGACGGCATTGCCATGGCTTGGCGGGCAGGCTGCCGGGTTGCGAACATGGAGTTCAATCAATTCCACCCCACCTGTCTTTACCATCCCAAGGCCAAATCCTTCCTGATCACAGAGGCCATACGCGGCGAAGGCGGTAAACTGCTGCTCCCCAATGGTGAGCGCTTTATGCACCGCTATGACGAGCGTGGCGAACTGGCACCGCGCGACGTCGTCGCCCGCGCTATCGACCACGAGATGAAGCGCTTGGGCAGCGACTGTGTTTATCTGGACATTAGCCACAAATCGGCAGACTTCCTGCTACACCACTTCCCGACGGTTAAGGCACGTTGCCTGGAACTGGGTATCGACATAACCCGCGAGCCCATCCCGGTAGTGCCCGCAGCCCACTATACCTGCGGCGGCGTCATGGTCGATCTGAACGGTCAGACAGATATCGCCAACCTATTTGCCATTGGCGAATCGTCGTTTACCGGCCTGCATGGCGCCAACCGCATGGCCAGCAATTCACTGCTGGAGTGCATTGTTTTCGGTCGTTCCGCAGCGGCAGCCATCGCCGAGCGACTGCACGAACCCCACCTGGATATCCGCATCCCGGAGTGGGATGAGTCTCAGGTCACCGATTCTGACGAAGACGTCGTTATCTCCCACAATTGGGACGAATTGCGACGTTTTATGTGGGACTACGTGGGAATTGTGCGTACCAACAAGCGGCTGCAGCGCGCTCTTCATCGGGTAGAGTTGTTGCAACAGGAAATCCGCGAATACTACAGCAACTACAAAGTCAGCAATGACCTCATCGAGCTACGAAATCTAGCCATGGTGTCCGAACTAATTATTCGTTCTGCCCTGCTACGAAAAGAAAGCCGGGGCCTGCACTACACCCTGGATTATCCAGACACTCTAGCCGAGGCCGTCGATACCATTCTCGACCCCGGGCACGGTACGCGCAAAGCGCAAAATCTGACGTAAACGACGAAAATCGTCCGAATCACAACTGTCGGCCAGCACTAAAAGGTGCTGGCGAGAACGGGCGCGCAGCTCCATCCCCACAGCCAAAGGCCTCACCCAACTCGAAAGCAGCTCTGCCGAATGCTCACCAGCCGCATCCTCCACAAACCAGTAACCCTGCCGATAAATCAGTGCTCGCAAGGGATAGGGACCCGTCTGACGGACATGACTGTAAATGTGGTAAATGGCACTGAAACCGAGTATCAAAGCGCTTAAGGCCAATAGCTCGGTACTCAATGCGGACAGTGCCAGACTCAGTAAGACCAGACAGTGCATCACTAACATGCCCGCACAAAACCCGCGTGACGGTCTGAGCTCAAGTCTTAGGGGAGCGGGAAAACGCCTTGATGTCATTGACTATCCCTAGCAATTCTTCAGAATCCGGGCCTTCCGTGCCCAGCAACCATTGAAAAATCTCAGTGTCTTCGCATTCCATCAATGCGATATAGTGCTGCTGTTTTTCTACACTGAGCGTTCGGAAGCAGTTTTCCATAAAGGGAACCAACATCAGGTCGAGTTCCAACATGCCCCGCCTGCTCGCCCAGTAAATCCGCTTGAACTCGTTATCTGAAACCATTACTTTTCACTGCAACCGCGCTAGTATTTGCCGCGCATTATAGCCGTCTCAATCGACGAGCGCATGATATCCTGACACAAGCCATACAATCACCGGGACACTATGACCACATTCTGGACTCAACTGGAAGCCCTTTCCGGTGCCCGCCTTGACGGCGAGCACTGCTATTTTGACGCTGAAACGACAAGTGAGTTGATTGCCGCGCCGCTGCGCCACTATGGCTTTCTGCAACTACAAGGGCCGGACGCGCACACCTTTTTACAAGGCCAGACGACCGCAGATTTTCGCAAAGTCAGCGTCAGACAGGCCCAGCCTGGCGCCTATTGCACCCCCAAAGGCCGCATGGTCAGTAGCTTTGTCGCCGCCTGCCCGGCCGAGAACACAGTGTTGCTACGTATGCGGCGAGATATACTTGAGAATACCAAAACGGTACTTAGCAAGTACGCAGTTTTTTCTAAGGTCGAATTACGCCTGGCCGATGATGACTATATTGGCATTGGTTTGGCTGGCGACGGCGCGGCAGAGGTCGTCGAGCGCCTATTTGAAGAACGACTTACCACACAGTTTGCGACCACTGTCTCACCTGCCGGGCTGGCGGTGCAGACCGATACCGAGGGCAAGCGCTTCGAATTATGGCTGGAAGCACAAACGGCGCTCAATCAATGGCAACAGCTAGTGAAAACCGTACAAGCTGCCAGCTCGACCCATTGGGACGAACTGGCCATTGAAGCGGGTCTGGCGGATGTCTGCGCCGCCACCGTCGAATCCCTGATTCCGCAAATGCTGAACTACGATGCCACTGGCGCCATCAACTTTAAAAAGGGGTGTTACACAGGACAGGAAGTCGTCGCTCGCTTGCACTATCGGGGCACTGCAAAACGACGATTGTATCGCGCCCAGGCAAGCGGCAAGCCGGTGCAGGAAGGCGATGAAATCTTTGCCAGCGACAAAGCCCAAGCTGTCGGTGTGGTTGCCACGGCGTCTCCCAGCGGCAAAGCCTTGGTTGTTTTGGCCCGTGATGCTGCGACCGATAGCAGCTTACACACCGGATCTGGCGCAAGCCTGCACAGCATCGAACCGCCGCCCTACCCAATCAAAGACGAATAAACTCAGTCCAGAGGCGGCAATGCCCACTCAATCGGGGTGAGCCCTTGCGCTTGCAAGTAGGCGTTAGCCTGGGAGAAATGCCCACAACCTAAGAAACCTCGGTGGGCGGATAAAGGCGATGGGTGAGGCGCACGCAATACGCAGTGTTTTGCGCCATCAAGCAGCCGCCCTTTTTTCTGGGCATAGCCCCCCCAGAGCATAAACACGAGGCCCTCTCGCTCCCGGTTCAGCAGATCGATCACGGCATCGGTAAAGCGTTCCCAACCCTTTCCCTGATGCGCGCCCGCCTGCCCCTGCTCCACGGTTAATACGCTGTTTAATAGGAGTACACCCTGCTGTGCCCAACTTTCCAGAAAGCCGTGACCGGGTGGCTCAATGGCCAGATCAGCGCGCAATTCCTTATAGATGTTGACCAGCGAAGGCGGCGGCAACACCGGCGGCCTGACCGAAAAGCACAGGCCATGAGCTTGCCCCGGCCCGTGGTA
>JBFKDP010000160.1:0-8873 GCA_041619575.1 Litorivivens sp.
AAAGGCAATACGCGCGCTAGGTGAATACCGCTGCCATCGCTTCCAGCTCCCGTCGGATATCCGGTCCCAGTGGCATATACAGCATTTCGGTAACACCGGCGGACTCGAATTCTGCCGCCTTTTGTTTCAGCGCGTCTGCGGTGCCGGTGAGGGTGAGTGATGCCATATTGGCGACGTCCAGGTGGGGGCGGTCGTGCGGGTTGATGCCGACGCAGTGGTCCTCGTGCAGGTGCAGATGACGCTCGTCGGCGGGGAACTGCTCTATCATGGCTCGCCAGGCCGCGCCATTGGGAAAGCCATCCACGCCTTCGCCCATTGCCTCATAGGCACCGTGGTAAAAGGTGGCAATGGCGGGCCCCAGGGCTTCAAACACCCGCGGGCTGTCCAGGCTTTCGTCGGGTTCCAGTACCGTGCCGGGCTGTAGCAGTGAGCTCCACTCAAAGCCGTCTACGGGGGCTTGCACGCTCATCACACCGTCGCCCAGTTCACGCGCAACATCGAGCCCTTTGGGGCCATTGGCGGCAACGAGAATGGGTGTTGCCAGAGGTAGAGCTGCGGACATGCCTGCGGGGTGCATCAATCGCGTTTTGGCGCCATTGAAGACAATGGTTTCGCCCTTGAGTAGCGCCTTGAGTTGGCGGATATAGTCCGCAGTGCTGGCCCAGCTTAGCGGCCCCTGGCCAAAGAGCCGTCGGGCTGTAAATCCGGTTCCGACCGCGACGGCCAAACGACCCGGTGCCTGTGCTTCGATACCGCAAATGGCGGCGGCATTGACCATGACGTGACGGGTGGAGGGCACCAGTACCGCCACCCCCAAGCCGATGGTTGCGGTATTGGCCGCGACCTGAGACAGGGCGACCCAAGGGTCGGAATAGAGTGCGGGTGAGTCGCCAACCCATAGGCGGTTATAGCCGAGGGTTTCGGCTAGCTGTGCCTGCTCGATCAAATTGACACTGGGCGGTAGGGAGCAGCTGAGTTTCATTGTGCGTTCCTTTGCGAGCGGTGGCCTCTAGACGATCACCATTATGGTACTGTTATGCCGCGCCCACACTCACAATCCGTTAATGTTCCTGACGCCTAGCGCAAGACGCCGCTATTCTGAAGCTCACGGATTTCACCCTCTGTCTTGCCCAGTAGCTCACGCATTACCTCGCTACTGTGCGCACCCAAGGCTGGCCCGGGCCAGCGGGTTTCACCCGGCGTGTCGGATAGACGTGGGGTAATGGCGGGAATGTGAACGTGCTCGTCACCGACAGCAACCTGCTCGAACAATCCGCGAGCCTGAAAATGTGGATCCTTGAACATGTCTTCAACGTTGTAGATGGGGCCTACCGGCACGCGCACGGCTTCAAGCGCATCGATAACTTCACGGGATGCACGGGCGCTGCACCAGTCGGCAATAGCTTTATCGATGGCTCGTTCGTGAATCACCCGTCCGGCATTGTCAGCCATCTCGGGATCTTCCGCGTAGTCTGGTCGATCAATGGCATTCATCAGGCGTTTAAATATTGAATCGCCATTGCCGCCGATCACAACAAACTTGCCGTCAACGCAGCGATACGTGTTGGTGGGCACTATACCGGTTACCGTTGTGCCTGCGGGCTGGCGCACAACGCCGGCGCCACTGTATTCGGGAATCACGCCTTCGAGCAGGTTGAACATGGATTCGTACAGGGCCACATCAACAACCTGACCGTCGGCGCGTTGGCGCAGTCGAGCGGTCAAGGACATCAGTATGCCGATGACGGCGTGGAGCGAAGCGATGCTGTCGCCAATACTCAGGTTGGGGCGCACAGGTGCTTCATCGGGAAAGCCGTTCAGGAAACGGAAGCCACTGATACCCTCACACACAGAGGCAAAACCGGGTTTTTCTGCGTAGGGACCGGTTTGGCCATACCCTGAAATGCGGGTATAGATCAGCTTGGGATTGTTGGCTTTAAGCTCGTCGGGCCCCAGGCCCCACTTTTCCATCACACCGGGGCGGAAGTTTTCTACCAGCACGTCGCACTCGGCCGCGATTTCACGAACCAGCGCCTGACCCTCGCTGGATTTAAGGTCCACTACAACCGACTTTTTGTTGCGCCCGAGGCTGTACCACCACAGGGAGGTGTCGTCCTTCATAACGCGCCAGCGCCGGATGGGGTCGCCCTCCGGGGGTTCAATTTTGATCACCTCGGCGCCAAAGTAGCCGAGAATGGATGTGGTGAACGGCCCTGCGAGTAGCTGGCCCAGTTCGAGTACGCGAATACCGGCCAGTGGGCCGGCAGAGGGGTGCGTATCCGTCATAGAGTTTCTCCTGCGAAGACAGCGCGGAATTCTACGCGTTGATGTTGTGAAGAGCCACCGCCATTCATGCTTGATGTCTAGATACCCCTGGGGGTATGCTTTGGTGAAGCCCCGAGGAACGCACAACAATGCAGATAGAAACGGACTGGATTGCAAAAAAGCAGGATATGTTGCTGCGGTTGCGGCGTGCAGAAGGTCAGCTACGCGGTATCCAACGGCTAGTTGATGAAGAGGCCGAGTGCGAGAAGATCGTGCAGCAGCTGAGCGCGGTGAGGCGGGCTCTGGATAAAGTTTTTTACAAGGCAGTGGGTTGCGCGCTGGAGCGCGAATTAGGTGAGCAATTGAGTGATATGCGCGCCATCGAAAAGTATTCGCAATTGTTAACTAAGTACGGGTAACTCTGATGTTGGCTTTAGTGTTTGGTGCCATTGTCGGGCTCGCGTTGGGCTTGACCGGAGGGGGAGGCTCCCTGTTTGCAATACCCTTGCTGGTTTATGGACTTGGTTACAGCATGGATCAGGCCGTACCCATGTCGTTGCTGGTGGTGGGCATTACCTCGGCCGTGGGCGTGCTGGCTGCGATACCTTCTAAACGTATTTCGCTGAAGCCCGCTATTGTGTTTGCGTTGGCAGGTATGTGTCTGACGCCCTACGGACTTAGATTGGCCATGCAGTTGTCTCAATCTCTGGTGCTGACGCTGTTTGCCGTTCTGGCTCTTCTGATTGCGACCTATATGTGGCGACGGTCGCTGGTGAACCCGGAAGAGGCAAAAGTCGTACGGGCCTCCATCGGCAATCATGCTGCAACTGCCCTTTGTCGCTTGAGCGAGGATGGCAAATTTCGCTTTAGCGGCCCCTGTGCAGTTGCCTTGTCCTTTGCCGGGGCGCTGACCGGTTTTCTCTCTGGACTGTTCGGTGTCGGTGGTGGCTTTTTGATTGTGCCGACTCTGATGTTTATCACCCAGTTGAGTATTCAGTCGGCGGTAGCGACCTCCCTGTTGACCATCACGGCAATCAGCAGCGCCGGGGTGCTTTCTGCCGTGACTCAGGGGGTGCGATTTGAGTGGATGACAGCACTGCCCTTTGTGTGTGGCGGTGTGCTGGGCATTAGTCTGGGTTTTGCTGTTGCAAAGCACCTGTCCGGTGCAGTGCTGCAAAAAGTGTTCGCAAGTCTGATTGTGTTGATTGCACTCTTTGTGATTGCGCGCAATATGCTCGAAGGAGGCGTTTTATGATTTTCAGACAACTGTTTGATCAGGAATCAGGGACCTACACCTATCTATTGGCGAGTGATACAACGCGCGAGGCCCTGTTAATCGACCCGGTTATTGGGCAGATGCGTCAGTACCTGCAGTTGCTGCAGGATTTGAAACTCACTCTGCGCTATGCCATCGATAGTCACACCCATGCCGATCATATTACAGCGCTGGGCGCGTTGCGTGACGAATGCGGCTGCACGACCGTGATGGGAGAATTCACCGAGGCGGATTGTGTATCGCAAACCGTTCGTAATGGCGAGGTGATTTCGCTGGGTGAGATTGAGCTGCGCGCGCTGTTTACACCGGGCCACACCAACGAGTCTTTCAGCTTTTATCTGCAGAGTGGCGGTGAAGCCTCTGTCTTCACCGGGGACTGCCTGCTGATTCGCGGCAGCGGTCGCACGGATTTCCAGGGCGGTGATGCCGGCAAAAGCTGGGACTCGATTGTCAAAACCTTGTTTGCGCTGCCGGACGAAACCCTCGTCTACCCCGGCCATGATTACAAGGGCTGGACCCGTTCTACGATTGCCGAGGAAAAAAACTGCAATCCCCGGCTGGCAGGCAAAAGCCGTGAAGACTACATCAATATTATGAAGAGCCTGAATCTGCCAGACCCGAAAATGATGGATATTGCGGTTCCGGCCAATTTGGCTTGCGGGAAAACGGCTTTTTCAACCTGAACCATCCATAAGCTAGGAGCGATCAAGATGGAAACTGAGTTTACCCCTTGGCTGTCACTGACCGGCGGTGTGATGATTGGCGCAGCCGCGGTGCTGCTACTGTGGCTAAACGGCAAGATTGCCGGTATTTCCGGTATTGTCGGTAGCGCACTGTCGGACTACAGCCCGGCATCAGCCTGGCGCTGGTGTTTTGTGGTCGGCTTGATTTTGGGTGGAGGCATCAGCCTCTATCAATTTGTGGGTGTAGAGCAGATTGAACTGCGCGCCTCGACGCCGGTTTTGCTGGCGGCCGGTCTGCTGGTGGGCTTCGGTACACGGCTGGGGTCAGGCTGTACCTCCGGGCACGGTGTTTGCGGGATAGGCCGTCTTTCTCATCGCAGCATCCTGGCAACGCTGGTCTTTATGGCCGTGGCCTTTGCCGTGGTTTTTGTGCAACGCCATATGCTGGGGGCTTGATATGAAGCAGGGTATTGCCGCCTTATTGGCAGGACTATTATTTGGCGCCGGCCTTGCCGTGTCGGGCATGCTGATTCCAGACAAAGTGCTGAATTTTCTGGATATCGCCGGGCACTGGGACCCGAGTCTCGCCTTCGTTATGGGTGGCGCAATTGCGGTTACCTTGCCGGGTTTCTACCTGGTGACAAAAAGAGAGCGACCTGTGCTGGCCGAGGTATTCAGCTTGCCGTCGGCGACAGAGATCGATGCCAAGCTTTTGATCGGCGCGGCCTTGTTTGGTTTGGGTTGGGGGCTCAGCGGCCTGTGCCCGGCGCCAGCACTGGTCAATATCGCGACGGGACTAGGCGATGTTCTGATGTTTGTGGCGGCGATGGTGGCGGGCATGCTTTTGCACAAAGTTTCGCGCCTCTAGCCATAGTGAAATAGGCCGTCTTGGTACTTGAGCTACTTGATTGGGTTCGCGTACATTGTCGGCCTTAGTAATAGGATTTCTCTATGGCTCATCGACCGACACTCAAGCAGCTGAACTATCTTTGCGCCGTGGCCAAACACCGTCACTTCGGCCAGGCAGCGAAGGCCTGTCACGTTTCGCAACCCACGCTCAGTGCCGGCATCAGTGAGCTGGAAGATAACCTCGGTGTGCAGCTGGTTGAGCGAGACAATAAAAATGTGCTGCTCACTGAACTCGGTCGGGAAGTGGTTGAGCGTTCGCAGAACATACTGACCCATGTTGACGACCTGGTGGCGCTGGTTGAGTCAGCGGGCAAACCCTTCTCCGGCAACCTGCACTTGGGTGTCATCCCAACCATCGCGCCTTTTCTGCTGCCAAAATTTTTGCCGCGCTTTCGGCGCAAGTACCCCAATTGCCAGTTGTATATTCGTGAGGATCTTTCAGCTCATCTGCTCAAACGCCTGCGTGAAGGTGAACTCGATGTTGTGCTGCTGGCGCTTCCCTATCCAACCGAAGGGCTGGATGTGAAAGCGTTGTTCCATGACGAGTTTTTGTTGGCTTACTACGATCAGCACCGCCTTGCCAAAAAGACACCGCTGCTCAGCAGAGACTTGCGCGGGCAGGATGTGCTGTTACTGGAGGACGGGCACTGTCTGCGGGATCATGTACTGGAGGCCTGTCGTTTGAATGACCGTGATATGGCCGCTCCTTTTCAGGCCACCAGCCTGAATACGCTGGTGCAGATGGTGGCCAATAATATTGGCGTGACGCTCTTGCCCAAAATGGCACTGGACGGCAAATTGCTGGCGGGTACGCAGGTAAAAACACGTGCCTTTGAGCAGGAAACTGTGCGTCGTTCCATCGGACTTTGTTGGCGGCGTAACAGCCCGCGCAAGGACGAGTTCCAACTGCTGGGTGAATTGATAGACCACTACCACGGCTGATGTGCTCGGCTGCTGTTTTTACTCTTGGCCGTTTTATTCAGGTGAGATGCCATAGTAGTCTGTATAGCGCTTGAAGTTTTCGCGCAGGCTGCTTTCGTCCATGCCAAAACTGTCCAGTGAATAGCTATGCTTGCCAAACTTGCCCTGCGGTTTGTTCTGGAGGTAGTGGCTTATTTTCTCCGGCATGACGCCGCTGAACGCAAGCCCAAAGTGTTGGTAAATTCTCTGGATGGACTCCACTGGCGTTTTAATCAATTCGCTTAATTGAATGTCAGTAATCTGTGATTCCGGCAGGCTGCCGTTCTGACGTTGATTGATGACGTTTTCCATTGCGAACTGAAAGCCGAAAGCAATTTCCTGGCCGATGGCTACGGTGTTTACGGTTTCGCTGCGCTCCCAGCGCACGGTGCTGGTGATACTCGCGGTAGAGGGTATGCACTTCACCGGGTCGCGGTGTGTGTGAATTATCCGAACGTCCGGGTAGACCTCTTTGAGTACGTCGAGAAACGCCAGATGGGCGGGCGATTTTAGCAGCCAGGTGCGCTCTGCCGGCTCACCGTACTGCATGGTTTGTAACAGCCGCTTGTGCCAACGATAGGCATTGAGAAAGTAACCCTGCTCCATACGCCAGCTGTTCCAGGTCGGCATGTCAGCGACCATACCCCAGTAGTCGGTGTGGTAATCCGTTGACATAAAAATCAGGCACTCAGTGGGCAATTCCGCGCCGAAGTCATGCATGCTGCGAATTTCGGGTTGAATGTCCACCCACAATTCGGCTTCACTGCGGGCTTTAGCGATGCGTTTGGCTTTGTCATCCCCGTTTTGCAATGGCAAAGGGTCGAGACATTTCCAGGTATAGGGCAGGTGAAACTGACTGTCCTGCGACAGGGTTTCCTGCAGAATCGACGTGCCGGTGCGGGCCGCGCCGGCAATGACAATCGGCGCGCTAACGGGTGACTCGAGTACCTGGGGGTGCTCTTTCCAAAAAGCAGTAAGCCGCAGGCGCAGCTGCAAGGTGCGTAGCAATTCGGCCCGGATCAGCATCCGCCCAAGCGTGTTCAGCTTGGCCTCGTTGTTCAGGCTCCACAGCAGCTTTTCGTAGGCTTCACGCCAGGGGAAATCACCGAAATCGTCCAGTCCGGTAAGCGCGCAGGCATGTTCGATCAGTTTGCCTGCGTCTAGCGGAATCAGGGTGTCCGCGCCGCCTGCGGCGGGGCCCAGAGCGTTGAAATGGTCGACCCATTGGGGGCGTTGTAATTGGCTCATGGTCGTGGCTCTTATTATTTATTAGGTGTCAGGGGCCAGATTCAAAAGCGCCTTCGCGTGAGGCGGCGAAGGCGCATTCCGTGCAAGGTGGCGGGCGTTTAAAGCTCGTCCATGACTTTGCGCAGTACGCCCGTTGCGAAGTTATCTTCAATCTGGTCCTCCTGCCCCTGCGCCACCATGATGCGGCTCATAATCAGACCGTAGCGCAAGCCGGCAAAGATCCAGTAGTACTTGTAGTGCTCACCGCTGAAGCCCGAGGCCTTTTCCCAGCGCGCGATCGTATCTTCATAACTGGGCAAACCTTCCAGGCGAGGGATGCCGAGACCATCGGCAAAGAAATAATCAAGAAAATTCCACCAGGCAATATCTTGCAGCGGGTTGCCCAAGGTAATCATTTCCCAGTCGAGCATGGCTGTGACACTTTTGCAGTCCTGGGCAAACAGCATGTTGCCAATGCGGGAATCGCCCCAGCTGACGCCGAACGCTTCCTGCTCAGGCTGGTTGTCTTTGAGCCATTGCATCACAGGATCGCAGATGCTGTGAGGGCGGCCCTCAAGACCCCATTTGCCATAGTTTTCCCAGTAGGCCAGTTGCTGCTGTAAGGGGTTTGCGCCCAGCTCGGGTCGCTCGAGAAAATCGAATCCGAGCGCTTTGTAGTCACGAACCTGCCTATGGAAACTTGCCATGGTGTCGACGCCGGCATTCCAGAGGCTGGCTCGCTCACCCGGGCCAATATCGTGCAGCATCCAGCCATCCATGCTGTAGGGAGGCATGTCCGGCGGCACCCGGCCCTCCGCCTTTTTCATAATGTAGAAGGCGGTGCCCAGCAGTGATGTGTCCAGTTCAAGGCCCAGTAGCCCGGGCGCCGGCACATCGGTTTTCTGGCCGACGATGTCCATCGCACGATATTGTATGGACAGGTCGTATTCCGGGAATACGGGCTTTTCGATTTCCGGTTGCAGTCGCCCGACGCAGGCTTCGCTGAGCGCTACACCACCCTTTTGGTAGTTAACGTCAAACAACAGGGTGACGTTGGACATACCGGTCGCTTCTGGAATGTTAAGTTCAGGGATTGTTACCGGTCCATCGGCCTGCAGTTTTTCAGTGAACCAGCTTTCCAGTTTGCGGCGGGTGCCGTCGATATCCTCAACGAGCGGGGTTGGACGTTCTTTTTCCACAAGTGCCTCCGGTGCCGATGTGAAAGAATTATTATTCCGATCGAGCTTAGCAATAACCTTTACGGTCGTATAGTGAACAAGCGTTAAGCTTTGGCAAAGCCAGCTCCGGCAAGGGTTTGCAGCTCTACAGATTCGGGGAAAGGGTGTAAAGTCAGCCTCATAAAACAGAAAAGGGGCGTGTTATGGGTTTGTTGGTTCTGGGTATTGTGCTGTGGTCCGTGGTTCACCTCTCGGTTCGTTTGGCTCCGGGCGTACGTCAGGCGCTCATTGAACGCGTTGGACACTTCCCCTATCAGGGCTTGTTTTCACTGCCGCTGATACTGGCCCTTGTTGGTATGGTTGCTGGCTGGAAAG
>JBFKDP010000161.1:0-8859 GCA_041619575.1 Litorivivens sp.
AGTGGGATGTGGGTGTTCACTATATTGGCGATGTGCACAAACCCGGCTCGACGCTCCGGCGTATCTTCGATGTGGTGAGTAACGGGAAGCTTAAGTGGGCGGAGATGGAGCCAGCCTACGACAAGATTATTCTGGGCGATCGTGAGTACGATCTTGTTGCAGGGACAGAGAACTTTATTAACGGGCTGGTTGAACGTTTTCCAGAGGAGGAAGCGGCTATTCGTCAGTACGTAGCCCTTATCCGTCAGACCAGTTACCAAAGCACGAAATTTTTTGCGGGGCAGGCGATGCCCAGAATACTCGGTCGTGTATACGGTAAATCCCGTTCCCTGTTACTTGATAAACACTTTTTCAAAACTACGCGAGAGGTACTTGAGGCGTTGACCAGTAATCAGGAATTGATTGCGGTCATCACTGGGCAGTGGGGTGATTATGGTCTGCCCCCGGCTGAATCGTCATTTCTGATGCATGCGCTGGTTGCAAAGCATTACCTTGCAGGCGGTGCTTATCCTGTCGGCGGTGCATCTGCAATGGCGCGCACAATTATTCCGACTATCCAGCAGGCAGGAGGCGAAGTGTTCACCTATGCAGAGGTCGAACAAATTCTGATTGAAAAGGATAGGGCGGTAGGCGTTCAAATGGCTGACGGTACAAAAATCAAGGCGGACCGAGTCGTCAGCAATGCCGGTTTTCTGCCAACGGTTGAACGCCTTTTGCCTGAGAGTGCTCGCCACCTCCTACCCAGTAAGGGAAGCGAAAAGGAGATTCACCTCTCCAGCGCTCACCTGTGCCTCTATGCGGGATTCAAGGGCACCCCGGATGAGCTGGGCATGCATACCACCAATCTGTGGATTTATCCAAGTGAAGACCATGAAGGAAATTTGAAAGCCTACTTGGATGCGCCGGACGCCTCGCCCTTTCCCTTGGTCTACGTTTCCTTCCCATCAGCAAAAGATCCGGACTGGCTAAATCGATACCCTGGAAAATCGACTGTGGAAATAGTCACGGTTACCCAGGCACAGTGGTTCGATCAATGGCAGGGGACGACCTGGCAGCAGCGCGGCGAAGACTACGAGGCTAAAAAGCAGGTGCTGGCCGAAAAGTTGCTGGCGATTCTGTTTCAGCGGATGCCTCAGTTAGAGGCTGCGCTCGACTTTTATGAGTTGTCTACGCCCCTGTCCACTCAGTTCTACCAGCGCAACCAGCGCGGGGAAATCTATGGTTTGGACCATTTCCCTGAGCGTTTTGATCACGCATCATTGCACCCGCAAACACCGATCAGGAATCTCTACCTGACTGGCGCCGATGTGGTGACTGCCGGCGTGGGCGGCGCGGTGATGGGCGGCATGATGACCAGCAGCGTGATGCTCGGGCCGCTAAAAGCGCCAAAAATGATGAAACTGTTAAAAAGCTGGCAGCCGGAAGAAGAGAGTGCGGTCTAAAGTGTCGCCCTTCAGGCGACCCCTTTTATTGTGCGATTAATCCACCCGAGCAAAAATTTCGATTGGCTACTGTCGCTGTTGACGATTTCTGCGTAGCGGGCGACCTTGGCCATGGCGTAACGGTATAGAAATTCGTTGGCCGGATACTCGTTTAACAGCTTGATGGTAATGGGGCCAAGGAGACCGTCGGGTGTCGCGCCCAGTATTTTTTGCGCAAGTCTAACCGCCGTGCGCAAACCTGCGTTGACCGAGAAATCAAACAGGGTTTCCGCGATACGCTGATCCTGAATATGATCGCCCCGCAGCCGGTTCCAGAAATGCTCACGATAGAACTTTCGAACCTCATCGCTTAGAGCGGGGCTCCCCATTTCATTTGCATCGACATAGTGCCAGCCGGACCAGCTCGGGTGGTAGCGACGCGATATGCCGGCATAGGTATCGCCACCGCGATCACCAGGTACATTGTGAAAAACGTACCCGCCTTCATTGCGAATTACTTCCTCGAACGCGTCGGTAAACTCAGCCATGATCATTCCCTGATTGTCGAGTAGGATCGTACAAATAGTACACAGAAAAAAACGACGTGGTCAAAAGCTCTGCTTTGCGCGAAGACGCGTATAGACCTATGCTTGGGGCGACGTAGCTTCTACCGCAGCTCGCCACACAATAACAAGTCGGCCCACTGGCACTCGCTGCCTGTCAAGAAGGATGTGCTCATGGAGCTTTCGCTCGCACTCGTTGTCATTCTCGTTGTTGGAATACTTTGCCAGTGGCTGGCCTGGCGTCTGCGCATTCCAGCTATCGTACTGCTGGCCGCTGCGGGTCTTTTGCTGGGCCCCATTGGTGGTATCGTGACGCCGGCCATTGACTTCGGCCCAGGGCTGAACTCAGTCATCCAGCTATTTGTTGCGGTCATCTTGTTTGAAGGTGGTCTTAACCTGCAGTTACATGAGCTGCGAGAGGCGGGGCGCGTGGTGCGAAGGCTTACGTCTGTTGGCGTGGTCGTGGCCTGGGTACTCGGTACCCTGGCAGCACATTGGGTTGGGGGCTTAAGTTGGCCGGTGGCGCTACTGATAGGCGCTATTCTGGTGGTGACTGGGCCGACTGTCATCATGCCTTTGCTCAAGCATGCCAACCTGAATCGACGCACTGCGTCATACCTGAAATGGGAGGGGATAATCAACGACCCCCTCGGGGTTTTGCTTGCCGTTATAGTCTATCAATACTTTCTTTATTCCGGGGAAGGGGGCGGATTGCTGGCGGCGCTATCCAGTCTGGTGATTGCCGTGCTTGTTGCGCTCTCGATTGGCGGCGGTGGCGGCTACACACTCGGGATCTTTTTTCGTCGTGGCTGGGTGCCAGAGTATCTCAAGGCGCCTATGATCATTGCAGTGATTCTGGGGATATATGCGCTCTCCCATCTGGTGCTGCACGAATCCGGGCTCCTGGCGGTGACCGTGATGGGCATTGTGATGGGTAATATGCGCCTTCGTAGCATCGATGAAATGCGACGCTTTAAGGAATATATCACCATCATATTGGTGTCCTTTCTGTTTGTGATACTGACGGCCTCGCTGGACGCCGACATTCTGAAGCAGCTCAACTGGCGTATGCTTGCCATGCTGCTCGCCTTTTTATTTATTGTCCGCCCGGCCACGGTCTGGATCTCCACCATCGGCGTTGACTGCCATTGGCGCGAGCGTTTGATGATTGGCTGGATTGCGCCGCGCGGTGTCGTGGCGGCTGCCTCTGCTGGCGCCTTCGCACCGGCAATGATCGAGGCAGGGTATGCCGGCGCAGAATTGCTGGTTCCCGCGGTCTTTATGGTGATTTTTGCAACGGTCATATTGCATGGCTTTTCCTTGGGGCCGCTGGCGACGAGATTGTCGCTGCGGGCCGAGGGGTCTGGTCGGGTGCTGGTGGTTGGCGGTTCGCCCTGGGCAGTCGAACTGTGCAAGGTGCTGAAAGAACTCAAAGTCGATGTCTTGTTGGCCGATACCGACTGGGCACGTTTGCGGCCTGCCCGCCAGCAGGGCGTCGCAACCTGGTATGGCGAAATTCTCTCTGAAAAAGCGGAGGAAGCCCTTGAGCTCGACGGCGTGAAAGTGGTACTGGCTGCCACCGGTAACGTCGCCTACAACTCTATGGTTTGCAACCACTTTGCCGCAGAAGTTGGGCGAAATAAGGTCTATCAGTTAAGCGATGCCGACACGAGCGAAGACAGTGACCGGCGCAAGGTTGCTCATGCGCGCCGTGGCATCAGTGTGTTCTCGCGCAAAGTGACGTTTGGGGTTTTGTGGAGCAACTTGATCCGTGACTGGAAATTCCAGAAAACACGCGTTACCGATGAATTCAGTGGGGAGTCCATTGTCATGCAATTGCCCGACGAGGCGGTGATGGTTGCAGTCGTCAATAAAGAGGGGCGTCTTGACTGGGTGGCTCAGGAGTCTCCCAGTCTGAAGGTTGGCGATACCCTGGTCAGCTTTGTGCCCCCGCAGAGCACATAGAAAGCTAAGCCGCCAGATCACTCTGGCGGCGTGGACTGCTTACTTGAGTTTTTTATATTTCACTCGCTCTGGACGGGCATTTTCGCCTTTTCTTTCAATCAGGTCTGCGTGGTACTCGGTGTAGTTCCCTTCAAAGAACACCACTTCTGAATTGCCTTCGTAGGCGAGAATGTGGGTCGCAATGCGGTCGAGAAACCAGCGGTCGTGCGATATCACCATGGCGCAGCCGGGGAAGGCAAGCAGAGCTTCTTCCAGGGCGCGCAGGGTTTCCACGTCGAGATCGTTTGAGGGTTCGTCGAGCAAAAGAACGTTGCCACCCTGTCGCAGTGTGCAGGCCAGTTGCAAGCGGCCGCGTTCACCACCGGATAATTCCCCAACGCGCTTTTGCTGGTCTGTGCCCTTAAAGTTGAACCGGCCGATATAGGCGCGGGAAGGAACTTCGTAGCCGTTGATGTTCAGGATGTCGTGGCCGTCGCTGACCGCTTCCCAGACCGTTTTATCGTCGTCTAGCGAATCTCGCATCTGTTCAACCGAAACCAGTTTGACGGTTTCGCCCAATTCGATGTTGCCACTGTCGGGCTGTTCTTTGCCATTGAGCATCTTGAAGAGTGTGGTTTTACCTGCGCCGTTGCCGCCAATCACGCCAACAATAGCGCCTTTGGGTACTGAGAAGCTCAGGTCGTCCAGCAGCATCTGGCCATTAAAGGCTTTGCTGACGCCGTTGACTTCTATGACTTTGTCGCCGAGGCGAGGACCCGGTGGGATGTAGATTTCATTGGTTTCGTTGCGGCTCTGGAATTCCTGTGACTGCAGCTCTTCGAAGCGCTGCAGGCGGGCCTTGCTCTTGGCACGACGTCCTTTAGGGTTGCTGCGTACCCATTCCAGCTCTGAGTCGATGGTGCGCTTGCGGGAAGCTTCCGACTTGGCCTCCATTTTCAGGCGCTCGTCCTTGGCTGCCAGCCAGTCGGAATAGTTGCCCTCGTAGGGGATGCCGCGGCCGCGGTCGAGCTCAAGTATCCAGCCGGCAGCGTTATCCAGAAAATAGCGGTCGTGGGTGATTGCTACGACGGTGCCGTTGAAGTCGCATAGAAAGCGCTCCAGCCAGGCAACGGATTCGGCGTCAAGGTGGTTGGTTGGCTCATCCAGCAAAAGCATGTCAGGGCCAGACAGCAACAGTCGGCACAAGGCAACGCGCCGCTTTTCACCGCCCGACAGATTGGCAATCTTGGCATCCCAAGGTGGCAGGCGCAGTGCGTCGGCAGCGACTTCCAGCTGGTGTTCGAGGTTGTGGGCGTCGCTGGCCTGGATAATATTTTCCAATTGCTGCTGACGCTTCGCCAACGCGTCAAAGTCGGCGTCGGGCTCGGCGTAGGCGGCGTAGACTTTATCCAGCTCGGCCTGAGCTTCCTTGATTTCACTCAGGCCCTCTTCAACGGATTCGCGGACTGTTTTGTCTGGGTCCAGTTCTGGTTCCTGTGGCAGGTAGCCTACTTTAATGCCCGGTTGTGGGCGTGCTTCGCCATTAAATTCAGTATCTATGCCCGCCATAATGCGCAGCAGAGTCGATTTGCCTGAACCGTTCAAGCCGAGAACGCCGATTTTCGCGCCCGGGAAAAAGGAGAGGGAAATATTGCTGAGGATTTCGCGTTTAGGTGGCACGACCTTGCCAACCTGATTCATGGTGTATACGTATTGCGCCATCGTAGAGATTCCGTATGCAGTCAAGGCCCTGAAGGGCGTGGTAATGCGCGCACGTTAGCGAAAAGCGCAGCAGTTATCAATCTCGCAGGCTGGAGAGGCTCAGTTGTGGCTAAGCTCGTAATACTGTACGGAGAAAAGCTGCTCGTCGTCCTGCCAAAGACCTGCCCGCTGAAAGCCAGCCTCGGCTGCAAGACCGGCAAATTCCTCGGGGCTGTATTTGAAGCTGTTCTCGGTATGCACGCTGTCACCGCGGGCAAAGTCGAAACGGTCGCCGTTTATTCGAACCTGCTGATTAACGCCGCTGACCAAGTGCATCTCGATGGCACCGGTACTGTTATTCCAGTGAGCGCGGTGGCGCCAGTTTTCTAATTTAAAGTTTGCGCCCAGTTCTTTATTCAACCGTGTGAGAATATTGAGGTTAAATTTCGCAGTGATACCCTGACTGTCATTGTAGGCGGCCTCTACTTGCGCACGAGATTTTTTTACATCGACGCCGACAAGTAGGCCGCCAGCTTTGCCTCCCTGGGCTGCGAGGCGAGCGAAGCGTTTCAGCAACGAGACCGCCTCCTTCGGAGGGAAGTTACCAATGGTTGAACCGGGAAAAAATACCACCGTTCGCGAAAAGCTCTGGCTGGGTGAGGGGAGAGTCAGGGCGCTGCTATAGTCGGCGCAAACGGGTTGAATATCCAGCGCTGGGAAGTCTTTTTTCAGTGCATTTGCGGCTTCTTCAAGCTGCTCGCGGCTGATGTCGATAGGCGTATAGGCGACCGCATTTTCGAGTGCATTGAGCAGCAGACGAATCTTTACGCCGGCGCCACTGCCGTATTCAACGATCCGTACACCCGGGCCAATAAGCTTGGCCATCTCGGGTAAATAGCGTTCGAGAATGCCGATTTCGGTTCGCGTCGGATAATACTCCGGGAGTTCACATATTTGCTCGAACAGCCTGGCCCCTTCGGCGTCGTAGAAATACTTGCAGTGCAGCTGGGGCGGTTTGGACTTGAGTCCGGCGATGGTCTCTTCCAGCAGTGTGTCGGTGTCGGGCTTGAGGTCGATCAGATCAGGCATCGCGGGCTAACCTCAGGCCGGCGAATTGCCAGCGCATGTGCGGGTAGAAAAAATTGCGATAGCTGCGCCGGCTATGTCCGCTTGGTGTGATACTGGCACTGCCGCGCAACACTATTTGTGACGACATAAATTTGCCATTGTATTCACCCAAGCCGCCAGCTAGTGCTTTAAAGCCGGGGTAGGGCTGATAGGCGGAGGCAGTCCACTGCCAGACCTGGCCAAAGTCACCGTTTTCGCAACTATTTGGGTGGAGGTCGAAAACGCTGTGATCCTCGCCCGCCGCGTATTCCCACTCCGCCTCAGTGGGCAGGCGTGCGCCGGCCCAATTGGCGAATGCGGCGGCTTCGTAGTAGCTGATGTGACACACCGGTTGGTTGTGGTCGAGCGGCACCTGTCCCTGCAGAGTGAACTCCTGCCATTCAGTGTCTGATGCCTGCCAGTATAAAGGATGGCTGATGTCATTTTGCTGACACCAATCCCAGCCTTCGGATAGCCACAGCAGAGGATTCTGGTAAGCACCGTCGCGAATGAACTCCAGCCACTCACCGTTACTGACGAGGTGGCTGTTGATTGCAAAAGGCTCAAGCCATTGTTTGTGGCGAGGTGTTTCATTGTCGTAGCAAAAATGGGCGTCGCTCGCTTCACGGGCAACCGTACGGCCGATTTCCTGCAGCCCACCTGAATGTGTAATCCACCTGGGTGGGCTGGAAGCACGACTTGGCGTCCTCTCCTTTTCTGAATAGGCCGGGAGCAAGGGGTTGCAGGATAAGACGTGCTTGATATCCATCAGCAGTAGTTCCTGATGCTGCTGTTCATGGTTCAAGCCAAGTGTGACGAGGCTGTGGATTTCTGTCGGCAGGTTTTCACTGCACAAGAACTCGGCAATACGGCGGTCAATTTCGTGACGATAGGCCAGCACCTGGTGCAGTGATGGTCTGGAAAGCAGGCCTCGCTGAGGTCGCGCGTGTCGTTCGCCTTGGCTGATGTAGTAGCTGTTAAACAGATAGGCGTACTGTGGATGAAAAGGCTGGTAGGCTTTTTGGTATTCTGCGAGGATAAACTGTTCGAAGAACCAGGTCGTGTGGGCAAGATGCCACTTGCTCGGGCTGACGTCTGGCATCGACTGAATAGCGCAGTCTTCCGGACTGAGAGGTGCGCAGAGTGTTTCGCTGAATTGCCGCACGCGCCGGTAGTGTTCAAGCATCGCCTGAGCTGAGCTTACACTTTCTGTCGAGACTTCTTCTGTTGAGGCTTGGGCTGACTGCATGGTGTGCATAGAGAGCGCCTTCTGCGAAGTATTGCCGGCCTGTACGTCAGCGAACCTGACTCAGACCAAAAGAATTTTTATTTCCGTTGGCGAACTGAGCCAACCTTGTTGGAAGCATACAGCGACTATGATGAAAATATACCAAGTGGATGCGTTTGTCAGTGAGCAGTTCAAGGGGAATACTGCTGGCGTCTGTGTATTGAAAGCCTCCTTGCTGGAAACCCAGATGCAGGCTATTGCCAAAGAGATGGGCTTTGCGGAGACGGCATTTTTGGTTCCTGAAGGTGATAAACGCTGGGAAATTCGCTGGTTTACGCCGACGGTTGAAGTCGACCTCTGCGGGCATGCCACCTTGACAGCTGGCTGGGTTCTGTCGGAGATTTGTGGCGAAAGCGGCACGCTGACTTTTTCCAGTCGCAGTGGCGATTTGACGGTTAGTGTCGATGGCGAGTATCTGACGCTGGATTTCCCGGCACAACAAACCGAAGCCTGCAAATTGCCGGAAGTCGTCGTACAAGCCCTGTCGCTGGACAGTGATTGCAGTGGTTACCGGGCGCAGGTAGCAGCGGGTAACTGGCTGGTGGAACTTCACTCCGTGGGGGAGCTGCTGGCGCTTGAGCCCGATATGAAGCAGTTGGCCACGCTGCCGGAAGGCGGGGTGATTGCGACGGCAAAGGGCGAGGACTGTGACTTTGTATCGCGCTTCTTCGCGCCGAACTATGGCATTGACGAAGATGACGTCACCGGCTCTGCCCATTGTTCGTTGGCACCTTTCTGGGCGGCCAAGCTGGGTAAGGATGTTTTACTGGCCCGTCAGCTCTCTGAACGCGGCGGTGAGATCCACTGTACCGTGCAGGGCGAGCGCGTCTTGCTC
>JBFKDP010000162.1:0-8831 GCA_041619575.1 Litorivivens sp.
GTGGCTCACTTCCACTACACCATGGTAGCGGGTGCGATCTTCTCCATGTCTGCGGCGGTGTACTACTGGCTGCCGAAATGGACCGGCAAGATGTACAACGAAACCATGGGTAAAACCCACTTCTGGGTATCTTTCCTGGGTTTCAACCTGACGTTCTTCCCGCAGCACTTTGTGGGTCTGGCAGGTATGCCGCGTCGTATTCCCGACTACAACCTGATGTTTGCCGACTTCAACATGATGTCGTCAATCGGTGCCTTTATTTACGGCGCCAGCCAGTTGCTCTTCCTGTTTAACGTGGTGCGCACCATTACCCACGGCAAGAAGATCGACGACCCTCAGGTATGGGACGGCGCGCATGGTCTGGAATGGACTGTGGCGACACCAGCTCCGTATCACACGTTCAGCACTCCCCCGGAAGTGAAAGAGAGCGAGATGCATGGCTGAGCACACTGACAAAGGGATTGTTTACACAACCGCCAAACTGCTGGCGGTCTGTGTGGCCATGTTTGCCTTTGTCTTTGTGGTGATGGTGCCTTTGTACAATGTGTTGTGCGAGGCGCTGGGCATCAACGGTAAAACGGGCGGTCGGTACGAAGTGGCGGAAAATGTCATCGATACCAGCCGCACGGTGAAAGTACAGTTTGTTGCGAACTTCAATGAGCATATGCCCTGGGAGTTCAAGGCAAACACGACGGTGGTGGAAGTGCATCCAGGTGAGGCTACCAATATCACCTACTATGCGCACAACACACAGTCTCGGGATATGGTCGCTCAGGCTATTCCCAGTGTTGTACCTTCGCGGGCAGCTGCGTATTTTCACAAAACCGAGTGCTTTTGTTTCAACCGCCAGCCTCTGGTGGCCGGTGGTAAAGCTGATTTGGGTCTACAATTTATTGTGGACCCCGATTTGCCCAAGGATATTCACACCATCACACTGTCGTATACGATTTTTGATGTAACAGAGATGGCGCAGCAACAGAGCGATTCTGTCGCCGCGCGTTAACAGAGTTTTCTCAAGCGAGAATAACGGAGAAACAACATGGCAAGTCAGAGCAACACGGGGCACGAAACGTATTATGTGCCCGAGAGCAGCAAGCTCGCTGCGTGTGCGACTGTTGGCCTGGTACTGACCATCTTTGGTGCCGCCAGCGGTATGAATGACGGCACCTTTGGTGACCCCAACGAATCAACGAATTCCTGGTTTATTTTTTGGTGTGGTCTCGCCTTCTTTTCGGCCACCCTCTTCACTTGGTTTCGCATCGCCATTAAAGAAAACCTGGCGGGCATGAACAGTGCTCAGCTGAAACGCTCATACGCGATTGGTATGCAGTGGTTCATTTTTTCGGAGGTGATGTTCTTTTTCGCCTTCTTCCTGGCCTTGTTTTACATCCGCTGGTTCGCTGCCCCTTGGCTCGCGGGCGAAGGCGATGCCGGGCGCATGAACCCGGTTCACCTGTGGCCCGGATTTGAATTTTCCTGGCCGCTGATGCAGACGCCACAGGACGCAGTTGGTGGTGTGGCCAATCAGGTCATGGCTAATAACGGTGAATTTTCGGGCCCGGAGAGAAGCATGGCATTCCCCGGCTTTGTGGAAATGTTCAAGTGGCTGCCCTTCTACAACACCGTGATTCTGCTGACTTCTTCTGTGACCGTTCACTGGGCTCACCACGCCCTGCTGCACGATGACCGCAAGAAGTTCAACATGTGGCTGGGTGTGTCCGTTCTGCTAGGTATGGTTTTCGTGGGTCTGCAGATTCTCGAATACTATGAAGCCTACGCACACTACGGGTTGACCCTGGAGACAGGCGTATACGGTACTACCTTCTTTATGCTGACGGGCTTCCACGGTTTCCACGTCTGCATGGGTATGATCATGCTGCTGATTCAGCTGCTGCGCTCTGTGTTGGGTGGCCACTTTACCAAAGACGACCACTTCGGCTTTGCCGCATCAAGCTGGTACTGGCACTTTGTTGACGTGGTTTGGATCTTCCTGATGATTGCGGTGTATATCTTCTAAGGAAGTACCTTACAAAAAGCGTCGAGAGGCCCGGGTACGGAAGTACTTGGGCCTTTGTTTTGTGTGGCGGTGCTCAGTGTAGATTGGAGCCCCCGTCATTGCGAGGAGCGCAGCGACCCGGCAGTCTGGTTAGTGTGGTGCCATATTCAGGAGAATGACCGGGCGTTTAAATGGATTAGGGGTTTATTCCTCAACCGGCACTAACTTATGTTTATCCCAGGGCGCACCAAACTGCAATTTACCACTTTGAATGCCATAGGCAATGGTGCCCAGCAAGCTGGCGGTGAGGACGATTCGGGCGCCCAGTGCGTACCATTGCCGCTTTTTGCCATCGCCCTGATCTTTGACCAGAAACGTCAGCCCCGTAAATAGACTGATTACGACGCCGATAAACAGGATGACAATGGCAATTTTCAGCCCCATAGCGATAATACCCCCGGTTGATTGCGGGCAGTATACACAATCGCAGGGGGTGAACCCATGAGTCGCAGTGCACTGGCGACAAACCTGGTGTTGGCTGTTGTGGTCGTTCTGACAGTGGCGGTTTTGTTGAGTCTGGGCTTCTGGCAACTACAGCGCGCTGAAGACAAGCGCGCAGTGATGCAGGCGCGCGACGCTCAACGCGCTTTGCCCGCGCTACAACTTAGCTCAGTTCACCAGAATCTGCCGGAATTTCGCGCGGTTACCGTGAGCGGGCAGTTTGATAAAGAACGCTTTTGGTTACTGGAAAATCGAATCCATCAGGGTCGCTACGGTTTTGAAGTGGTCAGCCCTTTTGTGCTGCCTGGCGGTGATGCACTTCTCGTACACCGGGGCTGGATACCGGGTGATCGCAGTCGCCGCGAGATACCTGTAGTCGAGACGCCTACGGGGCTATTGGAAATCACCGGCTATATCGATGCCGGCAGTGCAACCGGCTTTGAGTTGTCGGGTGCCTCGGTTGATGCGGGCTGGCCCAAGCGCGTGCAGTGGCTGCCAGTGGAGCGTGCAGAAGAGGCGCTGGATCGACCGCTGCCGGATGTTCTGCTGCGCTTGCAAGCCGGTGAGCCGGGAATGTTTGTGAATACCTATCAGGCGGTCAATATGCCACCTGAAAAGCACGTGGGATATGCCGTGCAATGGTTTGGTATGGCCACCATTATTGGATTTTTGTATCTGCTGCACCTTTGGCGGCAGCGCTCCACAGGAGGAAAGGGTCTTGAGTAGTCCGAAGAACAATTCTTCGAAGCTGATATTTTCGCTAATCGTTGGAATTCCGCTGCTGGTCATTGCGTTTTCAACGCTGTTATATCAGCTTGCGAACCGGGATATGATCGCATTGGGTACGGTGAATAACGGCGAGTTGATCCAGCCCCCGGTTGCTATTGCTGACTTGCAGCCGACCCATCGCAATGGCGAGGCGGTCGAATTCAACACCGCCGAGTCGCTGTGGCAGTTTGTCGTCGTTGGTGATGGCTACTGCGAACAAAACTGTGAGGCTATGCTCTACCTGACCCGGCAAACCCACACCGCTCTGGGCAAAAAAATGAATCGCGTCGGGCGGATGTATCTCAACCTGGATAAGCAATTTGGCGCTGAACTGGACAAGGTGTTGATTGATGAGCACGAGAAACTGACGTCTGCCTTTATCGACGCCAGCGCTTATTCGGCGGTCAAGCAATTGCCCCTGGATGACGAAGCTACGGGATTTTACGTGGTCGACCCAAAAGGCTGGGTGATGATGTACTATCGCCTGCCTGATCTCAGCCAGGAAACGCTGACCAGTACCGGCAAGCTCGTAATCAAAGATATGAAGCGGCTGCTGCGCTAATCGTATTTGCAGGAGAATAACGTGACGCAATCAAAACCCGGTTACCGCCTTACCCTACTCGCCTGTGCACTGGCCGTTGTGGTTGTAGGCTTGGGTGCCTTTACACGCTTGGTTGACGCAGGGCTGGGCTGCCCGGATTGGCCCACGTGCTACGGTCACGTGCTGTGGCCGGACACGCACGAAGAAATCGCTGCGGCCAATGCCCACCCGGATTTTGAACACACGCCAGTTGAGTCTCACAAAACCTGGCCTGAGCAGGTGCACCGCTTGTTTGCCTCCAGCCTCGGCTTGCTGGGGCTGATCATACTCGGGGTATCACTGCGAAGGCGCGAGCCGGGATATGCGTGGAAGCCCGTGGTCCTGCTGCTGGCGTTATTGATTGGTGGCACGGTGGCCAGAATCGTGGGCGGCGATGGCGTAGACCCCTATCTCTGGATATTTGTCGCCTTGTTTTTTGGCCTGCTGACTATACAGGGGCTAAAACTCGGCACCAGTCCCAATCAGCCGGTGAAGCTACCGGCTTTTATAGCGGGCTTTCTGGTTTTGCAGGGGCTGTTTGGGATGTGGACGGTAACCCTTAAGCTCTGGCCCCAGGTCGTCACGGCGCATCTACTTGGTGGCTTCACGGTCTTTGCCCTGCTCTGGTTGCTGGCCCTGCGGCTGCGCAACCGCCCCTGGCAATTGAGTGCTGAGGGCTGGCAAGCGGCTGCGTCACTCAAGCGATTTTCGATAGTGGCTCTGTGTGTGGTGGTTGTGCAAATCGCACTGGGAGGCTGGACGACGTCAAACTATGCCGCGGTGGCCTGCCCGGACTTGCCAACCTGTCAGGCCCAGTGGCTACCGGAAATGAACTTTGCCGACGGCTTTAATATTTTCCAGCATATCGGCCCCAACTACCTGGGCGGTACCATGGACAATGAATCGCGCGTGGCTATCCATTTTGCCCACCGAATCGGTGCGCTGGTGACTACGTTCGTTATTCTGTTGCTGGTCTGGAAGCTGCGTGCCAGAAGGGATGAAGTGCTGCGACGCTTTTCACTGATTTTGTTGGGCGTGCTGATTTTGCAAATCAGTCTCGGGCTTGGCAATGTCGCCTTTAAATTTCCGCTATGGGTGGCGGTCTCCCACAATCTTGGCGGAGCCCTGCTGCTGTTAACCATGGTGACCTTGAATTACGGCCTGCGCACGGCGCAGAAGAGAGAAACTGACACGTGACTGCCGATGTAAAAAGCCGCGCAAGCTGGCGCGACTACTACGAGATGTGTAAACCCAACGTGGTTTACCTGATGCTGCTGACCGCGATGATCGGCATGTTTATGGCGGTGCCGGGCATGGTGCCTTGGGAAGTACTGATATATGGCAACCTCGGTATCGGACTCTGCGCTGCCTCAGCTGCTGCCGTCAATCACCTGGTGGATCGGCGCATTGATCTGGTGATGTCTCGTACGAAAAATCGCCCGGTCGCACAGGGCCGCATTGATACCGCACACGCGGTGGTTTTTGCGCTGGTGCTGGGTGTTGCCGGTATGGCCATGCTGATTATCAAGATCAATCAGCTGACCGCGTGGTTGACGCTCGCCTCTTTGCTCGGCTATGCCGTGGTGTATACCCTGTGGTTAAAGCGTGCGACGCCCCAGAATATTGTGATAGGTGGGCTGGCGGGTGCGGCACCGCCCCTGCTTGGCTGGACGGCGGTCACTAACGAAATTCACGGTCACGCCCTGCTGCTAGTGTTGATCATATTTGCCTGGACCCCTCCCCACTTCTGGGCACTGGCGATAGCCCGCAAAGAAGAGTACGCAAAGGTCGACATCCCCATGCTGCCGGTAACGCACGGCGTGCACTACACCGCTATCCAGATTCTGCTCTACACCCTGATTCTGTTTGCCGTGTCATTGATGCCTTTTGCGACCGGGCTAAGCGGTTCGCTCTATTTGTTGGGTGCCGTTGTACTGGGGCTCGGCTTTATTTATTGGGCCGTTGTACTCTTGCGCGGCAAGAGTCGCAAAGCCCCGATGCAGACCTTTAACTATTCCCTGCTCTACCTGATGGCGATCTTTATCATCATGCTGGTTGACCACTACATGCTGCCCGCCGCAACCCTGTATGTCGGAGGTGTTAGTGGCCAATCCTGAAACCTTTAGCGAGGTCAGTGCTGAACGCAAGCGTGGGATCCATTTTACCGTCGGGATCATTGTGGTGCTGGCAAGTATTTTTGTCGGTGGTTTTTTCTATGCCTTTACACGTGAGCGGGTGCTGACACCGGAAGAGTTGCAGGCAAACGGCGCACTGCTGTTTGAGACGGCGCGCCAGCTGCCTGAGTTTTCGCTTTTGAATGATCGGGGTGAGCCCGTGAGTCGCAGCTGGTTTGAAGGCCAGTGGGATATCGTTTTTTTCGGTTATACCTTCTGCCCCGATATCTGCCCGACAACGCTGGCAACGCTCAAGCAGTATTATGAGCAGCTAGGGCCTGAGCAGCAGTCCGACACGCGAATTGTGCTGGCCAGTGTTGACCCCGCGCGCGATACCGCGGTTCAGCTGAATCAATACCTGCAATTTTTTCACCAGGATTTTTACGGGCTTACCGGAGAGTTTCTGGATGTCTACCGCTTTGCCACTGCGCTGGGTTCACCCTTCAAGAAAACGCCGGGCGGCGGTGACAATTATCTGGTTGATCACAGCGGTAACATCGCCATCGTCAATCCTGCGGGGCATTTTGTGGGGATTCTGAAATCGCCAATCAGCGTTGATCAGATCAACCGGGTCATGCCGAGTTTTAGGGCTTTGCGCTAGTCGCAGTTTTTGACGACGCAGGGGCCAATTTTTTAGCGCGAGCGCCGAGGCTCGGGCCGTCTGGCTATTCAATCCTCGCCCTAGTCATTGTGCCTTTGCAGTGTTGCGTTCAGCCTCCGGCATTTCTCGCGGGTCACGACCCCAGTCGGTATTTTCCTGTCGGCAGTGCAATCAAAAACAGCAATGTCGCAAACAGCACAATACTGGGCCCCGCCGGTGTATCCAGCCACCAGGCGCTGGCGATGCCGCCAACGACCGAGCACGCGCCTACGATAATGGCTCCTACCGCCACCTGTTCCGGGCTGCGGCTCCAGCGGCTGGCGCTGGCGGCTGGAATAATCAGTAAGGCGCTAATCAAGAGTACGCCAACAATCTTCATGCCGACAGCGACTACGACGGCGATCAACAGCATCTGCAAAACTTCCAGTAGCGCGACCCGGCGGCCTTCGATTTGTGCGAGATCGCGGTGGGCGGCCAGTGCCACCAGACTGTTCCAGTTGATCAGCAGCAGGATACTGCTGCCGAGGGTCACTGAACCTAACAAAGCCAGGTCTCGCCCGGACACCGCCAGAATATCGCCAAACAAAATTGCGTTTAAATCAATAATCTTGCCACTTTGCATCGATACGGCCACCAGCCCGGCGGCGAGGCTGCCGTGAGAGGCAATTCCTAGCAGGCTGTCGATACTGCCGCCACTCCAGCGGTGCAGTGGGCCGAGAATCAGTGCCAGCAAGGCGCAGATGGCAATAACAGAGGCCTCGATGGAGATATTCATCAATACGCCTATGGCTACGCCCAGCAGCGATGAGTGGGCCAGTGTGTCGCCGTAGTAGGCCATGCGTTGCCAGACGACAATCGCACCCAGAGGGCCAGTCGCCAGAATCAGGAGCAAGCCAGCGCAGACTGCATAGACCAGTAGATCAACCATGTTGGCAGTCCTTATGAGTGCTTTCATCATCGACCACATCGCCGTGAATCGTGTGCGCGTGATCGTGATCGTGTACATAGGGCACCAGCGCCGCATCACCTTGCTTGCCAAAGAGCTTGAGGTAGGCTGGGTCAGCGCTGACTGTCTGCGGGTGGCCGTGGCAGCAGACATGCTGGTTGAGGCAGATGACATTGTCGGTTTGCGCCATCACCCAGTGCAGGTCATGGGATACTACTAGCACCGCACAGTTCAGCTCGTTACGCAGGGCGGAAATACGTTCATAGAGGGCGAGCTGGCCGCTGATATCGACACCCTGTGCAGGCTCATCGAGTACGAGCAGTTGAGGGTCGGTGAGCAATGCGCGGGCTAGCAGCACCCGCTGGACTTCGCCGCCCGACAATTTGTGCATGGAATACTGTGCCAGGTGGCTGGCCTCGGCGCGCTCCATTGCCCAGGCCAGTTTGCGTTTGCGATAGTCGGACAGCCTGAGGAAGCGCTCAACACTCAGCGGCAAGTAGGTATTGAGCGCCAGTTTTTGCGGCATATAGCCAACACGCAGCTTTTGCTGGCGCTCGACCCGGCCTTCACTGGGCTTGCTGAGGCCGAGTACGATTTTGACCAGTGAGGTTTTGCCGGCGCCATTGGGCCCTATCAAGCTGGTGATGGTGCCCGGCATAAGTTTCAGATTGATATTGCTGAGAATGCTGCGCTCTCCGGCGACCAGACCCACGGAGTGCAGCGTTACCAGAGCACTCATGCCTTGTCCTG
The DNA here is from genome assembly GCA_041619575.1 of Litorivivens sp. GTDB lineage: Bacteria > Pseudomonadota > Gammaproteobacteria > Pseudomonadales > Spongiibacteraceae > Litorivivens. The sequence continues at coordinate 8,317 of JBFKDP010000162.1, forward strand.
TTGGCAGTTTGGGCAGTCGCCGACGATCTCTACACTGCTGTGGTGGATGGCGAAATCGCGGCGCTCGGCGCACTGCTGCAACGCCGTGCTGACCGATGGCGAGGCGACTTCCACCGTGATCTGGCAGTGCCGACAGATCAAAAATTGGCTGTCGTGCTCGCGCCCGGGTGCATCGCAACCGATATAGGCATTGAGCGAGGCGAGTCGGTGAACCAGCCCGTTCTCCTGCAAAAAGTCGAGCGCCCGGTAGATGGTTGGCGGGGCCGGATGCCCCTGCCCTTCGCTGGCCAACAATTCGAGAATGGCATAGGCGCCCAGCGGGCGGTGGCTGCGCCAGACAATAGTGAGTACTTGCTCGCGGAGCGCTGTCAGTCTGACACCGGCTTGCTTGCATATCGCGCGCGCAGTATTCAACGCTTCATCAATACAGCGGTGGTGATCGTGGTGCTCGTAAGCGGTCGGTGCGCTCATCGTCGGACTCTCGCCTCGTGACAATACAATGTTATAATATTGCA
>JBFKDP010000163.1:0-8815 GCA_041619575.1 Litorivivens sp.
CATTGCAGATAACGCAGGACAAGGACAACCCATGACCGCCGATACACCAACGATTGTAGACAAGCTCCAAGAAAGCGCCGGACAACTGATGCAGGCCGGCATGCCCTATGAGATTGAGCAGCGTACAATCGATGGCTTCGACTACCGCGTCTTTAAACACGCCGCGAATACCTTTAAAGAGCTGATCGATAAAGGCCGGGCACATGGCGAGAATTCATTTATCGTCTACGAAGATGAAAACTACAGTTTCAATGAGTTTTTCCAGCAAGTAGACGCCATCGGCCATCAGCTGGTGAATCGCTACGGTGTCAACAAAGGCGACCGGATCGCCATTGCCATGCGCAACTATCCGGAGTGGATGATGGTCTACGCCGCCGTGGTCTCTCTGGGCGCGGTTGTCGTTCCACTGAACTCCTGGGGGCAGAAGGCAGAGCTGGAGTACGGCCTCACGGATTCCGGCGTTAGCGTGGTTTTTTGCGACGACCAACGCTACCAGTTTATCGCCGACTCACTGGCTAGTCTGAAAGTCAGGGCAGTGGTTGCCCGAACCGCGCTTAAAGAACTTGAAGAAGGCGCCGAACTCTACACCGACTTTATTGCTGATGGCATTGGGCAAACCCTGCCCGCTTTTGACTGCTCGCCGGAAGACCCTGTGATGATCATGTACACATCTGGCACCACAGGCCTTCCCAAGGGCGCACTGAGCAATCACCGCAATATCGTCCAAGCTCTGACAAATTTTGAGTTTCAGGCCACTGCCTCTGCCATGGCCAACATGGACATTATTGAGAAAATGCTGTCCTCCGGCCACCCACCCACGGCACTACTCGCGGTCCCCCTGTTTCACGTATCTGGTTGCTATGCCCTATTTCTGCTGTCCCTTATGGGTGGGCGACGCCTGGTCATGATGTACAAATGGGATGCCGGAAAGGCCTTGCAACTTATTGAGCGCGAGCGCATCACCACCCTGAGCGCCGTCCCCTCAATGGTAATTGACGTACTGGAGCACCCTGACTTTGACAAGACCGACACCTCCAGCCTGAGCACTGTTGGCGGCGGCGGCACCGCCTGCCCGCCCAAGTTTGCACGGCTGGTCAACGAGAAAGTCGACTCACCCTACATGGGTTCAGGCTATGGCATGACGGAAACCAATGCGATTTGTGCCAGCGGCACTGGTGGCGCTTTCAAATACAAGCCCAAAAGCTCTGGCACATTGTCACCCATCATCGACTTCAAAACCGTTGATGAAAATGGCAACGACCTGCCCCGCGGTGCGACCGGTGAAATTTGGATCAAGGGCCCTACTGTGATCAAAGAGTATTGGAACAAGCCAGAAGCCAATGCCAAAACCTTCCACGATGGCTGGTTTGCCACTGGCGATATTGGCTATCTGGATGATGAAAACTTCGTCTTCGTCGTAGACCGCGCCAAAGATATGGTCATTCGCGGCGGTGAGAATATTGCTTCGGCCGAAGTTGAAGCCTGCATTCTCGAAATGCCTGCCATTCATGAGGTTGCCGCATTCGGCGTTCCCCACGAAAGTCTCGGTGAAGAACTTGCTGTCGCCATCAATCTGCAGCCCGGTGCAAACTGCAGAGAGGAAGACGTGCAAGCCCATGTCAAAGGCAAGCTCGCGGGCTTCAAAGTGCCGAGCTATGTGTGGATCTGCGATCAAGAATTGCCCCGCAATGCGACCGGCAAACTTCTCAAGAAGCAGATTCAAAAAGACTATCTTGCCCGCTCATGAGTGACACCAAGCTGCCTCAGGACTGGGCCGAACTGCTTGCAGAATTTGAGCGTCGGCAACAGGCTGGCCGCGCCATGGGTGGCGAGGAAAAGCTGGCAGCTCGCAAACAGGCGGGGCGCAAGAACACCAGAGAAATCCTAGCGCTGCTGACAGACCCAGGCAGCTTTACCGAACTAGGCACCCTGGTCGGTGGTCTGAGCTACAAGGGCGAGGCCACTCTACCCTGCGACGGCATTGTTGGCGGACTTGCCTGTATCGACGGCCGCCCTGTCGTCGTGGCCTGTGAAGACTTTACCGTCAAAGGTGGGTCCATCGGGCACGGCGCTAATGCAAAGCGGGTTCGCTTTGCCCGTCTCGCCGCGCAAGAAAAAATACCCTATGTATTGCTGCTCGACGGTGCCGGCGCGCGCGCCACCAATGCATTGGAGCGCCACCCCTACGCGCCCAATGACATGATCGAAATTACCCGGCTCAATGAAATCGCACCAACGGTTGCCGGCATTGTTGGCTCCAGCGCAGGACACGGAGCAATCAGCGGTCTGTTAATGGACTTTGTCGTTATGACCCGGGACGCCACCCTGTTTGCGGCGGGGCCCGCACTAGTCGCCGCAGCAACAGGCGAGATAGTCAGCAAGGAAGATCTCGGGCCCGCAGAGATGCACACCCGCGTCAGCGGTGTCGCCCACAATCTTGCGGAGGATGAAGCGGACCTATGCGCGCAAATACGCCGCTATCTGAGCTACTTCCCCAGCCATATCGCCGCCAAGCCTCCTGTCGCTGAGTCAGGCGATTGTGACGCGCGAGAACTGAGCGATATTCTGGACGTCATACCGCGCAACAGCCAGACACCTTACGACATCAGGCATTTGATAACGCGCCTGTGCGATGCCGGCAGCTTTTACGAGTTCCAGCCTGACTATGGTCGCTCGATGGTTTGCGGCTATGCCCGACTCGGCGGGCGCGCCATCGCGATCATCGCCAACCAGCCCTCAGTAATGGCCGGTACCATTACCGCCGAGGCAGCCACCAAGGCGACCCACCTGATCACTCTGGCCAATCGGTTTGGATTGCCGGCCCTTTTCCTGGCCGACAATCCTGGCATTATGTCCGGCACTCAGGCAGAACGCGCTGGCACCTTGAGAGCAGCGGCAAACATGTACCGCGCGCAAACCGGCTTTAAGCCACCTAAACTGCATGTCACTCTGCGTAAAGCCTACGGCTTTGGCAGCTCTCTTATGGCCATGAACCCCTTTGACGGGCAAACACTAAGCCTGGCTCTGCCCGGCGTAATGCTCGGCGGCTTGCCCACCCGCGGTGGCGACAAAGCTGCAGGACTAGACCCCGAAACGATCGCCAAAATGCAGGAATTTGAATCGAACGCCTCATGGAGTACCGCCGATACGATGGCCTTCGACGAAATTGTCGACCCCAGGCAATTGCGCAATGCTTTGCTGGCTGGCCTGCGCGCGGCCAGTCAGCGATAATCTCACAGACAATTTCGACTCAAGGAATATTTCATGACATCCATCGGCACTCCGTTTTCCGATACGGCCAAACGCGTGCTTCTGTTAGGCGCAGGAGAACTCGGTCGAGAGGTAGTCATAGAACTCAAACGCCTGGGCGTGGAAGTCATTGCTGCCGATCGCTATGACAAGGCGCCGGCCATGCAGCTCGCTGACCGCTCTCACACGCTGTCAATGCTGGACAGCGATGCACTGGAGGCTTTGATAAGACTGGAGCAACCGGATCTGATCGTGCCGGAAATCGAGGCAATCGCCACCGACACTCTGGTTAAACTCGAAAACGAGGGTTTTACCGTTATCCCCACTGCCCGCGCGACACAACTGACGATGAACCGCGAAGGCATTCGGACACTGACTGCTGAAGAGCTGGGCATCGCCTGCTCGCCCTATCGCTTTGCCGGCAACCTTGAGGACTATCTTGCGGCAGTCGAAGAGATTGGTCTGCCTTGTGTGGTTAAGCCCATCATGAGCTCCTCGGGCAAGGGACAGAGTCTGGTTAAAACTGACAGTGACATAGAAAGAGCCTGGCAATACGCACAGGAAGGCGGCCGCGCTGGCGCTGGCCGCGTTATCATTGAAGGCTTTGTCGACTTTGATTATGAAATTACGCTACTCACAGTTCGGCATCGCGATGGCACCAGTTTTTGCGCGCCTATCGGTCACCGTCAGGAAGACGGCGATTATCAGGAATCCTGGCAGCCCCAAGCCATGTCGGCACTGGCACTCGAACGCAGCCAGCACATTGCGGAAAAAGTCACTTCGGCCCTCGGCGGTCGGGGTCTATTTGGCGTTGAATTATTTATCAAAAGCGATCAAGTCTACTTTAGCGAAGTGTCTCCGCGTCCGCACGACACTGGAATGGTTACACTGATTTCGCAGAATCTGTCGGAGTTTGCCCTTCATGCCCGCGCTATTCTCGGTCTTCCTATTCCCACAATAGAATTGCACGGCCCATCTGCTTCAGCAGTGATTCTGGTGGCAGGCGAATCTCATAGAACCGCGTTCGGAAATCTCGATCAGGCACTGGCACAACCCAATACGGACCTGCGCCTGTTTGGCAAGCCGGAGGTTAGCGGCAAGCGACGCATGGGCGTTGCATTGGCCAGAGCCGAGAATACCGATGACGCGCGCAAAACGGCTGCCAGTGTCGCCGCAGCCGTTACGGTGGAGCTCTAAACCGTGCAGGAAAAACGACTGAAAGAGGATGCAAAAAAGGTCGACAGTGCGGATCTGACCAGCCTGTTGGCTCGCTGGCCCAAAGTAGAGGAAATGGTTCGCAACAATGTTCGCTTGCAGCCCTTTATTGCCGATATAGAAACGGCCTACCAGCTGCTACGTGACTACAGCTCAAAGCGCTACCGTGAGATTCCCTGGGGCAGCATTGCTGCAATTGTTGCAGCCCTGCTCTACCTGCTCAATCCACTGGATATGCTCCCGGACGTCATACCTTTTTTCGGTCTGGTGGACGACGCTGGCGTACTCGCAATCTGCTGGCGCATGGTCAAAAAGGATCTGGACGCCTACCGAGCCTTTCTCAGCACCCAAAATGCAGACAAGAGCGACTCCACACGCCCTGCGGACGACTAGCTGTTAGCTACCAGCGACGGCTCCAGGTCATTATCGCCATCACCCGATGGCTTTTTGACGGCCATTTTGCGCGGCAGCAGGCGCAACAGATAGGGCTTGCGCAAGACAATAAAAACCGCCGGTACAAAGAACAGCGACAGTATGGTTGCCAGCGCTGTGCCACCTGCCAGCACAATGGCAAACGGCGGCCAGAACCCGCCGCCGTCTAACACCAGAGGCATTAAACCCACAACCGTCGTTATGGTGGTAGACGTAATATGCCGGGTACAGGACTGCACAGACTCTACAATGGCCGTAGGATCTGCTGCCATCGCTCGGGGGCTGCTCTTCAACTCCGTCAGAATGATAATGGCTGCATTGACCGCAAGACCTATCAGGCCCATCAGCGCAACAATACTGGTAAAACCGAAGGGGAAGCTGGTGAGCGACAGGCTCAACATCCCAAGCCCCGCCGCTTGCCCCGCAACCACAAAAATCAGCAGGGAAAAACGGAAGGAGTTAAAGGCCATCAATACCGTCACCAGCATGAGCACCACAATAATGCTGACACTGCTTAGCAGCTTGCTTAACGCTTTATCACGGTTCTCACTCTCACCGCCAATCTGCAAGGAATAAGCGGGCGGCATCTCAAAACTTTCCTGCGCTAAACGCGACTTCAGTCGATTGAGCACTACAGAGGGCAGAATGCCGTCGCGTATATACACCTGAATGGTGTTAACCCGCATGCCATCGCGGCGGGTTATTTGGGCCTGAACCGGCGCCAGTGTAGCGTCCGCTAACGCCATCAAAGGCCGCGGGCCGTTCGCCAGAGTCACTGGTAGTAATTCAAGCTCGTCCAGCGCCACTGCTGAAATACCATCGACACGAACACGTATCGGTAATTGCTCGGTCGATTCAAGCAGAGAACCCCCGCTAACGCCGTTTAAGTCAGCCTGCAATTTAGCCGACAAGTCTGTGGGCGCTGCACCGCCTACTCGGCTCTTGACGGGATCCACGTCCAGCCAGATCTTGGGCACCACCTCACCCATCGAGTTGCGCACGTGCACAACATCCTGCGTATCGAGGGCCAGCCGTCGAATCTCATCGCCCAGTAATTTTAGGCGTTCAATGTCGTTGCCGACCAAGCGCATTTCCACCGGAGCGTCTGCCGGTGGCCCCTGCTCGAGGCGGCGCAACACCAGCTGATACTCAGGGAATTCCGCATCAAACTGGGACTGCAGTTTTTTGACGAGGCGATTGGCCGCGCGAAAATCCGTCGTGGTTATCATCGCCTGGGCGTAATTCTGGGCGCCGTCTTTGCCCTGTTTCAGGTTGTAATAAAATGAGGGGCCGCTGCGCCCGACAAACCAATTTACACCGAGGATATCCGCTTCCTGCTTCAAAGAGGCCGATACCCGCTGGCTCGCCTGAAGCGTTGCCTCAATCCCGGCTGATGCGGGTAAAAACAGTTCCAAGTTCAGCATATCCCTGTCCGAGACAGGAAAGAATTGCTCCGGTAGTTTCGAGGCCTGAATAAAACCCAGGAGCGGCAGCAGGAATATCAACAACGCGGCAGTGCGTGGGTAGCACAAGACCATGGCCAGAGAGCGTGAAAATGCATTCGCCACTGACGGCATGCTGATTCCATGACGCTGCTGTCCGGAAAGAAAACGACCGGCGACTGGCGCAATGATAAACAGGGAGATCAGCCAGGACCCAACCAACGAGCCAATCACCGCCAGTGATATGCCACTGATAAACTCACCAGCCGGGCCAGGCATGAGTACCATCGGCATAAAGGCAAGAACCGTCGTCAAGGTGGAGCCCAATAGTGGCAGCCACAAATGACGGAAAGCCTTGGCCGCGGCACTAACCGCGGTAAAACCGTCGCGGCGGTAGCGCATCACTGTGTCAGCCATCACAATTGCGTTATCAACCATGATGCCCAACGCAACTATCAAGCCGGTGACTGACATCTGATGAATCGGTAAATCGATCATCCGCATACAGGCTAGCGAAAACAGGGTTGTCAGAGGCAGGGCAGCGGCAACGATCAGAGCGGAGCGCCAGCCCAGCGTGAGCCAGAGTACCGCCAGGATCATCAGAAATCCCAGCACGATATTGTCCATCAGGTCGCCCAGGCGCTGGTCGTTATAACGTTCCTGGACAAAGAGCTCCTGAATTGCGACCTCAGCGGGCAGTTCCGCAGAAAAGTCACTGGCGACCGATTCAATCTGGCGCGTCCAATAGTCACCCCGGACATCCGATTCCATTCGCACGGCAATGACAACTGCCCGTCTATCACCGACAATGGCATAACTGCGAGCTGGATCGGTCTCATGGCGATACACACGGGCTATGTCACCCAGCTTCAGGGACAAACCTTCATCAGTGGTAATCAGGGGCAGTTCCCGGATTTCTTCAACACGGTTAAATGCACCGGTCACCTCGAGGGACATGCGGTGATCCTGGTTGTGCAGCTCCCCCGCCGCCACTTTGGCATCACTGCGGGCGATACGCTGGCTGATACTCTGAGCATCCAACCCCAGGGATGCAACCTTGACCGGGTCAATATCAACGCGCACTTCTTCTTCCGGCTGGCCGTATAGCTCAACCTGCGCAGTGCCCGAGGTGTTTACCATGCGGCTTGCAAGCTCAGAGGCGTGACGGCCAATCACATCGATATTGTCGTCCTCACCCCGCCATACCAGAGCAGCAATCCAAGTAAAGGCATAGGAACGGTCGCTGTCGAGGAGGGGCTCACCGGCCTCAGCGGGTAAGAGATTGCGTGCTTGCCGAATTTTATCGCGGGCTTCTGACCAAAGTGCTTCAGATTCGTTACCGTGAATTTCATCTCCCAGCTCAATGGTTATTGAGCCCACACCCGCACGGGCCGTTGACGTCAGGTGCTCTATTTCAGAAATTTCCCGCAACGCCTGTTCGAGGGGCTCCAGCACAAGCGCTTCTACCCGCTCGGCACTGGCCCCGGGAAATTGGGTCACCACGGTCGCGTGGCGGTTACTCATTTTGGGGTCTTCAATGCGCGGCAGATTCTGCAGCGCACCAAGCCCGGAAACCAGAATCAGGGCGATGGCAAGACACAGTATTCGCGGATTACCGAGCAGTTTTTCCATTGCCCCTAGCTCCCTTGCGTCTGAGCAAGCTGCACGCGCTGCCCCGCCGCAAAGCGGTGCACACCGGCGGCCACAATCCGGGTATCGCTTGGCAATTCGGCAGTGACGAAGACACGATCGCCCTCTTGATAGACGGCCGAGACACTATGCTTCTCGAGGACCAGGCCCTTGTCCGGCTGATTATCCAGGGCGTAGACCGCCCACGTGCCTCGGTAGCCTTCCAGCAATGCCGAGAGCGGCACCCAGAAGCCTTCCACGGGCCGAGTTTCTTCCAGCAACATGTAGACGATGCTGCCATCAGCAACGCTAACCTCATTGGGAAAGGCAATGCGCACGGAGTGGGTCAAGGTGCCAGGATTAAGCGTTTGCGCGACGGAAAGAACCTGGGCAGTCGTTTCACCAAATACACCGCGAACAATGACTGAATCGCCTTCAGTGACCATATCCAACAGCGACTCAGGTATGCCGATCAACGCTTCTCGCCGCCCGGACTCCACCATTTCCAGCGCAGGCTGCCCTTCCTTGACTACAACGCCAGTATCAACCGATTTGGCAGTAATCTCGCCGTCAAAGGGTGCTACAAGGGTAGATTTCTGCAGGCGAATTTCCACACCCCGCAGTTGTGCTTCCAGTTTTTCTCGCTGAGCGGCGAGCACTTTCTGGCGAGCCATCAAATCATCGATGGCCTGCTGCGCTGAATAGCCCTTTCTTTGCAAGCTGCGCTGACGAGACAAGTCCTGGGCAGCCTTGTCGCGACTGGCAGCATTTTCTGCCAGCGCTGCAACAACCTCGGCCTTTTGGGTTTCAAGCAATCGCGTATCCAGCTTCACCAGCAAATCGCCCGC
>JBFKDP010000164.1:0-8771 GCA_041619575.1 Litorivivens sp.
CTCCTGAGCGTTAACAATTTGAACATTACATTTCCTCGCAAAAGCTACTCCCTGTGGCGCAGGAAAAGTACAGTGAAAGCCGTACGCAACGTAAGCTTTGAGCTGGAAAAAGGCAAAACCACAACCATAATTGGCGAATCTGGCTCCGGCAAGACAACTATCGCGCGCACCTTGATGGGACTACAAAAAGCTAGTTCGGGGCAAGTCTTATTGGAGGGCAAAAACCTTGGCGAATACAACCGGATTCATCTCAGCAGCAGAGTTCAGTATATATTCCAAGATCCTTTTGCCTCTCTAGACCCACGGTTTGACGTTGAGCAATTGGTCAGCGAAGGCCTATTGAAGCTTCCCCTGTCAAAACGGGAGCGAAAATTGCGCACATTTCGTGCGCTTGAAGATGTCGGCCTGGGACCGGAGTTTCGTCATCGCTTACCCCACCAGCTATCAGGAGGCCAGCGACAACGGGTTGGAATTGCCAGAGCAATCGCACAGCGCCCCAAACTTATCATTGCTGACGAGCCAGTCGCAGCCCTCGATGTCAGCTTACAGGCACAGGTATTATCTCTTTTTCGCCAGTTGCAGTCTGACTACGGCTTCACCTACCTTTTTATTTCCCACGATATAGGCATGGTCAAGTCGGTATCACACAATGTAATGGTTATGCTTAACGGGTCGTTAATCGAGCACGCCAATTGTGAGCAGTTTTTCAGGCAGCCCCTACACCCCTACAGCTGCAAATTGCTGAACGCGACACCCCAGCTTGAACCTCACAAAAGGGAGTTATTTGAGGCTCGCGCCTTGCCCGCTGGACTATGCTATCTTTCTCCCAATACTTCGATTTCAAACGACACGATTCAATGGCACTCCGAAGGTTCCTCTCGTGTCGCAGTGACTCAACAGGATGCTATCGGTTTAGACTATGCAAGCAAAACTTGAAACTATCTATTACTACCCTGTTAAAGCACTTCCGGGCGTTGAATTGACTAGCGTGGATTTGGTAACTGAAGAGCGCTTGCCCGGTGACCGTCAGTACGCTTTAGCGCCTTCAAGCCTCGATTTTTGTGAGCCAAGACACGTCAAAAAATCGGAACTGCTGGTGTTAATGAAGCGAGAAGAACTGGCGGAAATGAAGTTGTCGTTTGATCTGGCCTCGCAACACATCCAACTCAGCCATCGGGGGACCGTGGTCGTCGATGGCGATCTGAACAAGCAGGAAAGCAGACAAGCTCTCGCAGAATTTTCGGAATCATTACTCGGCACACCCGTTCAGGTGATTTCAGCGCCGGGTATCGGCTTTACGGATCTATCACATAAGAGTTTGTCCATCATCAACTTGGCTAGCATTCGCGACCTGGAGAACAAGCTAGACTGCACCGTGGATCTTCGACGCTTCAGAGCCAATCTCTATATCGATGGCATTCCTGCATGGGACGAACTGAAATGGCTGGAAGAGCGAGTTTCGATCGGGGATGCACAGTTGGAGGTCTACCGGATTACCGACCGCTGCGCGGCAATTAATGTAGACCCGGCAAGCGCTACTAGAGACCGATTACTACAAAATTTGAAAAAGTTGCGTGGCAACCTGGATATGGGCGTTTATGCCTATGTTCGAAAGGGAGGAAAGATTAAAGCTGGCGACACACTGAGTTTGATTGACGATAATATCCGAGTGAGCGGTAGATCATGACAGATCAGACAAGCCGTTTATTCGCTCATTATCAACTTGGCAAAACTACAATCTTCAGTGCACCTGACAACCGTTTTTGCTACTCACTGTATGTTCCTTTACGCTATGAAGAGCTGGACCCAGCATCGATAAAGATTCTTGTTCTAGTCCATGGTACAGGCCGGATGCAGGAACTCTATCGCGACCTTTTTGCCGAGTTTGCCGAGTATCACAACTGCCTCATTGTCGCCCCTCTATTTCCCGCCGATGTGCTCGGCGATGGAAATATGAGTGGCTACAAATACATTAAGGAGGGTGACATACGATATGACAGGGTACTTATCGATATAGTGGCTCGGGTATCAGAGCAGTACGGCGTTGACGCTAGCCGAATGATGATGTTTGGCTTTTCCGGTGGCGCCCACTTTGTCCATCGATTCCTGATGATTCATCCCGAGCGTATACTTGCAGCCTCAGTAGCAGCTCCCGGCATTGTTACCTTACTCGACGAAAATCTACCTTGGTGGGTTGGTATTGGTGACGCTGAAAGCGTGCTTGGCCAAGCCATTGTGCCAGAGGCGGTTGCCAACATCCCTGTACAGTTGGTGGTGGGCGGTGCTGACACCGAAACCTGGGAAATCACCATGGAGCCGTCGGATCGCTACTACCTACCCGGCATCAATGACAGTGGTCGAACGCGACTCGATCGTCTGCGCACACTAGCTGCGTCCCTAAGCGCTTACGGGGCGAATGTTCGCCTGGAAACCGTCGAAGGCGAAACCCACAACGTCGAACCAATCGCGCGACGAGCAAAGATGTTTTTTCAGGATGTTCTTTCCGGAAAACTTTGATCAAACGCTGCTGACGTGTGCTCGAATCAGCTGGCTCAGCTGTTCAACCTGACCTTTTTGCAAAAGCTCAACAATGCGCAGGTGCTCTGCGCTGGCGGCCTTAAGCCCATCATAGGTCATATAGCGGTCGAAGGGAGAGCTGATAAAACTTTCGCGAAGAGATTGGATATTACGGGCTATCAGCTTGTTAGGGCAAAGCCCGCTCAACTTTTGATGAAACTCGTAATTTATCAAGCGCAATTCAGCAGGACTGCTGTTACTGATGCTTTTATCAAACCGTATGGCTACATCGCGGAGTTCGTCGATGTGCTTCTGCGACGCGCATTTAACAATACCGGGCACCGCAGAGACTTCGAGAATTTCCAGCAACTCCGTTATGTCTCTCAACTCACCTTCTGAAAATGAGTAAATTCGAAAGCCACGGTTCTTAACGTATTCAACCATACCGCGCTCGGCAAGTGCGCTCAGCGCTGCACGCACTTCTGATCGTGTTGCGTTATAGCGGCTTTCCAAGTCCGCCTGCTTCAACCATTGCCCAGGATGAAATTGCCCTTCAACGATATCACTCCGAATCTTATCAAAGACGGGCTTGGATTTAGGCCGGGTGTAAACTTCTTGCCCCTGGCTTTCTGATTGTAAATCACGCATTGCCATCAGTAGGTTTCAAACGCCTTAAAATACGTACTGGAGACTGACACCAGCTTCACGCCGGTCGCCTACGATAATACCATTCAGTCCGTAAGTAGAGTTGATGAAATGATCCGTTTTATAGAACTCGTCAGCTAAATTGCTGACATAGGCATTAATTGAAACATTATCACCCCGATAACCCGCCTTCAGATTAAACAGCTCATAGCGATCAGCTCGTAGCTCTTCAGTATTTTCTGCATCAACATAGTTGCCATCGGAGTAGCTATAACCCAGATTGACATAATAATGATCCAAAAAACGGTATTGGATTCCAGCAACGGCATTGTAATCTGGCGCGCCAGGAAATTCATTACCTGACAGGTCGCCACTGCTGGCATTGAAGCGTAGAAATTCAGTTTTGATCCAACCCGCGCCCGCGTAGACGCTAAGGCTCGGCGTCACAATATAGCTGAGCTCAAGCTCTGCCCCCTCAATTTTCGATTCACCCGCGTTTTCCGTTACAATATTGATCCCGTCGTCCTGACGGATTCGAACCTGCTGGTCATGCCAGTCAACCTTAAACACTGTACCCGTCGCCGTAAGACGCTCGCCCTGAAACCGAAACCCCAGATCCACATTGTCGGTTTCTTCAGGGTCGTATTGGCTTACGCGTCCATCGCTGGTCACCTCTGTTCCGCCACCACGATAGCCAGAGGTCGCGATCACAAACACATTGAGAGCATCGTTAATATGAAAGGTAAGACCAAGTTTAGGCAGAAAAATATCATCTTCACCTGTTGAACTGGACTGGGAATCGGGTAGTACCTGTGCAATAACCGGAGTGCCAACAGCAGGCGGCACAGCAAGCCCGGTATTGCGGTCAAATACAGTCGCTTCATGTAGAATAAAAGCTGTACTGTTTTCAGGTTCGTTCTCTTCGTAACGACCACCGGCAACGACAGTCAACCAAGACAACGCCTCCCACTCTACTTCACCAAAAATGGAACGCGTATCCCCCCCCGTAAAAAACGCGGTGCTAGCATCACCTACAATTGTTAGTGGCGTTATCCCGGTATTGATTTCGACGACGACGTCATCATTAAACGAGTTACTGGTGAAACTGTCATCTGCCAGATAAAGCCCCAACACACCTCTTAAACTATCGGCATTGTAGTTGAGGCGAAACTCTTGGGCCTTATTTTCAAACTCTGAGTCAATAATGAAGTAGCCGTTATCTTTAGGACCAGCGTCGTAATCGCCCAGGCGATCCTGATAAGTTTTACTAAAGGTCGTTAGAGAGGTCAGCTGCCAGGTGTCGTTTATTTCCCAGTACTGGGTCAGGCCATAGACGAGACTGTCGTCATCGAAAAAACCTTCTTCGTTATCGTAGGCTTTACCTTCCTCGGCAGTATCCACAGGCAGGAGTTCCGGCCCTTCACGTAAGCGGCTTTCCTGCAGTGTTAACATAGCCCAATAGCCGCCACTCTCGCCGGGATCCCATTTCATTTTCAGGCGGTGCATATAACGGCTTTGTCCCTGCCAGTCATCTATACCCAGCGTTTCGTTTTCTACCTCACCATCGGTGCTGTTGTAATCTACCGTCGCCCGAAAACTCACGCTGTCGGAAATAGGGCCAGTCAGGCTGAAAGCGGCGTTTTTGGCTCCTGCGGTACCCACGCCCAGCGAGACCTTGGCGCCCCAATCGGGTTCTGGATCTGCCGTTTTGATATAGATCGCACCTGCGAGAGAGCCGGGGCCAAAAGCCGTCGACTGTGGACCACGATATATTTCTACCTGCTCGATATCGTAAGTATGCGCTACGCCACGGCCCTGCTGGCGCACACCATCTATAAACAAGGCCGCCAGTCGTCGACTGCGTCCGGTCAGCCCCTGATTGGAAATACCACGCAGCGAAAATTTGTCCTCACGCGCTGCGTTGACGTTAGGCACTTTCAGCAGTAGATCGGAAATGTCTTCGGCAGGCTCGGCTTCAATCGCTGCCGCATCATACACGGCCAGACTGCTGGCTGTATCCAGCAGCTGTCGTTGGATTTGAGCGCCGTGAACGATCACTTCCTCCACAACAAACTTGCGATCACGCTCCTCTGTCTGTTCTTGCGCATTGGCATGAGTGCAGGTAGCTAGTAGGCTCACTGCCAGGGAAGCAAATGCAAGACCGCTGGGCTGCCGTTGATTGTCCATCCTGATTCTCCGTAACTTTACTGACTGATAAACAAGACGGAAGCGAGCGAGGATTACCGTAAATTCAGTTACCGAGCCAATAGGGCCCCCAATTGGGCAGCACTTTCACGGGCTATTTTGCCTGAATCATCAATCGTGCCCGTACTTTCGAGAAAACCATGGTGCAGACGAGCGGCATTGATGTAGCTCACGGCCACGCCGGCCTGCTCCAGCTTCATGGCGTAGGCTTTGGCTTGATCTCTCAAGGGATCAAAGCCGGCGGAAACAACGACTGCTGGTGGCAGTTGTTCAAAGTTCGGAGCGTGAATGGGAGACAGTGAGGCGTCTGCGCGATGTTTCTCGTCAGGCACGTAGAGCTCGGTTGCTATCCGAATAAAATATTTGTCCAGACCAAAGCCTTCACCAAATAGCTCCCAAGACCGATATCGTTCGGCCTCTAGATCGACAACGGGATAGTAAAGCAATTGGGCAACCGGGTGTGGCTCTTCGTTTGCTATCAGCGCCATCACCGTAGCGACCGATAGATAGGCACCCGCGCTGTCACCGCCAACGGCGATTCGCTCAGGGTCACCCCCATAATCGGCAATGTTGTCACGTACCCAATACCAAGCTGCCAACGCGTCATGATTGGCTGCTGGATAGGTGTGCTCGGGTGCGAGCCGGTAGTTTACTGATACCACCACTGCCTTAGCCTGATTTGCCATTAAGCGGGCCGGGCCGTCCAGCGCATTGATACTGGCAAATATAAAGCCCCCCCCATGGAAATACAGCAGCACGGGGAGCTTGCGTTCCGCTACGTCAGGATAATAGATCCGAGCTTCCAGCGGGTTGCCATCCAAGCCTTGAAATCGAATATCTTTTACCCATTTCATATCGGGGCCAGGATCAGTGCGATAGTTCCAATCCGTATCGACATGTTGACGAAGCATCCAGCGCTTCAAACCACCTTCGAGTAGGACCTGACGCAGCCTCTCCCGCCGGGCCTGCATATCCTGGCCCATCCTGCTCTGCAAGTTATATTGCACCTTTGGATGTAATACCTGCCCGTCCCGCTCAATAGCTTCCTGCAACAAAAGATTTTCAAATACCTGATTCGGCTGAGCCTCGAAGTCCCGCTTCTCTAATAACTCTCGCTGCTTCCCAGCTTCGTTAAAGACATAGGCCAGAGTCAGGAGCAGCCCTAGAGCTGGAACAAGCCACTTCATTCTTAGCATTTTGGAAACCTAGTTTTACGTTTGTGTCAGTGTAAGACGTAGATCTAATCAAAATACCATATATGTCGCCAGACCTTGCTAGACGCTTGAAGCCCGCCATGAGGTATCGTCTGTCACATTAGAAGCTATAACTTAGTCGTACACCGACTTCTCGAGGATCACCGACCCAGACTCCCTCAATCCCCAGCGAAGGACTGCTGAACTGGTCGGTAACATAGAATTTGTCGGTCAGATTCTGACCGTACAAAAGGACACTGAACGACTCTGCGTCGTAGCCAAGACGTGCGCCAAACAAATCCCGGGCGTCTGCCTGCAGAGCCTCGCTGTTTTCCCTGTCGGTGTAACTTTCGCTTGCTCGCGACCAAGTAAGGTTGGCATACCATCCGTAAGCATGGCGGTATTCGATGCCAAAATTGCGCGTGTGACGCGGCGCATTGGGAAATGCATTACCGGCAAAATCGACCCCGTCATCCTGATACTCTACAAACTCGCTATCGATGTAACCCAAGCCACCGAAAACCGAGAAACCAGCGCCAAGGGCCCCGCTAAACTCCAACTCAAGCCCGCGCGCTTGCGCTTCACCGGCATTGTCTGTTGTGAAATTGGTGGCATCGACCCGCACACCCACCTGCATGTCCTCGTAATCCACAGAAAAGACAGAGCCCTGAACGCGCCAGCTTCCACTCTTGAAACGAAAGCCGAGATCTAGGTTTTTGGTGTACTCGGGACCATAGGTCGGAGCCTCGCCACTCGTGACAAAGTCGACTGACCCAGCGCGATACCCCTGACTATGGGTCAAAAACAACGTCCACTGGTCCGTCAGGTTGTAGCTTACCCCTACCTTGGGTAGCAATACCTGATCGTCACTGGGAAGTTGCGTATTGGAATCCGGAAATACTGTGGCACGCAACACCGGGCTTAAATCCCCCGGTATGGTGGTGCCGGTAATTGGGTCGACTGCCTGAGCGCGGTCAAGCCGAAACAGACTGGAATTATCAGCCTCATTTTCTTCATAGCGCAAACCCAAGGTGAGCATCCAGCGAGTAGACAGATCCAGGTCGGCCTCAAAGTAGAGCGCCTCTACGTCAGCGATGCGCCCCGCTCCAAGCAACCCATCCACTTCAACCAATACACCACTGATATCGTAGGTCAAGCCCCGCGTGTAAGAGGTCCCGTCGAGATCATCGTGCGAACGGTAGTAGCCGAAAACGGCGGACCAAGCCGGAGCGTGGTAACTCAGACGCAAGTCGCCGGCTGTATTCTGAATCTCAGTTTTATTGAGAAATGACCCACCATCATCAGCAGAGACATCATAGTCGCCAAGCTTTTCATTATTGGTATTGCTGTGACTCAGGGTAAGACTGAGCAGCCAATCGTCACCCAGTGTGGCACTCTGGGTCAGGGCAAACAGGGTTGTGTCGTCCTGATAGTAGCCGTCGACATTATCCGTAGACTGTCTGCTCTCGGCATAGTCCGGAGGCAGGTACTCGATGCCCTCACGCAGTTTCGTGGTCTGCCCGGTCAGGGTTGCGCTGTACCAGCTCTCATTGGTCCAGGCCAGTTTCAGGCGTTGCATATAGCGCCGACGCGCCTGCCATTCGTCGTCGTTGAGGGTCAGGTTGGTCACTTCACCGTCGCTCTGATTGGTCTCACCAGCATAGCGGAAGGCAAAACCCGCCCCCAAAGGACCACCTACTGCGATACCGGCTTCCCTGGCCTTGTTGTTGCCAGTGCCAAGTTTGAAATCACCGTCAAAGCCTTCATAGGATGGCTCATGCGTCTGTATCACGACCGCACCCGCCAGAGATCCCGGCCCAAACGCCGTTGACTGGGGCCCCCGGTAGACTTCAACCTGCTTTACATCCCAGGCATTGGCCGCGCCACGACCAGACTGGCGTACACCGTCAATAAAAATACTGACCGTCGGGCGCCCGGTACCCCCGGGGCCAATGCCCTCATTCGATATGCCGCGAACCGAAAACTTGTCTTCCTTGGCCGCATTGAGGTTGGGCTGCCGCAGCAGCAGATCATACAAATCGCGGATGTTCTGGGCGCGCAGCTGCTGCTCAGGTACAACGGATACGCTGGCAACCGTATCGAGAGTGGTACGCGGCAGCAATCCGCCGCTGACAATCACTTCCTCCAAGGGCTTAGCTTGGTCCGCGGCCGTATACGCACCCCCCGGAAGGAAAATTGCCACAAAAAAGA
>JBFKDP010000165.1:0-8713 GCA_041619575.1 Litorivivens sp.
ACCTGTTTGAGAATGGCCTGGGCTCACTCCGGCCCCGTCATTTGACTTCGTTGACCAATATCATTGAGTGGACAAGCAAGCTGACAGGAGGGTTTGCCGAACCCCATTGCTTTGGTCGTCGCGCGCTTAAATATCTGCGCAAGCATGGGCGGCATTACGACATTATCCATGATAATCAGAGTCTTAGCTGGGCTATGTTGGAGCTCCAGCGGGAAGGTTTTCCGCTGGTAACCACCATTCACCATCCAATTACCAGCGATCTGGGCATAGCCTTGAAGGCGGCGCGCGGTCCCTGGCAGCGGGCCTTGATCCGGCGTTGGCATTCATTTATTGCCATGCAGCGTAAAGTTGCCAAGCAGCTCAACAATGTCGTCACGGTTTCCCAGCGTTCCCAGCGGGATATAGCTGCTGCGTTTGACCTGCCGGAAAGCAATATCAACCTTGTGCATTGCGGCATCGACACCGATGTCTTCCATCCGATGCCGGACGTTGAAAAAGTGCCTTTTCGGCTGATGGCCACAGTCTCTGCGGATGCGCCACTGAAAGGCGCTCATTACCTGCTCAACGCGATTCCCGAACTGGCCAGCAGGTATCCCGATCTGGAATTACTGATGGTGGGTAAGCCCAAGCCAGGTGGCTCAACTGAGCGTCTGATAGAGCGCCTTGGTATTAGTGAGCGAATTCGCTGTGTAACCGGCGTCAGCACCGAGGAATTGGTGCGCTATTACAATGAGGCGCAGGTTGTTGTTGTGCCCTCTATTTACGAAGGCTTTGGCTTGCCTGCGGGTGAGGCCATGGCCTGCGCAACTGCAGTTGTATCAACTGATGGCGGCGCATTGCCGGAAGTCGTGGGCGAGGCCTGCAAAATGGTGCCGGTGCGCGACTCAAGCGCCATTGTGGAGGCGGTATCGGAGTTGTTCGACAAACCTGAGTTGCGCGACGAACTCGCTCAGGCTGGGCGGGAGCGTATGGAATCCATATTTTGCTGGCGCAAGGCTGCGCTGGAAATGACAGACTATTATTGGAAGGTCATCGATCATGCAAACCGTTGACTTTAATCACTTTATGCTCGCGCCTGGTGATAGAGTGCTTGACCTGGGGTGCGGTGAAGGCCGCCATGTTATCTCTGCTTTTGTCGAGGCAGATGTCACCGCAATTGGCGTCGACCTCTGCCTGAAGGATTTGACTACGGCCAAGACCAAGTTCAGTGACTTTGCCGAGCCGGGCAACTCTGCAAAGGGCTTCGGGCTGGCCAACGCAAACGCCCTGCAGCTGCCGTTTGCGGATAATACTTTTGACAAAATAATTTGTTCGGAAGTGCTTGAGCATATTCCCGATTATCGCGGCGCCCTGAAAGAAATAGAGCGGGTTCTGAAACCTGGCGGTCTGTTTTGTGCGAGCGTACCCAGAGCCTGGCCCGAGCGCATTTGCTGGGCACTGAGCGAGGCCTATCACAAAGTAGAAGGCGGCCATCTGCGCATTTTTGATGCCGCCAAGCTCCGCGGCCAGATTCAGGCGCTGGGGTTTCAGTTTTATCACCGCCACTGGGCGCATGCCCTGCACGCGCCGTTTTGGTGGCTGAAATGCCTGTTTTGGAAAAATCAGGACAGCAACCCGCTGGTCAGGCAATACCACCGACTGTTGGTGTGGGATCTGCTTGAGCGGCCGCGTTTCACCCAGGTGCTGGAGCGTGCTCTGAATCCGGTGGTGGGCAAAAGTGTCGTGATGTACTTCCGCAAGCCGGCTACAACTCAGGGAGCGATCTAGGATGAGTGGCGTTTTTCTGAGTAAGGGGCTGTTTCCGAAAGAATTTTTCCGCAGCACGGTTGCCTTTATCAAATCGGTGCAGCTCGAAGACGGCCTGATTCCCTGGTTTGAGGGTGGTCACGCCGACCCCTGGGATCACGTTGAGGCGGCAATGGGGTTGAGTATCGGTGGCGAGTACGACGCTGCTGAAAAAGCTTATGACTGGCTGGCAGAAAACCAGCTCGCTGATGGTAGCTGGTGGGCGGCCTACAAAAATGGCGAGGTCGATAATCGCGAGCGCCGTGAAACCAACTTTGTCGCCTATATCGCGACCGGTGTTTGGCACCATTACTTGATCACCAAGCGTGAGCATTTTTTGCGACGGCTGTGGCCCACCGTCCAGCGCGCCATCGAATTTGTTCTGGCCCAGCAGAGTGTTCACGGCGAGATTAACTGGGCAGTCGATACACACGGCCAGCCGATGCAGGATGTCCTCATCACGGGCTGTAGTTCTATCTACAAGAGTCTGGAGTGTGCGCATAACATCGCTGTAACGCTCGGTGAAGACCGTCCCGAGTGGCCCGCCGCCCGGGAGCGCTTGGGTGATGCCCTGCGCAATAAGCCGGAGCGTTTTGATCGAACCTGGGAAAGCAAAGCACGCTACTCGATGGACTGGTTTTACCCGGTGCTGACGGGCGCATTTCCAAAGGCGCGGGCAAAAGAGCATTTGCAAAAACGCTGGTCTGAGTTTGTGGAGGCCGATATGGGCTGCCGCTGCGTGTCGGATGAGCCCTGGGTAACGGTTGCTGAGTCCTGCGAACTGGTGATGGCGCTGCTGGCCGCCGGTGATCATGCTAGAGCTGTGACTGTATACAGCTGGCTGCATCAATGGCGCCTGAAAAACGGTGAGTATTGGACGGGCTATCAGTTTGTTGAAGACCTGATGTGGCCCGAAGAAAAGCCGACCTGGACGGCGGGCGCTATTCTGCTGGCGGCGGATGCCTTAAGCGAGTATACCGCGGCCAATCATCTCTTCAATCGCGTGACGATGCTTGAGCGCGCTGAGGAAGAGTCGCTTGATGCTGAGCGCATGCTGCGCTAACAGGTAAGCTGCGGGCGAAGCCCGCAGCCATGCTTTCAATTCCTTTCTATTATTCCCAGCTCACAAACGAGAAAATCCACGCGATTATCATATAGCGCCTTTAGCGCCTCTTCAGGTGTATTAATGATGGGTTCTTCATGGGCGTTAAAGCTGGTGTTGACCAAGCATGGGATATTGGTCAGCGCCTTAAAGTGCTTCAAAATGTCGTAGTAAAGAGCGTTTTGTTCGCGAGCAATAATCTGGGGTCTTGCGGTTCCGTCAATGTGTACGGCCGCTGGAATAATATCGACAAAATCGGCTTTGACCTTGGTGGTTATGGTCATAAACTCGCAGGCGTGGCGATTGCTGGCGTCAATTTCAAACACGGTATCGGCATCTTCGGCCAGTACATAGGGTGCAAAGGGCATGAACTCTGTGCGCTCAAGGCGTTTGTTAATGCTGTCATTGACTTCGCGCTTGGCGGGGCTTGCAAGAATAGTGCGCGCGCCCAGCGCCCGCGGCCCCATTTCCATGCCGCCGCAAAAAATGGCTCCCACCAGGCCTTCGGCCAATAGCTTGGCCGTGAGCTCGGCGGGGTCTTCTGTTCGGGTCACTGTAGACTGACTTGCGTCTACTTTTGCCATTAAGTCCTGGGCGGTATAGGGGTAGCCAAAATAGACATGTTGCAGTTTTTGCCGTGTCAGGTTTGCAAGCCCGTGCTGGCGTATCAGTGCGTCGACCGCATTCCCAACCGGGAGGCCCTCGTCGCCCATGGCTGGAAAGACATACACTTCCTCGACGGTGTCGAGTTCGGCAATAACCTGATTGATTTTTACATTCGCGAAAACGCCGCCGCTCAAGCCAATATATTTTACGTCGCGCAAAGTCAGCAGTTGGTTAACCCAAGTCAGGATGATTTGTTCTGAGGCATGTTGTATTGAGGCCGCAGCGTCTTCGCGGCTTAACTCGCCCAGGGCTTCAAATATAAAATTGCGCAATTCCAAGTGTGAGGCAAAGGGTGTGGTAATGGCCCCTTCGGCCGTAATTGTGAATTTGCTGATGATTTTTTCTGCGCCGAGCGGTTTGCCAAAGGCTGCAAGCCCGGTTAATTTGCCCTCGTGCCGATTCGGGATAAAGCCGAGTAGTTCGGTGGCATAGGCGTAGGCCAGGCCAATAGATGCCCCCGCGTTTTGCTTCAGATTCTGCCAGTTTTTGTGGTCGCCCTGCAGATTCTCCAGTGCACCATCATGGTAGTAGTAGGCGGAAAAAAAGGCATTGTCGCCCGTGCCGTCGCAGCTTAAAAACAGCGCCTTTTCTTGCCATTCAGTAAACTTGAAAGCGCCGAGAATATGAGCGTAGTGGTGATTGCAGAAGACTATCTGCGTGTCTTTGCGCACGCCCAACACGGCGCGTAGTTTATCGAAATCTATAATTGCGCTTTCATCAAACTCGTCTTGCGCCCACATCTCTGACACAAGAAAACGATCCGACTCGGCTCTGCGCATTTTTTTGAAGGTGTCACGCAAGCCTCTTTTGGTTTTTTTGTATGTTGCGAGCGGTAACTTTGTGCGCGATAAAGCGACTGTGTCAATATCGTTTCGGGTGATTCCGGCCGTTTTGAGTACGGTATCGATGGAGTGGAGTTTAAATTTTCCGCCATCGTTTTTAATCCGCGTCATTCTCTCTTCTTTGCAGAATGCCACCAGTTCCTGATCTTTGAAAAGTGCTGCACCGGAATCGTGGCCGGTGTGGATGCCGAGGGTAAACAAAATCACAGTCCTTGCGTTTATTATTTGTATGGTCGTGGCTGGCTTTTGGCCATGGCAGCCATCCGCGGGTCAAAACCGGTGGCTATAATAGCGGAAGCGTTTGCGGAAAGGGAGTGAGCTTAAAGGCGCCGCAAAAGCACCAGCGACGACGCTCGCTCCAATGTTTCAAATAATCCTGAAGCTAAAGCCAGTTTATATATGGCCAGTGGCGCCTGGCCGCCTTCTTCGGGTTTTTCAAAGATGTCATGAATGGCCAGAATACCGCCGCGCATGACGTGGCTGGCCCAGCAGTGGTAGTCAGTCAGGGCCGCTTCGAGGCTGTGGCCGCCGTCAATAAAAACCATCGCCAGCGGGGTGTTCCAGTGGCGCGAGGCTACATCCGAGCTCGTCACCAGTGGCACCACCGTGTCGTGCAGTCCCGCCTGGGCAATATTTCTGCGAAATTCTCGAAAGCTGTCAAATTGCTCGTCGGCCTCATCATAGAGCTCAGGGTCGTGAAAAAATTCGCCCTTCTGATGCTCTTCCGAGCCGCGGTGGTGGTCGACGGCATACAGCACGCTGCCGTTGCGCTGGCAGGCGGCTCCCATAACAACAGTGGACTTCCCGCAGTAGCTGCCAATTTCCAGCACGGCCCCTTTGCTGGACTCGGCCTGGGCGGCCTCATAAAGTGCCAGAGCCTCGTCGTCAGCGAGAAAGCCTTTGATGGTTGAAATATCGAGTGGTAAGTCCATGGGTTTTCCGAATCTGTATCAAGTCTGGCGGGCACAGTAAACAATTTGGCCGCTGGCGGCAACGGCGTATGCGGCCAAGGCTGTGCTATGATTTGCCCTCACTAATCAGTCTTTTACCGGGCAGGCGCCGGCGGTAAATCGAATTTGCCTGAGAAAGGAATGGCTTGCATGAAACTACATATGCCCCGCTTTGAGCAATCCAGAGTGTTGGTCGTCGGCGACTTGATGCTGGATCGCTACTGGCATGGCAATACCTCGAGGGTGTCGCCGGAAGCACCGGTACCCGTCGTAGACGTAAAACAGATTGAAGACCGTCCGGGTGGCGCAGGCAATGTGGCCCTCAACATTGCGGCGCTGGGCTTGGCGGCGGTCATTGCCGGCTTGGTTGGCCGCGATGAGGCTGCACAAGCGTTGGCCCAGCGACTGCAGGCAGCCAATATTCTTTGCCAGTTTCGAGTGTCCGAGCAGCACCCGACGATCACTAAATTGCGGGTGATCTCTCGTCATCAGCAGCTGCTGCGATTGGACTTTGAAGAGCCCTTTGTGGCTGAGGACTCCAGCGGTTTGACAGCATCGGCGCTCGAAGAATTGCCCAAGGCGAAAGCGCTGGTCTTGTCCGACTATGCCAAGGGTGCGCTGCACGACCCGCAGCCGCTTATCCGCGCTGCGCGAGAACAGGGAATTCCGGTGCTGGTCGACCCAAAGGGAACGGATTTTCGCAAGTATCGGGGCGCGACTCTACTGACGCCGAACTTACATGAGTTTGAAGCCATTGTTGGCGCCTGCCCGACTGAGCAGGTCCTGGTCGAAAAAGCCCAGTCGCTGATGCGCGAACTTGAACTGCAGGCCTTGCTTGTAACACGGGGTGAGCACGGTATGAGCTTGATCCGCCCCGGAGAGCCCGAGTTTCACCTGCCGGCCCGGGCGATGGAGGTGTTTGATGTTACGGGTGCAGGGGATACGGTGATTTCGGTTTTGGCTGCCGCGCTGGCTGCCGGCGACGACCTGCCTAATGCCGTTGCATTGGCCAACCTCGCGGCGGGTATTGTTGTGGGTAAACTCGGAACGGCTGCGATCAGCGCGCCGGAATTGCGCCGGGCAGTTCAGCGCGAGCAGGGTAGTGAGCGTGGGGCGTTGAGTGTTGAGCAACTGGCCCTCGTTTTGGAAGATGCGCGCGCTCACGGCGAGCGTGTGGTCTTTACCAATGGCTGCTTCGATATTATCCATGCGGGCCACGTTGGTTACCTTGAGCAGGCGCGCCAGCTCGGAGACCGTCTGGTGGTTGCGGTCAATAGTGATGCCTCTGTGTCGAAGCTCAAGGGGCCGGGACGACCGATAAATCCGCAGGATCGTCGGATGGCCGTATTGGCTGGTTTGGAGTCAGTCGACTGGGTGGTCTGTTTTGACGACGATACCCCCGAGCCGCTGCTTGAGGCGCTCAAGCCGGATATCCTTGTGAAAGGCGGTGACTATGACAAGAAAGGCGTTGTGGGTTGGGAAATCGTGGAGTCCTACGGCGGTGAAGTCAGGGTGCTGTCATTTTTTGATGACTGCTCGACGACGGCCATCGTGGAGAAAGTGCTGGAAAAAAATCGATAATAAACCCGCTCGGCGGGCCGCCACCTCAAGGGGATACCATGTCATTTTACGAACAGCACATATTGCCGCATGTGATTGATTTCGCCTGTGGTGACAAGGTCATTATGAATGAGCGTGAAAGCCTGCTCGCCGACGCCGAGGGCCGTGTGCTGGAAGTGGGGATGGGCAGCGGCCTCAACCTGCGCTACTACAACCCTGACAAGGTGGATTTTGTCTGGGGGCTGGAGCCCTCCGAAGGCATGCGCAAGAAGGCAGAGAGCAACCTTGAGCGGTCGCCGGTCAGTGTGGAGTGGCTTGGCCTGCCAGGCGAGGAAATCCCGCTGGACGACGATAGCGCTGATACTGTGGTGCTGACCTTTACCCTTTGCACCATTCCCGATTGGCAGCAGGCGCTCAGCCAGATGCGGCGAGTGCTCAAGCCGGGTGGCAAGCTGCTCTTCTGTGAGCACGGTGCCGCCCCGGATGCCTCTGTGTTGAAATGGCAGAATCGTGTTAACCCGCTCTGGAAAAAGGTCGCGGGGGGGTGCCACCTTAATCGCCCTATCGCCCAATACCTGCAGGACGGGGGGTTTAATATTCAACACCTTGAGACAGATTACCTGCCCAAAACGCCCCGAATTGCCGGATTTCGCTATCGCGGTCTGGCTGCGATCCGCTAAGCCTTATGATTGATCTCTACTTTGCGCCGACACCCAATGGCTGGAAGATCACAATCATGCTGGAAGAGTGTGGCCTGCCTTATCGGGTGCTGCCGCTCAATATTGCCAGTGGCGAGCAATTTACCGATGACTTTCTGGCCATCAATCCCAATGCTCGGATGCCCGCCATCGTCGATCACGCTGCGGACGGCGGGCCGCTGTCTCTCTTCGAGTCAGGCGCCATTTTGATGTATCTGGCCGAAAAAAGTGGCCGCTTTATGCCACGTGAGCCGCGTGCTTATTATGATGTCACTCAGTGGCTGTTCTGGCAGATGGCCAATCTCGGGCCCATGGGCGGCCAGGCCAGTCACTTTGTCAATTACGCCGACACCGACGAAAACCAATATGCCAAGAATCGCTATCTGAAAGAATATGATCGCCTGCTCGGAGTGATGGACTATGCCCTGCGCGGCAAAGATTATCTGGCGGGTGAATACTCCATTGCCGATATGGCCAGCTTTCCCTGGCTGCTGCCCTACCGGCGTTTTGGTTTTGATCTGAACAACTTTCCGAACCTGAAACGTTGGTATGACACACTGAAGCAGCGCCCGGCACTGCGGCGGGGCATTGATGTTGGTAAAGAGCTGCGCCCCGAGCCCGGCGCGATGGATGACAGCGCGCGAGCCATGTTGTTCAATCAGGATTCCAGTCGCTATCGGTCGGGCTAGGTGGTGGCTCAGCTGTTTTGTTATGGCACGCTAATGTATCAGCCTCTGCTGGAAGCACTGGCAGGGCGGTCATTGTTGGTTGAGGCAGCCCGTCTTTCGGACTTTCGCTGCCTGGAATTGTTGCGGGCAGATTATCCAGGCATCGTTGCCTGCCAAGGCTTTAGCGTCGAGGGTATCTTGGTGCGGGGCATTCCCCCGTCTGCCTGGCCTCGGCTAGATCGCTACGAAGGCGAGATGTATCGCCGCACTGTTGTGTCGCCAGTGTGCGACGATGGTGTCGCTACAGAAGCCTGGGCCTATGTGACTCGCCCGCGCTATAGAGTCCGCTTGGGCAAGAAAGACTGGCGCTTTGGGCCCGACGCACAGCGCTACGCTAACCTGCAGCTGGCAGCGCTAACAGACTGAAAACTACAAGAATAAA
>JBFKDP010000166.1:0-8692 GCA_041619575.1 Litorivivens sp.
GATGAAAATGGCAATGTCGTAACCCCCCCCGGAATCTATGGGTTTGAGATCCCCCAAAATCCCACCGCAGTTAGCCAATGGGAAAAACGGGTTATCTCTACCAACTTCCAGGTGACGCTGTACTACGGCAATCCGGCGAGTCAGGGTGTACCCGGTATATTCAATGTGGGCGATATCAACAACGACGGCCGACCTGATGTAGCCGTACCCGGCGACGGCAACGACAAGCTGTATGCTTTTATCCAGCAGGCCGACGGCAGCTTCCGGGAAGACATTGTCGATGAAGCCAAAATGTTTGGCATGGCGGTTGTGGCTGACGTGGATGGTGATGGCTTAAACGAAATTGTCGCGGCCCAGCACAATTCCATGGATATGGACCCCGCTGAAAGTGACAGTCTTGACGACCTGTCTCTCCCGCCTGGGAAGCTGTCGATCTACCGCTACGTTGAAGACTAGTCCAAAGCCTTGCGCCGCACAATGCAGCGCAGGGGCCAACGCACCACCCGAACTTCATCGTCTGGCCACGATGCCGAAAGAGCGGGTGAAATTTCACTCAGCGCATCCTTGCCAGTCGCTTTGCGATACTGCTTGAGACCGGACCAAGTCTGTAAATATCCCAGCAACTGATCGCGTTGCCAGTGACAGATCATTTCATCATCGTCCACAGGTTCTGCTGAAAAGGGAAAATCAATATCCGCGTAAGCGCTATCAACCAGTCTGCGCTCGGCATCCCAATAGTCCCCAAGAACCTCCGTATACAGGTGCTGAATAAGCGGATCAATGTCCGGTTCAACGCTGAGAAGATTGTAAGTCAAGGCAACCAATAGACCGCCCGGCTTTAGCACTCGATCACACTCGGCGAAAAATGCGGGAAGGTTAAACCAATGCAGTGCTTGAGCCACACTCACCATATCAAACGATGCATCGGCAAAAGGTGCAGCATCAGCGGTGGCAGCACAGTAACTGATATTGTCTGCGCACTGGGCATTACGCAATTGCTGCCAGCTCAGGTCAGTCGCGAAAACAGCGTCAAATTCTCGACTCAAAGGCACACTCGCTTGCCCCGTACCACAGCCACAGTCCCAGACACGTTGCCGCGCTGGCGACAAAGTCGCCAGGCGCTTGAATACGGCGGGCGGATACCCGGGACGATAACGCTGATAGTGCTCTGACTGCTGTGAAAAGCGATCTTTGGCCATCGCGCACACTCCGCAGATATCATTTGAATTATGGATACCTGAGAGTAGCGCAATTACTATCGCCGCCGCTATTTCTGCGCTGGATGATGCCTATAAACGGCCGACATCAGCCGCGCCACTACCAGGGATACGGCGCACGTTCACGGAACAAACCACCACTAGGGCCACCCGCGGGCAGGGTTGCCAACCAGACGGCTGTATCCGCACCCTCTTCGACTGAAAGTGGCGCATCATCACCCCCAAGTTCGGTTCGTACCCAGCCCGGACAGGAAGCGTTGACCAAGATATCCGGGAAATCGTTCAATTCGCAGGCGAGTAAAGCCGTAAGTGCGTTCAGAGCCGTCTTCGAGGACCGATAGGCCAATGAAGAACCCATTTTCACATCGGTCAGAGATCCCAGTTCACTGGACAGATTGACCACTCGGCCACTGCCCCTGCGCTGCATCATCGGCACAAAAGCCTGACAGCAGCGCAAGACGCCATATAGGTTGGTTTCCATTGTCGCACGGTAGTCATCGATAGTGAGCTTCAGTGCAGGCACCCATTTATCTACAGCAATGCCTGCATTATTGACCAGTATGTCAAGCCCGCCATAGCGTTGCTCAACATAATCGGCAAGTCTCTGCACACTGGTGTCGTCACAAACATTGAGTACCTGTACGTCAAGTTTTTCATAGTCACACAGCTCATCAATCATGCTGCCACTGCGACTGGTGGCAATGACCTGCATACCCCTATTCAGAAGTTGGCGGGTGATCTCAAGCCCGATACCGCGGTTTCCTCCGGTTACCAAAGCTACTTTGTTTGCACTGTGCTGTGTATTCATTGCGCTGCCACCCTGATTTATTGCATCGATATTCGTGTTCGATATTGCACCATTTGAGCTATTGTTATATCTTTAATTCTTTATTGCAAGAACAGCAGGCCCATGAGCGACTATTACGGTTACCGAAAAAAATTCTCTGTGTTGGTTCCCTCCACCAACACCGCCGTTGAAACCGAATACCACATGATGCGCCCGGAAGGCGTGGTACTGGCAACCAGGGCCTGTGTGATCCCGCCCTTTTCGGTTAAAAGTGAAGAAGACTTTGTGAATATGGTTAAAGCCATTGGCGCTGCCACGGAACAGGGCCTGCGCGATGCGCTGACCTGTCAGCCGGATCATGTGATTTTCGGCTATTCGGCAGAAACCTTCTGGGACGGCAAAGACCGCTCCGACCGTGAATTCCAAAAATACAATGCCATTGCCCAAGAAGTCGGCGGCTGCAATATCACCTTTGGCGCACAAGCCATCCTCGATGCGCTGAGCTGCTACCCCAAAGCTCGCCGTATCGGTGTGATCACGCCCTATATGCCTGTTGGAGATCAGCAGGTAGTCAAGTTCCTCGGCGACATCGGATACGAAGTTGTCCGAATTGCGGGCCACAAATCGGACAGCCCGGTTAGCATCGCCCATGAAAGCTTTGCAAAAACCCGCGCGCTAGTAGAAGAGGTCAATGGCGATGACGTCGATCTCATTCTGCAGGCGGGTACAATCCTGTACTTTGTCGATCTGGCCGCGCAACTGGAAAAAGAATTGGGCAAACCCGTGCTGGCCATCAATGCGCTGACCTTCTGGCACGCCCTGCGCGCCAACGGTATTCAAGACCGCATTCGTGGTTTCGGCTCGCTACTGGCCGAGCATTGAGCGTTTAGCCTTAACACGTGTAATGGATGTCTCACAGTTTTGGAGTCAGGTCTGGTTCGCTTTGCTCCCCCCCGGCTGTGAGACATCCGCCCTTTTCAATTGCAGCAATGAGGGCCATTCTCCCTCGCATCGCTGGAGATAAAACGTGCCGATATTGTTTGTAACCGTGCTGATTGACCTGATCGGCTTCGGCATCATCATTCCCATATTACCGTTTATGGCTCCGCAGGTAGGCGCTGATAACATGGACATAGCGCTACTCATCGCGTCTTATTCCATTTTCGGCGGTATTGTTGGGCCCTTTTGGGGCAAGCTCAGCGACCGCATTGGACGCAAACCCGTGCTACTGATCTGTCTTTCCGGGGCAGCGGTGTCCTATGTCATTCTCGCCTTCGCCCATACACTCACCATGCTTTACGTATCGCGCATTATTGCCGGCATCATGAGTGGAAATTTTGGCGTTGCTTCCGCCATGGTGGCGGATATCACCGAACCCAAAGATCGCGCCAAATACATGGGTATTATGGGTTCTGCATTTGGCCTGGGCATGGTAATCGGCCCCTTTCTCGGTGGCATTCTGTCGGGTGACGAAGGTAACTTCATCCTGCCGGGACTGGTCGCTGCGGGGCTTTCCAGCGCCGCACTGCTCGCCGGATTATTCTTCTTGAAGGAAAGTCACGGTCGTGCAGAAAGAGACACACAGCAGGCTGAATTAATTGCCGGGGCGCATACGGGCAATGTATTGCAGACGCTTAAACGCTCCGGTAATGGACTGCTGGTTATGCAGTACTTTCTTAACAATACCTGTCACACCTGCTTCAGCTACCTGTTTCCACTGTGGGTCGGCGTTAGCCTGGCTTGGGGCGCCCGCGAAGTCGGCATGGTATTCGGTGCAATCGGCATCACTATGGCAATCCTGCAGGCAGGCGTTATCGGCATTCTGGTGCGTAAACTGGGAGAACTAAAACTGCTGGCTGTGGGCGCGAGCCTTATGTGTTGCGGCTTTGCATTGGCGATTGCCGCTGATTCCGACAAGATGATTCTCGCCGCATTTTTCCTGAGTGTAACCGGCGGCACCATTGGCACGCCTGTGCTGAATGCCTTACTCACCCATCGCAGCGCGGCAAGTCTGCGCGGACAAATGATGGGCATGGGTAGTTCCAGTTCAGCCTTCGGCCGTATGTTTGGCCCCTTGGGCGCAGGCATCCTCCTGAGTCAATATGGCTATACTGCCGCCTGGTCGCTCGGCATTGCAGCCAGCCTGCTGATACTAGCTTGGGCAATCAGTCAACTCCGCGTGGAAGAACGGCCAGTCAGCGACGAGTCCGTTATTAGCTAGAACTGCTGACCAGCACCATTGATTAGAGCGTCACCGAGCGCATAATCGCAGTCAGCGCATCAAGCTAGCACTATCGTGACTGCAGGCGGGCAAAGCCCCCTGTGTACTCGCCAAGCAAACCAGCATCGAGGAAAGCCTGTGCAGATTGGTCTGCATTGAGGTGGGCCGATAAAAACTGCGTTGTCACCGCATTCACCATACGCAGGGCTTCGTGCTGTGGTGCAGCCTCACGCTCCGGTCGACAGATCAAATTCCCGAGGTAGTGATCTGCACCTTCCACAACCAGCGCATACAAACCACCCGCTCGCGCGGTTTCAAACGACATTAAGTGCAGGCGCCAATCTGGCCAGAACTGGGCGTTCGAATCCCAGGTACCTGTTGTCACCAGCACTGGCCCCCGCATATCAAGCCAGCTGCGCTCATGAATCACATCAAACATGGGGCCGGGTGGAGACACTGCAATAACAGCTTTCACACGCGGGTCGCCCGCCCTGCTGACTCTGCCCTCATCGCTGGCTACCGCGCCAGCGAATTGCTGAACCGTAAACGCGCCAAATGAGTGACCTGCAAGAGCGATACGCCCGCGATCGAAGCTTTGCCCAAGCTCCATTTCTATTGCATCAAGCGAATCCAGAATATCTTGAATATCCTTCACCCGCTCTTCAATTAAGCCCATTTGGCCGAAGCGCAAACTATTGAAGATACCCCGGGCCATGCTCCGCCCGTCCAAGTGGGTTGGCGCCAGTACAGCGTAGCCATGACTCACCCAAAAGCGCAAAAGTGGCTCATAGCGATCGGCATCGGACCAGTTTCCGTGAGAAAAGATAACCAGCGGCAAGGATGCAGACTGCCCCCCTGGTAAGAGCGCACGAATGCCACTCTTCTCGCTTTCAGTCAGTTGAAAAATGACTGCCGGGCTGACGGGGTGCGGGCCGACCTCTAGAAAGGGGATACGGGATTCAGCCCCCTCACTCATTTGTAGGGGCTTTGCCTCTGGAAGCGGCGCGCTCTCACTGCTGCATCCACTTATGCAAAGTGAGAGAGAAAACGCCAGTAGAGTAATTGTTGCACGCATTGATGTGGCCATTGCTATTCCTTGAGAAACTGACGAATATCCTCAGCAGCCTGGCGCGGACTCTCCAACGGCAATACGTGCCCAAGGCCCGGATAACGAATCGACCGAACACTTGCGGCATTGCCGAGAAGTTGAATAAACTGCTCAATTTGTGTGACCGGCAATTGCGGGTTTTCCTCACCCCACATAATCAGCGTTGGGACTTTGACGCGAGCAAGAGTCTCTTCGGGGCTGCCGACATCAAACTGGCGCATCCGCTCCATTTCAGCAAAGCGATTATCCTCTCGCCGAAACATCGCATGAAAGCGTTCGACCAATGCGTCATCCACAACCTCTTTATCCGCCACCATCCAAAGCAGAAACTGCCGATAAGCTAGTTCCGGTATAAAATAGAATACACGATAGAACCAAGGAGCAATGCCCGCAGCGCTTCGTCGACTGCTTTGCTGCCGCTTGAGGCCACCGGAATTCACCAGCACCAAATGAGTCGCTCGCTCCGGATGTCGCGCCGCCCAATGAAAGGCGACATTGCCCCCGAGGGATGAACCCACAATGGCGAGCTTGGATATTGTCAGCTCATCAAGTAAGCCATCAAGAATGTCCAGTGTTCGCGCCATGCTGTAATCATTATTGATATCGGGTCCAGTAAATCCATGACTCGTCATATCAAAACGCAATACCGTATATTCCTGCCCCAGCACTTTAGCCCACTGATCATACATACCCGAATCAAAGTAGTGGGAATGAATCAACAGAACTGCGGGTGCGGTGCCAATATCTTTGCCATCTATACGGTAAAATAGCGGCTGCCCGTTGAGATTGGTTGAGTGCAGGTTGTCACTGCCATAGCGCTTCTCCAACTCAGACAGCGGTATATCTCGGTATGCCCAGCCACTCCAGAACCCCCAAACCACAGCCAGAAGTAGCAGGCCAGCCATAAGCCAGAGAATACAGCGTATTAATGTGCCAAACAGTCGCATTTATCCACCCATCATTGCGGCGAGGCCAGCGCGCATCTCTTCCAGCACATCCGTAACCGCATTATTTTCCTGCACAGCCGACCACCAGGTAGAAAGTTCCGATTGCCCAGCCAGCACATCGCCCTCTCCAAATATCGGGACAATGGTTGCGATATAGAACATTACCGGCGTCAGTACGCAGTCAAAAAATGCAGGGGACTCCGCCGCGAGCATGGCGCCGGGGCTGCGTCGCACAAAATCGGTCAGTACACCGAGCTGATGCTTGAGGTCTTCAAGCGACTTTGCAATCAGCGCCTCATCTTTGGGCTCAGCGCGCAGTTGCGCAAACAGCGGAAACAGGGCCGGAGCCAAGCCGAGATCAACAAAACGCGAAGCCGCGCGCTGCCAGGCTCTCTCAGCAGGGCTTCCGAACAGTAGCGCGGAGTCAGGAAAGCACTCATCCAGATATTCCATAATGGCAATGGACTCAGGTAAATTCAGCCCTTCGGCCACCAATACAGGTACCTTGCCGGTTGGCGTCAACGCCTTGAATGTCTCGGAAGCCAACCCTTCCGGCGGTGCTTCCACGCTAACTTCCAGGCCCTTGAGCGCGACCATCAGTCGAACACGTGCGGCATAGGGGGAATGGGGCAAGCTGTATAAAATCATGTCACTCATCGTTCAGACCCTCCATCGGCATGCAACAGTGCCGGGATGCGATTTAAATAGGATTAGACTTGCTGCTGTCAAATAATGTGCAGGCCGATGGCCGCATTGAGAAAAAGTCCCGCCCATATGGTCCAGACAAAGGGGCGACAACGAGCCACAGAATCGCGCATTGCATTATTGACCTCGGTGCTGGGACCCTCGCTCATCAGCTTTACAAAAGCAGGCACAAAGGGCTTGAGATTAATACGAATCGCTATACCGCAAGCGACGAGCGCAACAAACACCAGGAGCTTCCAGGAAATCCAGTCAGCGCTGATCAGCGCGTTATCGACCAGCCCACCAATGGCCAAAGCCGCAAGCGCTATCACGATGATTACGCGGAAGATCAGGTCCGCTTTTGACAAAGCCTGAGTGAACGGCTTGCCTTCGTTAAAATACAAGATCAGCACATTAGCGAGCCAGACGGCAGCTAGCAGCCAAACCAGTGCCAGACTCCAGTCAGATAGCTGCATCACACCCGTGATGGCGGCCATATGGATACCCAAGGGCAGGATAAGCGGCATCGCCATCTTTGGCCCTTGGTCACAGGCGAGCATGATTTTTAGCGCAACCGCGCGAGCTTCAGTGCCAATCTTGTCGTCCACCACGTAACGACTGGCAATAAAAGTACCCAAATCTCCACCAAGCCAATAGACAAATGCCACAATATGGGCAAACTTCAATAACAGGTACTCATTCATAAACATAATCCGCTCAAGTCATAGCCTAAGGGTCGAGAAAAGATTGCCCAGCTGCGCAATGACAAACAATATGATCTAATATATTATCTTTATATCTTTTGGTTCACAAGCGACCAAGCCAGCCAGAAGGAAAAGACAGCATTATGGGAACTGCCAGCACAGCAAATAATAGCGCAAACAAGCTCAAGCGCTGGGGGCCTGCGTGTCTAATTCTGGCGGGCTTTGGCCTGGCTGTACTCATTGCCACGGGCAAACCGAAACCTCAGGCGGGTCCGCTGCCACCCAAAACAGCTCCGCAAGTTGAGGTGAGCACGGCAAAAGTTCAACCCAGACACCTGCAAATTGAAAGTCAGGGAACACTTGAAAGCCGACGTGAAGCACGCCTGACAGCCGAGGTGAGCGGCACTGTAATTGCCACTAGCGATCATTTTGCCCGCGGTCAGGCATTGAACAAGGGCGATCTGTTGGTGCAAATAGACCCTCGTGATTTTGAAATCGCCCTTGCTGAGGCCAGTGCTCAAGTGGCAGATGCCCGCCAATTACTCGCCACTGAACGCGGCCGCGCTCGCCAGGCCAGGCGCGAATGGCGCGATCTGGGCAGCCAGGAGGCGAATGACCTTTTCCTGCGCAAGCCCCAACTCGCCAGCGCGGAATCCGCCCTTGCCGCCGCTGAAGCGAAACTGCAGCGGGCCAAACTCAACCTGGAGCGCACGACGGTGACCGCACCTTTCGCTGGCGTCATTAGCCAGGTCGATGCCCAGTTGGGTCAGTTCCTCCCTGTGGGAGGCAAGGTAGGAACGCTAACGGATACCACGCAACTGGAATTAAAACTGCCCGTCAGCAGCCGCGAACTCAAGTTAATGCCCAGCGTCGCCGACGGAATTGACACTCACATTCTAGCCGAGGACGGCAGCAGGTTATTGCACACCCGGATAACACGCCTGCAGCCCACCGCAGACCCGCAATCACGTTTCCATTACCTGATTGGCGATGTTCAACTAACAGACAACAGCATCAGCTTGTA
>JBFKDP010000167.1:0-8665 GCA_041619575.1 Litorivivens sp.
CCACAATCCTTAATTTTCCTTAGCGATAACAGCCACTTTGCGTTACACTGCCGCGCCTGCGCGCCCGTAGCTCAGCTGGATAGAGTAGGTGGCTTCGAACCACTTGGTCGGGAGTTCGAATCTCTCCGGGCGCGCCATTTCTCCTGCTCAGCATCTACACCAGTTCTATTCGAAGCACTCTCACTACTAGCAAGCAACACGCTCCTCAGGCGCCTCCTCCCTCTTAAAACGCTTTGCGCAGCTCTACACCAAACATCCGCGGCGCACCTACAATTTCCACAAAGTTCCCCACTGAATCCGCCGTTGCACTCCAGCCGTTCAGATAGCGCTCGTCGGTAGCGTTTTTAACCCAGACAGCCGCAGACAGGCTAGCGCCGGGATTCTCCCAGCTAATACGCAGGTCGGCGACGGTGTAGGCCTCAGCCATCACAGATTCGGGGTTAGTTTTGCGAACATCCCAGGCACCGTTGTCGAATCCGTGGTAAATATCATCTGTAAAGCTCACATCGGCCCGGGCGGTCACCCGGCCAAGGGGCAAATGCCAGGTATATTGCGCGCCAAAGGAAAACGTTTGCTCAGGAGATTTGGGGAAAGTCTCGTCGCTGCGGTCTACAACCGTCTGGCGCCCCAGTATCAGGTCCAACAGGTCAAATTCACTGTACTCCAGAAATCGATAGTGGTTATTGCTGTAGCTGAGTGAGAACAGCAAATCCGGTGTCGGTAACCAGCTAAGCTCCATCTCGCCGCCCGCAATTTCCGATTCGCCGGCATTAGTAGAGGTCACCACCAGGGAGTTAGTGGAATCTACACCGACCGTAATCAACTGCATGTTGTCGAAATCCATAGTGTAGAAAGCGAGGTTCAGCCGCACAGTCTTGTCAAACGCATCGATCTTGAAGCCGAGCTCAAGGTTCTCCAGCAGCTCCGGCTTGACCACAATCAAGCCATCGGCTCCTTTCGGCTCCAGAAAACCAGACTTGAAGCCATTGCTCCAGGTCAGGTAGGTCAACATACTGTCAAACAGTGATCCGTCCAGCAGCGACTCATCCACCACATAGGAAACGGATACCATCGGGGTAAATTCGGAGAATGTTGCTTTCGCGGTATCCATTCGCGGTGCGCCCAGTGGCGTATAGATACTGTCGCCATCAGGGTCGCTAAAAAGGCTGTTGGCAATAGCGATGGGGTCATCCAGCCAGGTTCCCGCGTTGTAGAGATGCAAACCGGAATCTGGCTCGAGGGTGGTAAAGCGTACATCTCCCCCCAGTATGGCGTTGAAGGCAGCAATGTCAGTTTCCCGGGTGGCCAACTCGGATTCCGTGCTCGCCTTCGTATAGCGACCACCAAAGGTAAACTCAAGATTGTCGGTCAGATGCCATGTGGCCTGAAAGAATGCCGCAAAGGTGGTTTCGTTAATATCGAAACTCTGCAAGCGGTCGGGCGTCAGGAAAGGGCCAACTATCGGTGCAGTTCCCGTTGGCAGAACCAGGTTGTTGCTCGGCTGGATGCCCGCAGCGATTGCTGCAAGGGAACTGGTTTCGAGTCCGACGATGGCATTGCCCGTGTGGAAATTTTCCGATTTGAATTCATCTTGAGCGAACGCTCCCACGGTGTAATCAATCCTATCTCCAAGGGCGCTGCCGTCGAACTGCAGCTCAAGCGTTGTGGACAGCTGCTCGCCCTTACCCAGAGTGTAGCCTCGGAAATAATCAGCGGGACCGCCATCATCAGTAGCGGAGCGTGGCCCGTACTTAGCCGCGTCCCGATGCCCCAGAATAACTTTTGCGCGCTGACCAGAGTCGAATTCCCAGTTGAACGTCAGCCCCAGCATCAGTGTATTTATCTCCTTATTCTGGCGCTGGCTCGAACCTTGATTGGTGTGCAGATCTGGCAGATTTTCCCTAGAATTAGCCTCACAGTTTTCCCGATAAGCACGCGGTTCGCGTGGATTAGTGTCGCCTGCCCACAGCAGCCCGAGGCCATTGGCTAGTAACGCATCATCTGACACAACGCGGCAATTGTAGGACGGCGTTCTTTCCTCCACCTCTCCGTAGTAGAGCAGGCCATCTACGGTCAGCTGATCAGACGCGGTCCATCGTGATTGTGCAATCCCCGCCCAACGATCCAGCGAGCTGTTGTTTGACGAAGAGGTATCCTCCAGATAGCCAGCGCGACGCTGGGTACTCAAGGTGTAGCGAGTGGAAAAGGTATCCGAGATCGGCAGGGTGTAACCCATTTTGGCCTGGCTAAAACTGTAGTTACCAAGACCTCCTTCAATATAGCCTTCGCGCTCTTCACCGGGCTTTTGCAGGGTGAACACCAACGCTCCGCCAGTATTGTTTTTACCAAATAAAGTGCCCTGTGGACCGCGCAGCACCTGAATGTTTTCAACGTCGACCGTATCCAGCAGCTGGCCATCAGCGCGCGGAATAAAAACGCCATCCAGATAAGCACTAACAGATGGGTTTTGTCGCACCAAGCCAGAAAGCTGGCCTACGCCGCGCAGGAAAATCTGATTGCTCTGACCTTCAACAATTTGGAGGCTGGGAACCGACTTGGCTAGCTCGCGCGCATTCACAATGCCCCGTTCCCGCAACTCAAACCCGCTCATGGCGGTTACCGCTACGGGTGTTTCCTGAATGTTCTCGCTCCGTTTGCGAGCCGTGACTATAACTTCTTCCAAAACACCTCGGGACTGTCCCCGGGCCTCCTGAGCACCCGCGTGTGAGGGTAGTAAGACTGGATGCAGCACCAAAGCGGCAGCTGGCAAGATATTCTGCCAGATCGGAAATGAGCGGTTTTTCATATTGTTATCCCAAACATCTGCATAGCCCGGCGACCATAGTCGATCACCATATATTCAGGGCTTTCGGATAGAGTCCGAAACTGCACTTATTATTCATGCAACTTTAGTCAATACGACGCTCGACAACTATTAGAGAGCGGAAACAGATTGTTTCCAGATGAGTGCAACTGAGGTGCGAACAACTGATATATGATTCAACCGTGTCCAATCGATGCCCCGGCAGTGTTCGACGGACAGCCTTATACAGCCAGGCAAGGGCTGAACCATTCCAATAACAGTGAGATTGAGGATATCCCTATGAGCTTTGAAGGAAACTGGGACATCGTGCTGAATACCCCGATGGGTGCACAGAACGGAAAAATGAAAGCGACCGTCACCGGCTCCGCATTGGCCGGCGAAATAACGTCTCCCATTGGCATTATTACAATCGAAGACGGCAAGGTAGAGGGCGACACGGCCACGTGGGTTTGTAAACTGACCAAGCCGATGAACATCAAGCTGGCGTTTAACGTGCAAGTGGATGGCGATGTGCTTAGCGGCAAGGTAAAGGTCGGCCCGATGGGTGAGAACGCCTTTGAGGGTAAGCGCGCGGCTTAAGCCGAAACGATGCGCGGCCCGGCTTGACAGGTTTCAAATTTGGGAAAGCCCTGTCAGGTTTCACTGGGCTACAGCGTTTTCCTAACAGATCGCGCAAATCGATATTATCCCCCCCAAATACGCTCGGCTGACAAAGCCAAAACTAGACGGATGATTTGTGCTGTGTGAGGCCACGCAGGGCTTTTGGCAGCGAACGTCGGCCATCGAGAAGAATCATCTCGCCAGTCAGGTGTTTTGAGGCATTACTGCCGAGAAATGCAGCAACCTCCGCAATATTCCACGCCGATAGCAGGGGATGCATGGTGTTTAAATCGACTGTGTAGTTACCGTCGGCATCAGTCAGGCCAACTGCCAAACAATTACACCGAATACGTTGGCGCGTCCACGCCATTGCCATCTCGTTAGTGTCCTCGATGTAAGTAGCGATACTCTGTAGCCCCCCCTCTGTCGCTGGAACAACATTTACAATATTGCCCGCCAAGCCCTCCTGCAGCCATTGCTTCGCTGCAGCCTGCATCATCAGCTGGCCGCCTTCGAGGCAGGTTTCCCTGAAGGTCTTACAATCGCTAACATTGAGCGACGCAGGCGTCTGACCGACCATGCTATTCACCAGTACGTCGATGTGGTCGCCCTTCCACCAAAGCTCGTTAAACAGAAACTCCACCGCCTGCGCGTCGCCGATATCAAGTACATAACTTTGCGCCCTATATCCGTGGGCAACCAGCGCGTTCTCAATTGTTTGAAGCGTTTTCGTAGCCCGCCCAACCAGGATTACCTCCGCACCCAGGCGAGCCAATAGCCAGATCATTGCGTCGCCGATCGTGCTCCCGCCCCCCGAAATGAGAACGCGCTTGCCATTGAAGAGATCCGGCGAATGCACGGTTCCGGCTGTCGCCATTTCTGTCATGCTCATACCGGCGGCGCCAACTTTTGCATAATAACGTCCTTGCGCAATGAGAGGCCTAGAGTCTGTTTACAAAGCGGAAGAGTGACTAACAATCGTTAATTGCTAACGTTGCGAGCCGCGTTGTGCATTGCCCGACGGCGACACCGGCTCATACCAGATAGCAGACGTGATAGCGCGCTCCTGAAGAGACACAGGTTCCGGCGCAGGAACGCCCAATGTCATCGCATCGTAGGTAGTCCAGCGCGGTGTGGGAATCTCTATCACCCGTGCGTAGTACACTGCGTGTTGGTCTGGATCAAACTGCGGATCCTGCCAAACGGCTTGTAACTGCACAGCGCCTATACTGTTCGAATAGCTCGCGCTGGCCACATCGACGGTATTACCGACATCCGGCAGCTTTCCGGTAGCAGGGTCCAGCTTGCGCTGATCAGACCAGACGACATCTATTACTTTCTCTTGAGTAACCCCATCGCCATCGACCCAAGCCTTGATGATTTGAATTCTGTCGAGATTGGCCCCAGCAGGATCTTTGCTGGCCCAGACCGCAAACATGGGCGCTTGCATACTGTCTAAGCCCCCCTCTTCAAATGGCTTGGGAGGCAGTCTCCCCCCCATCGGAACACCGCTGGCTTCAGCAAGCTCGATCCGGTTGTCTCTATCGATTAAATTCCGGGGATAGCCCCACCCGCCAAAAAACCGAACACTGATTCGCGGGCCAGAGGTCGCAAAGGTTTCACGACGCCTTAGGGCATCAAATATCGACTCCCGGGTATTTTCTTCAGCCCAAACAGCCGCCAGACCTGCGGCCCCCCACCGTCGCGCCAGCTGGTATTGCTCAGGCAGCAGCACGTTCTTGTTCAAGCGGATACCGGCACTACCATCGAAAAGCGGAAGCTTCCCGTGGAAGTTATCCTCTTCGACAGACGACGACGCGTTATGACTGTCCGAACTTCCGATCACGCCGAAACGGTAGGGATTAAAGCCCGCGGTGTGGGCCAATTCGATGCCAAGCCGCAACGCGTCGCGCGCATAGCTTCCTTCGGGTTCGGAAGTGCGAATCTTTCCGGAAAGAATGGTATCGAATATTTCAAACCCGGCGAAAGCATCATTCGGCGACAGCACCGGGTGAGTTTCCGAGGAGCCCTTAACCTGAAAGATTTCACTGACAGGTTCATTGGCCAAACGTCGTTGTGCATAGGCCTCCGTCAAGGGTCTGCCGTCGAAGGTTTCTCGGTCGTACATCAGGCCATTGCTTACATTGCCGTTATGCGGAATGGCCAGATTGTCCATGCCGTTAGCCCGCTGCGCTTCAAGGGCGGCCCACAGGTCTTCTGGGTTTTGAGAAATCAATGAGCTATAAGGGATAGCCGGCACGGAATGACCGCGATAGATAACATTGCGGTGCAGATTGTTTTTGTCTGGCATGGATGACCATTCGTAACCGATAAAACTGGTAAACCGTCCGGGGTCATTGTTTCGTTCGGCGCTGTCGATAATTTCCTGCCATGCGTCGGCCGACATTTTATCCGCGCCTTCTACAACACCAAGACGCGGGTTGAATCCGACCATGGTTTTAATCCAGGCAAAGGTGGTACGCAGTGGACTGTCGTTGACCAATCGCTCACGCAATGAACGAGTAGACAATGGCAGATCCGGGTTTTGCGCCCGGATCACGCCGAGGTATTCTGAATGGTCGGTGACCGCCGCAAAATCCAAAGGGCGACCGATACGAATACCATAGCCGGCGGCGTGCTCTATCTCACCGCCCTTGGCAAACCGGTAGGCATCATCTGGCAGTGATCGAACGCCCATTACAAAAGCGTCCGTCGAGTAGCTCGTGTGAATATGCAAATCACCCCACAGTAACTGGCGCTCTGGTGTGTGAGCTAGTCGCTCCTGCTTCACGGGAGGAGTAGCGGACTCTGCGCTGTACTCTGGAAACAACCCCGGATCATCGACTTTAGCGCAGCCCGTCGCAACCAACGCCAGAGTGATAATCGACAGTGCTCGGTAGTTTCTCATCAGGGTTTTCCTTTGCTATCGTTCATCAAGTTACGCAAAAAACATCCGCGAAGCTGTACGCAGCGTCACTGTGGACTGTCAGCTTGCAATCCAATGAAACAGTGATCATCGAAATTCGTAATTCAGCTCCAGACCGAAATGTCGCTTTTTGCCAAGCGTGATCGAGTTGGTCCCAAATCCGGAGTAAACGGCCGTTCCGGTGGCCACATACTCTTCGTCGGTAATATTGTTACCAAACAATGCCAGTCGCATCCGCTGATCTTCCCAAGGTGTCCAGGTGATTCGAGTTGACCAAGTATCGACACCATCGATAGTCGCGGCCTCTTGGAATTCCGGCAACCCAGCCACCGCGTCCCCCCCGGTAAACTGGCTGGCCCTGCTGTTGCGGCTCAGCATAAAATCGAAATCACCAAGTTCTGTGGCCAGCGAATAGCGCGCAGACAGCGCGTAGACATATTCCGGTATAAATGGGAAAGGCTCATTGCTGCGATCTACCGGGCGCGGTGCACTGGTTACCGGATCGATCACCTCGTCGTCGTACTCAAGGATCTCCGCGTCGATATAATTGCCCGACGCCACCAGTACCAACGATTGACCAAGTAACCAGTTCATTTCGAACTCCAGCCCCTTCATTCTCGCCAGGCCTGCGTTCTGAGT
Source organism: Litorivivens sp. (assembly GCA_041619575.1). GTDB lineage: Bacteria > Pseudomonadota > Gammaproteobacteria > Pseudomonadales > Spongiibacteraceae > Litorivivens. The sequence continues at coordinate 6,990 of JBFKDP010000167.1, forward strand.
GCTCAACTCAGGCGCACCCAATGATGGCATCTTGGCAACGATCGTTTGTACATCCTCGTAATCCGAATTGTACGCGGCCACATTCAATCGCAACTTTCGATTCAGCGCATCGAGCTTGAATCCCACCTCGGTGGCAATGACGTATTCCGGCTCGAAGTGCGCTATCCCCGACGAGAGCACATTGAAGCCGCCGGATTTAAATCCCTCACTGATACTCACGTAGCCCATCAAGCCGTCCACGGACTCCATGTCGAAATGATCTGAAATATCCCACGACAAGCTGACCATAGGGGAGAGCCGCTCAAAGGTGGCTTCGCCGTACTGCAGCTCCCCGCGCGATACCTCGATATAGTCATCCTCCAACATGTTGAATTGGGTCTCGGTCATGACGGTAATTGGGATCGACGACGGCAGCGCAATACCGGCGACCGGCGGGACGGTCTGCGCGGCCATTTGCTCCAGCTTTATTTCGCGGTGTTCGTAGGTGTAACGGAGCCCTCCGGTCAGATGCAGTGTCGGCAACAGGTCGTAGGTTAACTGGGAGAACGCTGCGTAGGAGGTGTTGTCATAGGATGTGACACTGGCATCAAATACACCTCGCACATACAAGCACTCCTCGCCGAGAATGCCGCTGAAAACGCAAAGGTCATTCGGACTCGGCAAACCAGGCAGACGTTCAAAGCCGAGCCAGCCCTCCTTGGTGGACGATTGCCCGGAAAGCAACTTGTCGAGTGATTCCCTGGAACCAAAAATGCCTACGGTATAGGTCAGCCGGTCATCGAGAGCAATGCCAGAGTACTGAAACTCCTGGCCGAGGGTGTAACGCCCACTGTCCTCATCATAAAGACTCTGGGCGGCAAGCCGTTCGCGCACATAAGAGGTCGATCGAATGGCCAGTAAGTCGGTCGCGTCAAAGTCAAAGTCTGCGTAGCTGTTTCCCTTCACAACATACGAGGTAATACTTTTAAACGTGCCTTCTTCAAGGTCCCAGTTAAAGGTAGCGCCGAAAAGTGCATCTTGGGAAGAATACTCACTGACAGTGTTTTCATGGGAAACCTTGCCACTGCCGATTAGCTTCTCCGCCTCGGTACAGGCCTCATGGTAGGCCTGCGCACGTCCCGGCGCCCTGGCATAACTCACAGCGCCAGTAAGCGTCACTTGTTCGCAGTAGTAAGGCGGGACGTTCTCGTCTTGGTCATTAAAATACGCCAGCGTTTTAAGCGACATATTGTCATTAATGTTCCACAGCAACTGCAGGGCCGCAACTAGCCTGTCGTCATTACCCATTTCTTTTCCGGTATCATCATCTTCAGCGTAGCCCTCCGACTGCACCGACCCCACGGTCAATTTCGAATATAAACGGTCTTCCAGCAACGGCAGATCAATGGCGATTTGCGCGTTGCGCTGACCCAGCGAATCCGTGAGGACATCAGTACTGATGGTAAATTCCTCGAAAGGGTCTTTGGTGGTCACCAGAATGGCGCCCCCAACACTGTTCTTGCCAAACAGCGTTCCCTGAGGGCCACGCAGAACCTGAACGCTTTCTACCGCGACAATATCCAGCAACTGACTGTCATTGCGCGCCAGAAATATGCCATCGAGATACACCGCAACGCCGGGATCTGCCTGCACCTCATTCAAACGTATCTGGCCCACACCGCGAATGGAAAAGGCTC
>JBFKDP010000168.1:0-8632 GCA_041619575.1 Litorivivens sp.
CAGGTAGGCTTCGCGAATCTTGCCGTAGGCAAAATCGAGATCGATCTGAGAGGCCGCCTCTTTCAAGAGACCAACGGCCGTCAGATACGGAACAATAAAGCGCGTGCTCGGACGGGCATTGATGCCGTTGCCGATAAACCAGTAAACCAGTCCATAGTGGAATTGCAGATTGGTGGCGAGATCCTTACCACGCAATTCAGTTTGACGCAGTATTTCCGCGAGCTTGGTGTAACTGTCCAGGCGGTTCTGGCCCGTTGTCAGCAACAACGCGATATTTGAATCGTAGGCACCTGCAAGGTGATACTTCATAAACACATCAGTATCGGGGTTGTGCAGCGAGATACCCTGGTCATCGCGAATTTCACCCTCAGCCGCGTTTGACCAATACTCGATAACACCACCGGCGTGGGGTTGCAATGCTTGGTTGGTCGCGTTCATCCGCGCCTCAACCGACGCTGGTTCGCGTATGATGCGCTCTGGTTTAGGCAGACGCTTGCCGTGAGCAGCCAGTAATACCATCACTTCGACTAGACTTTCGGCAATAAAGCTGTCAGCGGGGTTCTCAGGGTTGGTAAATTTCAGTTTGTAGCACAGCTCCGTGACCCGGTGCTCAACCTGAATACGGGTGTTCATCTCCATAAAATAGTGAGATTCACCATCGACGATACATTCGAAGGTGCCGACTGAATCCAGCTTCACAGCCTCGCCAAAAATGGCACCCTCTTCTTCCATGCGCGCAAGAATCTCAAGATCTTTTTTGAGCTGTGTAACTTCGGCCTTTTTGCCGGCGGCGCTGGCGGTCTCGATTGCCTCTTCCAGTTCTTCTTTGGTCACCGAGACTTCGAGCAGTTTTTGTTCGTGCATTTGCAGCGAACAGTCGCGCCCGCCCATGGTCATACACCACTCACCATTACCGACCACCTGAATCTCCTGGTGGCGTGTGGTTTCGATGTTCATTTCGATCAGGACGTTTTTATTGTCGCCTACACCGTTGGTTTTCAACTCAACGAGGCACTCTAGCACCAGCGACGGAACCTTGGCTGCAGCTTGCTCGACGCGTTCTTCCAGAGTCTTACCCTTGTAGGAATTGGCAGACTGAAGAATACGCTGACCTTTACCGCCGCCACCGGCAATCGCTTTCAAGCGGAAACGGTTGTTGGGTTTCTCGGTCAGCATGCGCTTGGCTTCGACCTTAAGCGCTTCGCCGATGTCTTTGGCGTCAATAATATCGATGCCGGCTTCGTAGGAGGCAGCCAGCAGCGCCAGGGCCTTTTCTTCATCGTCCTTGCACTTGGCAAAATTGACTTTCAGCTTGTTGGCCTTGGCGCATTTCTCCAGCCCGTCTTTGCCGTACTTGGCAAAGAGCGCGAGACTGGTTGCGTTGTTGACGCCCGGCGTCACCGAAACGCCCGTTTCCAGTGCTGTACGCTTGGCCTGGTCTTTCATGCCTGCAGATTTCTGAGTATAGGAACACGGGCCGATAAAGTTCAGGCCGGCCTTTTCCATCGCCTCAACCATGTCTGCATCTTCTGACATGAAACCGTAACCCGCGAAAATAGAGTTATAGTTGTTGTCCTTGGCGATGCGGATGATTTGCTGGATGCGTTTGTTGCGCTCTTCCTTGTTGATACCGGTGTAATCGGGTACGCGGTGTACACGATCCGGATCAGTCAGCTTGCGTAGTTCAGGCGCCAGCGCATTGGTATAGGTAATTGAGTCTTTCTCAGACAGCAAAATGCCGTAGCCGTGGATACCCATTTCATCAAAGACATCCATCGCTTCTTTACGAATGGGTCCGCGGCAGATAATCAGCGGTCGCATCTCTTCACAGGAAAAGCTTCTCACCCACTCCGAGGTCGCCTGTGACAGCTTGCGGTTCTTGTGGATCTGCGGATTGTTCAAATAGTTTTTGTTGCTTTGCACGAGTGTGTTCCCCTTCTAATCCTGTTTGCCTTAGTGGAATTCGCGTTGGACGCCAGCCATTGCGCTGGGCTGATAATTGGCGAGATGCAATTTCAGCTGCTCAGCAATAACCTGTCGCAAATCCGACGGCATAACGATTTGGGAGATGGACCCGAGGCTCAGGGCCTCATTGGGGTTCATCAGCTCGCGTTCATAGCGTTGTGCCAGAAGAACTTCTTGCTCTTTCTGCCAGGCTGCCACTTCAGCCTTCGCGTCTTTTTCAGACATGCCAGCCGAAACTGCTTTGGAGACACGCTGCTTGAGGGAGCCACGAATGGCTTTTAGTTCGGTCTTGTAGACATATTCGACGCCCGCAGGGCCCATAACCGCCAGGCGAGTCGTTGGCAATGCGCAGACGAAATCCGCGCCAGTCGGGTAGTTGTTGAATGACGCGTATGCACCGCCAAAAGCGTTACGGATAATGATCAGGAAGCGTGGAGTACGCAAATCAACGATAGCATCTAGCATGGCGCGCCCGGCCTGCACGATGCCGCCCGCTTCCTGCTCCTTGCCGGGCAAGAACCCGGTTGTGTCTTCCATAAACATGACCGGGATATTGTAGATATTACAGAAGCGGATAAAGCGCGCATTTTTGTAGGCTGCGGCGATATCAATCTGACCCGATGCCACAGCCGAGTTGTTGGCAACAAAACCGACCACATTGCCACCAATACGGCCAAAAGCTGTAATGGTGTTGCGGGCGCGTTCAGGTTGGAATTCGAAGAAATCTCCGTGGTCACACAGCTGCTGGATAATGATGCTGATATCAAAGGGAGTATTGAAACCCGTGGGGCTGTTGAAGGATTTCTTCAAGAGCAGATCGATATCCCAGGTTTTGCGATTGAGTGGGTCGGAGGTTGCCTGAAACGGCGCCAGCGTTGCGTTGTTGTTTGGCAGGTAGTTAAGAAGCTCTTTCACCTTGTTTAGCGCGGCGACTTCATCGGGTACAACAAAATCGGTAACACCGGACTGAGAATGCACAGCCGGCCCACCCAGCTCTTCAGCAGTCACATCTTCACCCAGCACAGATTTGACGACGCCCGGCCCAGTCAAACCGAAAAAGGTATCGTTGGGTTGTACGACAAAAGACCCTTGCCGCGGCAGATAGGAACCGCCACCAGCGTTATAGCCAAACATGCACATAATTGAAGGGACAACGCCATTGATGCGGCGCAGGGCCGTGAAGGCTTCTGCGTAGCCGTCCAGACCACCTACCCCGGCGGGGATATAAGCACCGGCGGAATCATTCATACCGACCAGAGGTATGCCGAGCTTGCCCGCGAGCTCAAACAGTCGGGCCAGCTTGCTGCCGTTGGTGGCGTCCATGGAACCCGCGCGAACCGTAAAATCGTGACCATAAATCGCCACATCGCGACCGTTTACCTTGACGATACCGGTTACCAGCGAGGCACCGTCGAGGTTTTTACCCCAGTTCTGAAACAGAATCTTCGGCTCGGAGTCCGGATCTGCCAAGACCTTGATGCGCTCCCAGACGGTCATGCGCTTCTTCATGTGTTGCTTCTGAATGCTCGCTACGCCGGCCGCTTTAAAAGGCAGCTTGAGCAATTCATGCCCCATTTTGAGGGTGGTTTCGTACAGGCCAGGGTCGTAATCGAGTTGTCCGGGGACGGTGAACTCGACATCCTGTTCCTGTTCGAATGGGTTAGTCAGTGTGGGTGAAATCTGTGCTTTTTTTGTCATGCGTCCTGTCTCAGCAATTTATATCGAGGCTTAGTAAATACAACTGTCGATTATGGTGGACTGAGTACAGGAGGCTGTCAGCACAACATCCTGCCGCCAAATTCAGGTGCACGGCGGCCCACTCTTTTGAATCGCAAGTTGACAAAGAACACTTTGTATTCAAGGGCTTAAACCCGTGTTCTTCAGCTTCAGGCGGGCGACAACATTAATTGCATAGGTTGCCGGTGTCAATGTACAAAGCGGACAGGTATTGACGTTTCAGGCCGCATTTAGAGTAGATTTAACACGCAAGTGGCCGATACAATGCCTTGCCCCGGCCCGGGCTGGCTGCAGCCCTATTTTGACCCCCAGTGGAATCGTCCAAACGCATGGCAAGTCTGTACCGCCGAGCACTGACCTATCAAGCTGACAGCAGCGTACTCTTTGCCGCGCTGCGAGACCTCCCCTACCCGGTATTTCTCGACAGCGCCTTCCCGCATAGTGAGCGAGGCCGCTATGACATCTTGGCCGCCGCACCCCTGGATACGATAGAGCATTTTGTTTCAAATACCATTAGTTACGCAGATAATCAGAAGTCATTTCGAGAGATTGAGCGCTTGCTGGAGACCCTCGAAGCCATTGACGAACCTGATGAGGCGCTACCCTTCACAGGCGGCATCATCACCGCGCTTAGCTATGATGGTGGCAGAAAGATCGCAGGTATTTCTGACTCCCCTGAATCTAAGGGCAAATGTCAGGCAACCCACAGCCACCCGGATATTTTTGCCGGCCTCTACAGCTGGGCGATTATTGTCGACCACCATAGCCGGAGTCGCTGTCTCGTCAGCCACCCCGCTACCCCCCCCGCTCTGCTTGCGGATATTGAGCAGCGCATTGCCAGTGCCCCAACCCGCTCCGATTTATCCTTCAGTCTGACCAGCCCACTGAGCACGAATCTCGACGAGACCGATTACCGAAAATTGTTCGCGAAAGTTCAAGATTACATCCGCGCTGGGGATTGTTATCAGATTAATCTCGCCAGGCGCTTTGAGGCCGACTATGCCGGCGAACCATGGGAAGCTTATCGTCAACTGCGCGCGATTGCCGCGGCCCCCTTTTCTGCCTATATTGAGTTGCCGGGTAGCTGCATGCTCTCTTTCTCCCCCGAGCGTTTTATAGAGCTAAGAAAACGTGAAGTGCTGACAACGCCAATCAAAGGTACTGCGCCTCGCTCCGCCATCCCCGAGACTGATCGCGCACTGGCAGAAGCACTGCAAGCCAGCGAGAAGGATCGGGCTGAAAACCTCATGATTGTCGACTTACTGCGCAATGATATCGGCCGCTGCTGCGAGCCCGGCAGCATTCGTGTCGATAAACTCTTTGAGTTACAAAGCTTTCAGACCGTTCACCATCTTGTCAGCAGCATCAGAGGGCGATTAGCTGAGGGGATTAGCCCGATACAACTGCTCGCGGAGTGCTTTCCGGGCGGGTCCATTACGGGCGCCCCGAAGCGTCGCGCGATGGAAATCATTGAGGAGCTCGAGCCCAGCTCTCGCTCAATCTATTGCGGCTCTGTGGCTTACATCAGCAGCCACGGCAATCTGGACAGCAATATTGCTATCCGCACCATGCTTTGCGAGGCAGGAAAACTCTACTGTTGGTCTGGTGGTGGGATTGTGGCCGATTCTCAAGTAGAGCTGGAGCTTGAAGAGACCTGGAACAAGGTTGGCGTCCTACTGGATCACCTTCAGAAAATGCGCTGAGGAGCGCCGGCACAGAAGCCCGTGCCGACAGCCTTTACCTTACCTGCTAGAGAGATAGATCCCGAATGGATGCTTTCAGAAACTCCTGCTTTAGCTCGTCATAGCTGTGAACAGCAGGGTATTGAGGAAATTCCTCGATAACGTTTGCAGGTGCCTTGAACAAAATGCCCGCATCAGCCTCGGCAAGCATCGTCGTGTCATTGTAGGAATCACCCGCGGCAATCGTGCGATAATACATGCTTTTGAAGCCGACGATAGCCTGGCGCTTAGGATTGGCCTGGCGCAACTTGTAGTCGACAACCCGGCCTTTTTCATCGGCTTCCAGCTTATGACACAGCAGGGTTGGGTAGCCCAGTTGAGCCATCAGCGGTGCCGCAAACTCGTAAAAAGTATCGGATAGAATCACAACCTGAAAGCGCTCACGTAGCCAGTTCAGAAAGTCCGCAGCCCCTTCCATTGGCGCCATATCGGCAATCACCTTCTGAATATCGTTGAGGCCCAAACCGTTTTCATCCAGCAGGCGAAGACGTTGCTTCATCAGCACATCGTAATCGGGAATGTCGCGAGTCGTAGCCTTGAGTGCCTCAATTCCGGTGCGCTCGGCAAAATCAATCCAGATTTCGGGAATCAATACCCCTTCAAGATCAAGACAGGCTATTTCCACGTCAGTTTCCCCTGATTAAAAAGGCCTGCACTCTACCCAGTTCATGGCGGGAAATCAACGCAGGCCAGCCACAGCAACACCTGCCGTCAATAGACGGGCAGTTCTATGCCGGCAAAAAGCTCTTCAATCTCAGTCTTGCTGTGCCGGCGATAAGCTTCCTCAACAAGGTCGCGTGTGAGGTGTGGCGCAAAAAGCTCGATGAACTCATACATGAAGCCACGCAGGAAGGTCCCTCGGCGAAATCCGATCTTGGTTACTGAGGCCGCAAACAGGTGGCTGGCGTCCAGTGGCACCAGATCCTTGTCGAGCTCTGGGTCATAAGCCATCTTCGCCACGATCCCGATGCCCAGCCCAAGCCGCACATAGGTTTTGATAACGTCGGCGTCAGCAGCTGTAAAGACTACTTTGGGTGATAAGCCCTCATCGACGAAAGCTTCATCGAGTTTGGAACGACCGGTAAAGCCAAAGACATAAGTCACAATGGGGTAGTCTGCCACATCGCTGAGTTTGAGCTTTGAAAGCTGGGTCAATGGATGATCACGAGGCACCAGAATGGTCCGATTCCAGCGATAACACGGCATCATGATCAGGTCGCTAAAAAGCTCCAGAGCTTCGGTCGCAATCGCAAAGTCCACTGTACCGTCCGCCGCCAACTCGGATATTTGCAGCGGCGTGCCCTGATGCATATGCAGAGCGACCTCGGGATAGCTCTGCATAAAACTCCGGATGACCGGCGGCAAGGCATAGCGTGCTTGGGTGTGGGTGGTCGCAAGGGAAAGCGACCCTTTGCGCTCGTCGCTAAATTCCTGAGCGACCTGCTTGATACTTTCGACTTTGCGCAGCACTTCGCCGGCGGATTTAAGAATGGCTTCGCCTGCGGGTGTGACATGGGTCAAATGCTTGCCGCTACGGGCGAAAATTTCTACCCCGAGCTCATCTTCCAGAAGTCGAATTTGCTTGCTGATGCCTGGCTGGGAGGTATAAAGGCTCTGCGCCGTCGCGGATACGTTGAGGTCGTGATGGGCGACTTCCCAGATATAGCGTAATTGCTGCAGTTTCATAAGCCCTCGCGGATCGAATTACAGATCCCATGATCAAGTCCACTGATGCTTACAATAGTAGTACAGGAATAAGAAAGCCAGTCGTTATAACTCCAAATTTACCAATAAGCTTTATGGACGAAAGCGATGTCAACCTAGTCGTTCGCCACGCCGTGGGGAACGTGTCCTGTGGCAACGTGCTGACTTGCTGATTGGCAGTGCTGGGCCTGATCGTCAAAAAACACGTCGGCACCGTAAGCCTGCAGGAAATCGCCCTTGTCGAGACCACCGAGAAACAGGGATTCGTCAATGCGAATGTTCCAGTCCCTGAGCGTCAAAATAACGCGCTGGTGAGCCGGAGCCGAACGGGCTGTGACCAATGCCGTGCGGATCGGCGACTCGCTGGGTGGAAAGCTCGTTTGAAGTTTGTTCAAGGCCGACAGAAACGGCTTAAAAGGACCACCCGTTAGCGGCGTTTTCGCAGAGGCCCGTTCACTGGCCGCAAAGGCCTCCAACCCCTGCTCCTTGAAAACACGCTCGGCTTCGTCGGAAAACAACACGGCGTCGCCGTCAAAGGCAAATTTCAATTGATCGGATTCGTCCACCTGCTTTTTGCCACGAGGCAACAAGGTTGCCGCTGCAACGCCGTTGTTCAGGGCGTTGCGAACGTCGTCAGCGTGGGTTGAAAGGAACAGGTGACAACCGAAAGCCGAGATATAGCGGTATGGGCTTTCGCCGCCACAAAAAGCCGCCCGCGATATTTTCAGGCCGTAGTGTTCAATGGAATTGAAAACCCGCAAGCCGGTATCCGCAGAGTTTCTGGATAAGAGAATGACCTCAACACGCTCCTGCCCCAGCCGCTCATTAATCTTCAGCAGCTTTTGCACAAGCGGGTACGCCTCCCCGGGCTCAAGCACTTCATCCTCATGTTCAATCTGGTAAGCCTGATAGGCTGCCAGACCGGCTTGCTCGTAAACCCGATGACTTTCATCCAGGTCAAACAAGGCACGCGACGATATGGAGATTACCAGCTTGTCTTCAAAACCTTTTGGCATGGCTACCTGCAGTGCTCATTTGATTAAAATCATTGTACCACGGCAGCATAGCGCCTTTTCTTCACACTGGGAATTAGCTATGGTTAGCGCACTTCACCACCATTGGCGCCCCCACAGTAACTATGCACTCTACAGCCTGGGCCGAAATCGACCTCGAAGCACTTCTGCACAACCTCCAATGTGTTCGTGACACTGCGCCGAATGCCCGCATTGTGTCGATGATCAAGGCTGACGCCTACGGCCACGGCCTGCTGCCGGTCGCCAAAACCTTGGCAACACAGTGTGACAAGCTGGGGGTCGCGCGGTTTGGCGAAGCGAAGCAACTGCGCGAGGGAGGCATTGCAACGCCCTTGCTCCTGATGGGCACCCTACTCACCAATGAAGAGATTCAATGGTGCGCCGATCACAAGGTGGCACTCGCCGTTCACTCAGAGTGTTTTGCGGAACAGGCCTACCAAAGTCAGCACC
>JBFKDP010000169.1:0-8604 GCA_041619575.1 Litorivivens sp.
AGCACCTTGCCGGAGCTGGGGACGATCGTGTTGTAAGCGCGTGCGAGTCGGGTAATCGAGTCGAGCAGAATTACGACGTCTTTTTTGTGCTCTACCAGGCGCTTGGCCTTTTCGATGACCATTTCGGCAACCTGCACGTGACGTGAAGGGGGTTCGTCAAAAGTTGACGCAACAACTTCGGCACCTTTGGCGCCTACCGAGCGCTGCATTTCGGTAACTTCTTCAGGGCGCTCGTCAATCAGCAGAACAATGACATAGCATTCCGGGTTATTTCGGATAATACTCTGAGCCATATTCTGCAGCATCAGGGTTTTACCGGCTTTTGGCGGTGCAACTACCAATCCGCGCTGGCCTTTCCCGATGGGTGCGCAGAGGTCGATGATGCGCCCGGTCAGGTCTTCGGTAGAACCGTTGCCAGCTTCAAGCTTGAGTCGCTCATTGGGGAACAGCGGCGTCAGGTTTTCAAATAGCACCTTGTTTTTGGATTGCTCAGGGCCAGTGAAATTAACGTCATTGACCTTCAGCAGGGCAAAGTAACGTTCGCCTTCTTTAGGCGGGCGAATTTTGCCGGAAATCGTGTCGCCGGTGCGCAGGTTAAAGCGCCGGATCTGGCTGGGCGAAACGTAAATGTCATCCGGGCCTGCCAGATAAGAGCAATCAGCTGAACGCAAAAAGCCGAAGCCGTCCTGAAGAATTTCCAGGACCCCATCGCCATAGATATCTTCACCACTCTTGGCGTGGCGCTTGAGGATTGAAAAAATGATGTCCTGTTTGCGGGATCGGGCGACATTGTCGAGGCCGATCTCGTTGGCGATGTTTAATAGTTCTTGGGTAGACTTGGTCTTTAAATCGGTAAGGTTCATATCTTTTTTTTGGAAGGTGAGTTTTAAATAGTGTCGGAATGATTATGGCGGGCACGCAGGGTGCAGCCACGCAGAGTTAAAAAGAAAACTAAGAAGCGAAATCAGATTGGTTAACTGGAAACTGAGGATTGGGGTCAATCTAGCACTTACGCGCCAAGGCGTCCAGTCCTTGAGCCACTATAACCCTGCCTGCCGGGGAAGGCAAGCAGGGTGTCAGGAATTGCTCAGAGGGCAGCGTCGATGAACTCGGCCAACTGGCTTTTGGAGATGGCGCCGACTTTAGTGGCTTCGGCATTGCCGCCCTTGAAGATCATCAGGGTCGGGATGCCGCGGACGCTGAACTTGGCTGGGGTGTCAGTGTTTGAATCAACATCGATTTTGCAGATCTTGACCTTGCCCGCGTATTCGCCAGCGATTTCGTCCAGAATCGGCGCGATCATTTTACAAGGGCCGCACCATTCCGCCCAAAAATCGACCAATACAGGTAGTTCAGATGACAGGACTTCCTGCTCGAAATTGCCGTCTGTGACGTGAGTAATATTGTCACTCATAACAGTTCTCCAATGTGTTCCTGAGCGGCTTCGCATCAGGAAAGGTTAATCCAGTAAATGACAGGCTGGCGATAATAGCACAGTCGCTTTTGCACTGCGAAAGACTGGATATGCGCAAGCTTACAACCATTGGTTATAGTTCAGGAGTCGTCGGTGGCCAATGCCCGCAGACAGGCCGCAACATTTTCACGCAGATGCTCGGGGTTAATGGTGCCAACTATGGCGCTGGTAACGCCAGGGTGTGACAGGGCAAATTGCATGGCGGCCCCAGCTGGGTCGCTGTCGCTGATCAGGTGTCCGCTGCCAAAGGCTTTTTTCAAAATGGCCGCTTTGCCGTGACGGGCGCAGTAGTCCAGCACTGGAGTTTCGTCTTCATAGGCCGGGTTGTAGGTTGCCATCACGGCGTCACCGAGCTCCGCTGCCAGCAGGCCGCCGGAGACCGTTTTGGTGGACATGCCGATGGCGCGGACTAGCCCCTCCTGTTTGCATTGCTGCAGGGCGCTGAGGGCGCCTTCGTGCTGGAGAATGTATTCGTCGTGTCCGTCAGAGTGAATCAGCACAATATCCAGGTAGTCCGTTGCCAGGCGGTCCAGACTGCGCTCAATACTCTGGCGAGTGTGGCGTGCGCTGAAATCAAAATGTGAATCGCCGCTGGCCGAGTCGAATTCCTCGCCGACTTTTGAGCAGATCACCCACTCGTGGCGTTGACCTTTGAGCAATTTTCCCAGGCGTTCTTCACTGTTGCCGTAGGCGGGCGCGGTATCGATCAGGTTGATTCCCAGCGATTTGGCCAAGGCTATAAGGTCGCCCGCGCCCTGGTCGTCCGGGATGGCAAAAGGTTTGGGATATTTGACACCGGTGTTGCGTCCTAGTTTTACAGTGCCTAGACCGAGGGGGCTAACCGCGAGCTCGGTGCTGCCAAAGGGGCGTCGAGGTAGTTTCAAAACAGGCTCTCCCAGCAAGGGGTGGCAATCGCAGGGCGTGGCAGTGACTGCAGTGAAGCTGGCACAGGCTGTCGCGAGGGCGCGGCTTGGCGGGCTGCAATCAGTTCATAGGCCTGGTCGGCCATATTGGGTGCCAGCGTCAGCTTAGTCGGCCAGGCAACCACCAGGTTGGAGCAATCGGGCGCAAGCTCCGCGTAAGCCTTGTCGGGCTTGATCAGTTGGGACTGCTTCGGTTCCGCGCGATCGACAGGTAGTGTTGCCCATTCGCAGTGGCCAAATTCAATCCAGGGAAAAAGCGCAAATAATTCTTTGCGCGCCTTGTCGATTAGTTGGCCGCTGTCCATGCCAACGCCCTCGGTAGCCAAATCGCCCCCGAGATACCAGCAAAATTTGCCGTCCTTGCACTGATGGCTGGATATGGTCAGGCGCGGTGACGGATTGCTGCCCATGCAATGCGCGTAAAGGGGCTGCGCGTAGTCGTGTTTGACCAAAACCTGCTGCAGAGGGCGCAATTGCATGGCTGGTCGTTGCAGGTCGAGCGCCTTCAGCAGTTGCTCGTTGCCAGCGCCGGCGCTGAAGACTACGTGCTCACAGTTGAGTGATAGGTCGTTGCCCAACTTCAGGCCCGTGATTTCAGCGCCTTCTCTTATGAGCTCGGCTTCAGCCCAGTCAATTTTAAAGATGCGGTCTTCTAAGGGTTTGCGCAGGGTATCGATCAAGGAAGGGACATCCAGCACCAAATCGACGAGCTTGTAGAGCGAGCCTTTAAAGCCGGGGTCGTCAAAGACTGGCGGTCGGTCCTTGGCTTTGACGGCATTGATGCGGCCGCGCAGCATTTTGCTTGCAAAGAAGGAGGTCAATTTAGAGGTAATGGATTGGGTGGACCACAGGTAAAAGTGTCGGCTGAGAATATTGCAGTCGCCAATATTCACGTCGCCGCGATTTTCCAGGCATGCGGCCCAGTGGCCGGGCATGGCGGCGATGGCTTCCGACTCCCCGGTGAGCGAGCCCCCCAGCGCATATTTGATGCCACCGTGAATCATACCCTGCGAGGCGATCGTCTGACCGGCGCCCAGGGCGTCTTGCTCAAATAGCACGGCGTTGTAGCCGGCCGTGACCAGTCGATTAAGCAGCCACAATCCGGCGATGCCGCCACCGATGATAATACTGTCTACCTGTACGTGTGTGTCTGTCATGAACTCTCCTGTAAGCCTGCCAGTATAGCAAAGCACTGGTCATGTTACGGGGCAGTGGTTATGCTTTGCGCAAATTCCAGATCTGGCCCGTCGATGTCTCTGCTGCTTTATACCGGCTGCTTTTACCTGCTTCTGCCGTTCATCGTGCTGCGTTTGTTTCAGCGATCTTGGCGCGCGCCGGCCTATCGCCGTCGCATTGGTGAGCGATTCGCGCTATTTGCCGCGCCGCCTGTTACCGGTGTCCGCCCGATTTGGGTTCATGCCGTTTCCGTTGGTGAAGTGGTGGCGGCGGTGCCAATGATACGGGAGCTACAGAGTCGTTACCCGTCTATCCCTGTTGTTGTGACCACCATGACACCGACAGGTTCGGAAAGGGTTCAAGCCATGCTGGGCGACAGCGTCTTTCATGTCTATGCGCCCTACGACCTGCCGCTGCTAATTCGCGGCTTTTTACGAAAATTGAATCCGCGTTTGCTGATTATCATGGAGACTGAAATCTGGCCGAATACCGTACTTTGCTGTCGGCGTGCCGGTGTGGATGTTGTGCTGGCCAATGCCCGCTTGTCGGAGAAGTCTGCTCGGGGGTACGCACGCCTGATGTCGCTGACACGAAGCGTATTTGGATCATTTAGTCATATCGTTGCGCAAAGTGCAGCGGACGCGGCGCGCTTTCAAGCGCTGGGCGTGGCGGAATCGTCTATCAGTGTCAGCGGCAGCATCAAGTTTGATATTCATATTGACGAGGCTCAGCGGCAGGCAGCACAGGTGGAGAGGGAGCGCTTGGGCGCGGCCAAGCGCCCGGTATGGATTTGTGCGAGCACGCATGAAGGTGAGGAAGAGCTTGTGTTGCGCGCCTTCGCAAAGGTTTTGCAGCAGCAGAGCGAGGCACTGCTGATGATTGCCCCGCGTCATCCTGAGCGATTTGATCTCGTGGCGTCAAAAATTGCAGCGGAGGGTCTGGCTTGCGCCCGCCGTAGTCGCGACGAAATACCCGCGCAAATGCCGGTGTTGTTGCTCGATACTATGGGGGAGCTGGTATTGCTGTTTGGTTGCGCAGATGTGGCGACTGTTGGCGGCAGCCTGATTGAGCGCGGTGGTCACAACAGCCTTGAGCCAGCAGCCTGGGGTTTGCCTCTAGTGAATGGGCCCAGTGATTTTAATTTTGCGGAAATCTCCCGCTTGTTGCAGGACTCCGGCGGTCTGACCCTGGCCGGTGATGAGTTTGCGCTGGCTGCGCAGGTTGGGGCTTTGCTGGGTGATGAGGCGCTACGCAAAGCCAGAGGTAAGGCGGGCTTTGCCGTCATTGAGCAAAATCGGGGTGCGCTGGAGCGGCTGCTGACAGTGCTGGATAACTACGCGGATTAGCAAACCGCTTATCCGCGTCGTAGTTTGCAGCTACTGCGTGGCCTTTGCCGCAACCAGCCATTTATCGAGATTGTAGATATCGTCCGGGCTCAGGGTGCCGGCCTGTTGTTTGAGTTTGAGCATGTTGATCACATAGTCAAAGCGCGCGTTAGCGTAATCGCGGATGGCGGCGTACAGGGAGCGTTGTGACTGCAGAACATCAACGATATTGCGCGTGCCGACTTCATAGCCGGCCTTGGTAGCATCCAGCGCGCTTTGTGCAGACACAATGTTCTGCTTCCGAGCTTTTACGCGTTGTACGTCGGTGGCGATCGTCAGGTGCAGCGAGCGCGTTTGCTGAACAACCTGGCGTTCGGTGGTGATTTTCTGTTGCAGGGCCGCATTGTATTGCTGGTAGGCCTGGCGTCGCGATGCACTTACGCCGCCCCCGGAGTAAAGTGGCACGCTGAGGCGAAGGCTGATGGTGCTGCCGTCGCTCTCGGTTTCAAAAGGCTTCACTGCACTGTTGATGTTGCTCGTGCTATCGCCATCTTCGTCAAACTCGCTGTAAGACAGTGAGCCGCTGAGTTTAGGCAGGTGGCCCGAACGTTTGGATTTGGCATTGAGTTGCGCCGCTTGCATGCGAAAGATGGCGGCTTTCAGCGAATGGTTGTTCTGCAACGCAAAATCGACCCAGGTCTGCCGCTCTGCAGGCTGGGCTGGAGCTATCGGAAAATTGTCATCCAGCTTTGAAATTGATGAATGAGGCTGACCGGTGATGACCGACAATGCTTCATAGGCTGTTCCCATGGTCGCTTCAAAAGACAGTCGCTGTGCTACCGTGTTGTCGTAGACGGCGCGCGCCTCGTGAACGTCGGTTATCGCAATCAGGCCTACATCAAAGCGCTGCTGAGTTTGCTCCAGTTGTCGCTTGGCGGCGCGCTCTTCTGCGCGTGAGGCTTCCAGATTTTCGTGCGCGCGCAGGACGTTAAAGTAAGATTCAGCAACCCTGACGATGACGTTTTGCTGGTCAGCGGCAAACTGTGCGCGAGCTTCTTCAGAGGTATATTTCCCTGATTTGAAACTGAACCAGGCGGGCAGGTCGAAGATTTTTTGGTCGAGGCTGATGGCCAGGGTTCGAGTGTCGGATTCCCGGTTGTCGTCTGAGGTGCTGGGTACCAGCTGACCATTCAGCTCAAAGATGCTTTCGCTACGCTGGTCAATGTCTTTGCTTTGAAACTCGGCGCTGCCATTGAGTTGTGGCAGCAGTGCAGAGCGGGCAATATTTTCGGTTTCCAAATTTGCCCTGTAGGTGGCCTCCGCTGCCTTGAGTGTGGAATCATTGCTCAGGGCAAGCTCGTAAACCCGACTAAGGCTGTCTGCCAGTAGAGGTGAGCTGGCAAAGCTCAGAAGTCCGGCCAAAGCTATCGGTAATACGCGTTGCGTCATGCGGTTATCCATCCTGTCCACTTCCTGTCCGGCAGCGAGTTTAGCAAATTGGCCCGCAAAGCCCCATCCTATTGATGATAATTAAGTATTTTTAAGTATATCCACAGCGGGTATCATGGGGTGACACTTCACCTTCCCATTAACGAGAGCGTGGCGATTTCTGTGGTAAAAAGCCCATATAACGTGGACTTAACAGCGCATTTAGCCGAATGTGAGCTGAACTATGTGCGTTTGTGCAGATTGCTTGCGCGCATGGACGCGGGCGACAGTCGCGAATTCGCCGTGGGTGAAGGACTGGAAGTGCGATTGGTGGTAACGGAGCGGGCGCCTTATACCAGTATGTTGGACATTCGGCAGTGCCATCTCAATTTCCCGCAGCTGGACAGTCAAATGTCGGTGCGGGTCTACCATGATGCCGGGGTAGCGGAGGTGGCCAGCTTCGACGGCTGTCATCGCGTCTTGGCGAAAAACGAATACCCGAATCAGCGTATGCACCAGCGCGACGAAAAGCAGCAGTGGAACCGTTTTTTGGGTGAATGGCTGCAGCACTGTCTCACTCAGGGCCGAAGCCTGAGTAAAACTGAAGAACTGATCACACCCTGAGAATCTGCCGCAGAAAAAATGCGACTTTTTACATGGCGGCGGCGGTTCTTGTGTGTCTCAATCAGCAATTAAGGCAAGATGCTGCCCGGAAAACAAGGCAGTAGAATCTGGCTTGCGGGTAACAGG
Organism: Litorivivens sp.; assembly: GCA_041619575.1. Lineage (GTDB taxonomy): Bacteria > Pseudomonadota > Gammaproteobacteria > Pseudomonadales > Spongiibacteraceae > Litorivivens. Next base: position 7,077 of record JBFKDP010000169.1, read on the forward strand.
CATGCCGGCAAAGTGAAACGTGGAGTGGATGGAGTAGCACAGGCACGATATGGAGCCTATCCGGATTGCGCAAATCAGTGACACTCACCTGGGCCAGACGCCGGGCTATCAGCTATTGGGGATGGATACGGATTACAGTTTGCGGCAAGTGCTGGAACTGTTTACCGATGGTAAGCCCGCTCCCGACCTGATTCTGCTCAGTGGCGATATTTCCAACAATGGTTATCAGGAAGCTTATCAGCGTATTTATGAGCTGCTGGAGCAGCGAGACAATGTTGTTTGGCTGCCGGGCAATCACGATGATGTCACACTGATGAAGTCGGTTTGTGCTGAGCGCTGGTTTCGCCCCAGCCTTGAACTCGATAACTGGCTGATCGTGTCGCTCGACAGTTCGGTTGCCGGTAGTGCCAACGGCGCCCTGGGCGACAACCAGCTCGCCTTTCTGGATAAAATGCTTCAGTCCCATCCCCAGCGCCATACCCTGATTGCTCTGCATCATCATGTACTGCCTGTGGGCTCCAATTGGCTGGATGAGCAATTGCTCGCTAATCATCAGACGCTTTTTGACATGATTTCGGCCCACCCTCAGGTCAAGGCGATTACCTCCGGTCATGTGAACCAGTCGACGGATGTCGACATAAATGGTATCCGGGTGCTGACGTCGCCTTCAACGTGTATCCAGTTTGCGCCCAATAGCCCTGAGTTTCTGGTGAGCACCGAGTCACCGGGTCTGCGCTGGCTCGAACTCTACCCTGATGGTCGTATCGAGACCCGGGTTGAGCGGGTTCAGAATGTCGAGTTTCATATTGATTTGGCAGCCAAGGGTTACTGATTGGCTGCTGAACTGCTTTATATTCACGGGTTTATCTCCTCACCACAGTCCCTGAAAGCTCAACAGAGCCGTGCCTTTGTCGAGGGTTTGGGAAAAGAGATTCATTGTCGAATTCCAGCCTTGCCCAATACGCCGGCGGCAACGCTGGCATTGCTCGAAGCAGAGATAACAGCGGCGCTGGTCAAAACTGACAAGGTTGGGCTGATAGGCAGTTCGCTGGGCGGTTTTTTTGCGACGGCGCTGGCGGAGAAATACCATGTTCCCGCTGTTTTGGTGAATCCGGCCGTCAACCCCCACCGACTCATCGCGCATTTCATTGGGCAGAACCACAATCCCTACAGCGGCGAGGATTTTGAAATCACCGCTGAGCATATGGTGGAGCTGCAGGCGATGTTGCCTGAGAGCTTGAGCCCCGAGCGCTACTGGGTGCTCCTGCAGCGCGGAGACGAAACCCTGGACTACAGGGATGCACAAAGTTATTACAGTGCGTGTAGAATGACGCTCGAAGAGGGCGGGGATCACAGCTTTACCACCTTTGAGCGCTACCTCCCCGATATTGTTACGTTTTTGAAGTTGACTGAAGAATAATTCCCTATGTCTGAATATAACGCCGAATCCATTGAAGTTCTGACGGGGCTCGAGCCGGTGCGCAAACGCCCGGGGATGTATACCGATACAACTCGCCCTAACCACCTG
>JBFKDP010000170.1:0-8585 GCA_041619575.1 Litorivivens sp.
CGTCAGAATGTTGCCGGCGGGTGGCGTAAGCATAGATAAAACTGCCGAGGCGCAAAATATTTCCCGCCGCACCCTGCAGCGTCGTCTCGCGGAACGGGGGACGCAGTTCGGGCAGGTATTGCAAGACTTGCGACATGAACTGGCGATGCAATATCTGGCTGATGAACGATTGAGCATCACGGATATTGCTTTTCTGTTGGGCTATGCCGACCACGGTTCGTTTTCCACCGCCTTTAAAGCGCGTTCAGGCCTTTCTCCCCGGGATTACCGTAAATCCCGATAGCGGCCGCCTTGGCACCATTTCCCCTTTCTACTGGCACCAAATCCCAAGCGAAGGCTGTCCTGCGCACTACACTGTTAGGCTGCATTGATATCGTGGGCTTATCCAAGACGGGATAGCCTGAATGCCAAGCGACGGAGAAGCTTCATGTCACTGGATTTTGATAGTGCCCGACTCTACAACCCGCATCTAACCTCAGAGCATGAAGAATGGCGGGCCCAGTTGCGGAAATTCCTTGAGCTGGAAGTGGTGCCCTATCTGGATGACTGGGAGGAAGCGGGCAAGGTGCCTGATTCACTTTGGCCAAAGGCCGCCGAAATTGGTCTGCTGCAGATGGGGTATCCGGAAGCCTATGGGGGGCTCTCGGAAGGCATTGATTACTGGTACAGCGCGATTAGCAATGAAGAAATAACGCGCGCCGGCTCGGCGGGTGGCCTGGTCAGCAACCTGCTTATTCACGGTATTGGTTTGCCGCCCGTGGTGAATTTCTCTCAGGAGTCGATCAAACGCGTGGTCGTGCCGGCAGTGCTTGCCGGCGAAAAGCGCATCTCACTGGGGATTACCGAACCCTCCGGTGGCTCGGATGTGGCCAATATTCTTACGACGGCCAGAAAAGACGGCGATGACTACATTGTTAATGGCAGCAAAACCTTTATCTCCGGCGTCATGGGCGCGGATTGGGTCAGCACCGCAGTGCGCACCGGGGGAGCGGGCGCGCGGGGCGTATCCATGCTGTTGATTCCAACGGATCTGCCGGGCGTCAGCCGCACCCCTTTGGATAAAAAGCAGGGTTGGTGGTGCGCAGATACTGGCACCATCTACTTCGATAACGTGCGTGTGCCCGCTGACCATCTGATTGGTGAAGAGGGGCAGGGCTTTCTGGTGATTATGAGTAATTTTAACCCGGAGCGAATCAGCCTTGCGGTAACGATGGAAGCTGCATCGCGCGCGTGTCTGGAAGACGCCGTGCGCTGGGCTCAGGAACGACAGACCTTTGGCAAGCGACTGGCGGATCACCAGGTTATTCGCCACAAAATTGCGGCGATGAAGCAGAAAATAAACGCGACCCAAACCTATCTGCAATACATTCTTCAGGCCTATATCGAAGATCGTTGTCACCCGGGTGATTTGGCGATGCTGAAGGTTCAGGCCAGCGAAACCATGGAGTTCTGTGCGCGCGAAGCGAGCCAGATTCTGGGCGGTGCGAGTTATATACGCGGTAACCGGGTTGAGCGCTTTTATCGCGAAGTGCGCGTCAACGCCATCGGGGGTGGCAGTGAGGAGATCATGCGTGATCTTGCTGCCCGCCAGTATCAATTATAAGGATTCAGGACATGACAAAGCCCAGACTTTGGCACTGCTACAGCTCGCGATCACTGCGTCCCTTGTGGGCGCTGGAAGAAATGGGTGTGGACTACGAGCTGGTGGAGCTGCCCTTCCCGCCCCGCGTTTTTGATCGCGACTATCTACAGGTCAATGCGCTAGGCACGGTGCCGTTTTTTACCGACGGCAATGTTGAAATGACTGAGTCTTCCGGGATTTGTCTGTACCTGGTAGAACGCTATCAGCGCTATGACTTTGGTCTGAAACCCGACCACGCGGAATACGGTGACTATCTCAACTGGCTTTTCCACAGTGATGCCACGCTGACTTTTCCCCAGACTATTGCCTTACGCTATTCCCAGCTGGAGAACAAAGAACGGCGCCTTCCGCAGGCAGTAGAAGACTACAGCAAATGGTTTGTGGCACGTTTGAAACGACTGAACAGCCATTTGCCCGGTAGGGAGTTCTTGTGTGATGAGCGCTTTACCGTAGCGGATATTGCGATTGGTTACGCACTGTACCTTGCCGAGGGCTTGGGACTGGATCAGTTTTTCGAGCCGGTGGTAGCGGAGTACTGGCAACGCTTGAAAGCGCGGCCGGCTTTTCAGAAGGTGGAGCCAATCGGCGCTGATAAAAGCCTGTTCCGCCCGGTGAAATATCCCTTTGACAATGCCCCGGAATTGTTCTGACGATTACTACTTTCGCCTGCACAGCGGGCAGCTAGAAAGAATAAAAACGACTAGGAGACCACTATGCGATTTACCGACGAGCATCATGCCATCTGCCAGACCACCGAGCAGTTTATCGAGAAGGAAATAAACCCCTACACCGAAGAGTGGGAGAAAGAAGGCATTTTCCCGGCACATGAAGTGTTTAAGAAGATGGGTGATCTTGGCCTCCTGGGTATTGCCAAGCCTGCCGAGTACGGCGGCATGGGCCTGGATTACAGTTATCAAATTGCCTTCTCCGAGCAGTTGGGTTTGATCAATAGTGGCGGTGTTTCCATGGGCATCGGCGTGCAGACCGATATGGCAACACCGGCACTTGCCAAGTTTGGCAGCGATGAACTGCGGCGGGAATTTCTGACGCCAGCGATCGCTGGCGATGCTGTTTTCTCCATCGCGGTGAGTGAGCCTCACGCTGGCTCCGATGTTGCCGCAATAAAAACCACGGCGCGCAAGGACGGCGATGACTATGTTATCAACGGTTCCAAAATGTGGATCACCAATTCCACGCAGGCGGATTTTTTCTGCCTGCTGGCCAATACCAGTGAGGGCAAACCCCACGCGAATAAATCACTGATTATTGTGCCCGCCAAAACGCCGGGGGTTTCCTTTTCCGAGCGGCTGAACAAGTTGGGTATGCGTTCGTCGGATACGGCGCAGGTCTTTTTTGATGACGTGCGCGTACCGCAGCGCAATTTGGTGGGTGAGGAGGGGCAGGGATTTATCTACCAAATGCTGCAGTTTCAGGAGGAGCGGCTATTTGCTGCTGCGGGCGGCATCAAAGGTATGGAAAAGTGTATTCAGAAAACGATTGAGTATACCCGCGAGCGGAAAATATTTGGCCAGTCAGTGCTCGACAACCAGGTTGTGCATTTCAGAATGGCTGAGCTCCAGACCGAAGTGGAGGCGCTGCGGGCACTGATTTACGACGCAGTGGAGGGCTATATCCATGGTGATGACGTTACCCTCAAAGCCTCAATGGCGAAGTTGAAGGTCGGACGATTGCAGCGCGAAGTGACCGATGCCTGTCTGCAATACTGGGGAGGAATGGGATTTATGTGGGATAACCCTATTGCCCGTGCCTATCGGGATACTCGGCTGACTTCAATTGGCGGTGGCGCTGACGAAGTTATGCTGAGCATTATTTGCAAAATGATGGGTACTTTGCCTAGCAAGAAAAAGTGATGATCGCCGCCTGATAGCCAGGTGACAAATACAGGATATCGACATGGCCGTTATAGAATCAGAAGTCGACACGCAATCGGACAACTTCAAGCGCAATGCTGAAGTCATGCTGGACGCTGTCAATGAATTTCGCAGCATCGAGCAGCGCGTTGTACAGGCTGCTGAGGTAAAGGCGCCGCGGTATCGCGAGCGGGGACTGTTGCCGCCGCGTGAACGCTTGAGCAGTCTGCTCGATGCCGGTACGCCTTTTCTGGAACTGTCGACACTGTGTGGCTACATGCAGGAAGAAGACCGGGATGGCTCTGGGGCTGGCGGTAGTTGCATCGCTGGCATTGGCTACGTTGCGGGTGTCCGCGCCATGGTGATGGTGGATGACTATTTGACCAAAGGCGGCAGCATAACCCCGCTGGGTAGTACCAAACGTCAACGCATGATGCGTATTGCGATGGAGAACAAACTGCCAGTCATAACACTCGCACAAAGCGGTGGTGGCAACTTGAAATTGCTGGGTGATTTTTTTGGGCCCTCGGGCTCTGGTTTTGCGATTCAGGCCAAATTGTCGGCGGCTGGCATTCCGCAGATCACCGTTGTGCACGGCAGTGCGACCGCCGGAGGTGCCTATCAACCGGGGCTGTCTGACTACGTGATCATGATCCGCAAGCAGTCTACGGTCTATTTGGCCGGCCCCGCGCTGCTCAAGGCGGCAACGGGTGAAGTGGCCAGCGACGAAGAAATCGGCGGTGCCGAGATGCATGCTGAGCTGGCGGGTACGGCGGACTACCTTGCTGAAAATGATGGTGATGGCATACGCATTGCACGCGAAATTGCGGGTAAACTCGGCTGGAATAACAATCTTTCATCTCTAGAGCGAAGGGATTTTGAACCCCCGCGCTACGCTGGCGAAGACTTGCTGGGCATTGTTCCTGAAGATCCGAAAACACCCTATGACGTAAAGGAAATCATTGCGCGACTTGCCGATGCATCTGATTTTTTAGAGTTCAAGCCCGACTTCGATTTGGGCACCGTATGCGGGCATGTCACCATCGAAGGCATGAGTTGTGGCGTGATTGGTAACAACGGCCCGATTACAGCCAAAGGTGCGGCCAAGGCGGGGCAGTTCATACAGTTGTGCGAACAGGCGGGAACGCCATTGCTATTTTTGCACAATACCACCGGTTTTATTGTCGGCACTGAAGCCGAGCAGGCAGGCATCATCAAGCACGGTTCCAAACTGATTCAGGCTGTAACCAATGCCACGGTGCCACGTATCAGTGTCGTGGTCGGGGGATCCTACGGTGCCGGAAACTACGCCATGTGCGGTCGGGGCATGGAGCCCCGGTTTATGTTTGCCTGGCCGCGTACCGTAGTGTCTGTTATGGGACCGGCACAGGCTGGCAGTGTTATGCGTCAGGTGGGAGAGGCCAAAATGCGACGTGCGGGTGAGGTCAATAACGAATTGCTCGATGCGTTGGAAAAAGACACGGTCGATACCATGGCTGCAAAATCACATGCGCTGGCGAACACTGCCCGGGTCTGGGATGACGGCATTATTGATCCACGCGATACCCGTTCTGTCGTTGCGTTTGCTTTAAGTGTTTGCAAGGAAGGTGATTGCCGAAGCCTGAATCCGAACACCTTCGGTGTAGCGCGCCTCTAGCGCAGAATGTTGGTCGCACAGTTAAACGGAGCACATTATGTTGCCTGAATGTCAGGAGCTATTACTGGAGAACACCGACGGTGTTCTGACGATCACGCTTAACCGGCCGCAAAAACGCAATGCAATGAATGCTCGCTTAGTCGAGGAAATGATGGGGGTGTTTTCTGCCATTGAAGATGATCGAAAAATTCGTGCTGTCGTGTTGCGCGGTGCGCAGGGCAATTTCTGTTCCGGTGGTGACATCGCCGGCATGAACGATCAACAGCGCGGCGCTGATGGCAATCCGCTATCGGCGGAGCAGGCGGCCTGGAATTTTAATCGCAGTTTTGGCCATATGATTACGCGCGTGAATCGGGCTCCTCAAGTCGTTGTCTGTGTCCTTGAGGGTGCGGTGCTCGGCGGCGGTTTCGGGCTGGCGTGTATCTCAGATATCGCCATAGCAGACAGGGAAGCGACCTTTGCTATGCCGGAAACCGGTTTGGGCATTATTCCGGCGCAGATCGCCCCCTTTGTTGTACTGCGAATCGGTCTCACTCAGGCTCGTCGCCTGGCATTAACGGCGCAGCGAATCAAAGGCGATGAAGCCTTGGCTATGGGGCTCGTGCACTTTTTGGTGGATGGTCCAGAGGAGATGCAATCCCGTTTGGAGAGTGTGCTTAGCGGTGTGCGCCGCTGTGCACCGCAAGCCAATGCTCTTACCAAAGCCTTGATGCAGGAAGTGGGGCACACCGAGCTGGAGTCATTGCTTGATAAAGCCTCGGATCAGTTTGCTGCTGCGTTGAACAGTGAAGAGGGGCAGGAAGGTACACGGGCCTTTATTGAAAAACGAAAACCCCTTTGGGCAAATGAGCATTGAGAGTGAAGGTCATGGAAAAAATACTGATTGCCAACCGGGGTGAAATTGCTGTCCGGGTTATACGTACTGCCAAACAACTGGGCTTTCGTACGGTTGCTGTGTACAGCGAGGCCGATACCGCCGCACCGCATGTCGAATTGGCGGATCAGGCTGTATGCATTGGCGCGGCTACTGCGGCCGAATCTTACTTGTGTGGCGACAAGATTATTGAGGCCGCGCAATTGGCTGGCGCCGATGCGGTCCACCCCGGCTACGGCTTTCTATCAGAGAATGCCGATTTTGCACGAGCCTGTGAAACGGCGGGTCTTATCTTTATCGGTCCGAGTCCTGATGCAATTGCCCTGATGGGCAGTAAGCGACTGTCTAAAATTGCCATGCTGGAGGCCGGGGTTCCCTGTGTGCCTGGCTATGAAGGCGCCGATCAAAGTGACGCAACCTTGCTGGCTGAGGGTGAGCGCATCGGATTTCCCTTGATGGTAAAGGCCTCTGCCGGTGGTGGCGGTCGCGGTATGCGCCTGGTACAGCGCCTGGGAGATTTAGCTGAACAAATTTCAACCGCCCGTTCTGAAGCGCTGTCGGCTTTTGGCAGTGATGAACTGATATTGGAGCGGGCCGTTCTGCAGCCGCGGCATATTGAAATTCAGGTGTTTGCCGACAGCTACGGCAATTGTGTTTACCTTGGCGAGCGCGATTGTTCGGTGCAGCGCCGCCATCAGAAAGTAGTGGAAGAGGCGCCTTCGCCTTTTATGGACGACGATCTGCGTGAGCAAATGGGTAAAGCTGCGGTGGGTGCGGCGCTCGCCTGCAGCTACCTCGGTGCAGGTACTGTCGAGTTTCTGGTCGATAGCGAGCGCAACTTTTACTTTCTGGAAATGAATACCCGTTTGCAGGTTGAGCACCCAGTCACCGAGTTGGTAACCGGACAGGATCTGGTGGCCTGGCAGTTGCGCGTTGCGGCAGGTGAAGCATTGCCCCTGAAGCAAGGTGACATCAAAATGCAGGGGCACGCGGTAGAGGTTCGCCTTTATGCAGAGGATCCGCGTAACCAGTTTATGCCGCAGACGGGGCAGGTTTTACATTGGGGTGCACCAGTCCGCGCAGGCATTCGCGTTGACAGCGGTATTGCCAACGGACAGGTTGTCAGTCCTCACTACGACCCCATGTTGGCCAAATTGATTGCCTACGGCGACAATCGACGCGAAGCGCTTCGGAGGCTGGCCTCAGCCGTTCAGGACACGACTCTACTCGGTCTGAATAATAACAAGTTGTTCCTGCAAAATATTCTGCGCCACCCAGTCTTTTGTGAGGGCGCCGCCACCACGGCGTTTATTGAAGATCACTTTGCTGGCGATGTCAGCATGAAAGAGAAAAAGCCGACGTCACTGACGCTGGCGCATGCGGCGGTGCTCTATTTCGAGGAGGGTGTTGCCACTTGTGACGCAAGCTATCAATGGCGCGCAAGTACACCCAAAAGTTATGTGTATCGCCTGGCTTGCGAGGGTGAACATTACCGGGTGGCACTGTCTGTCGAGGACAAGCGTTTCAGTGTTGTTGTGGGAAATGAATCGCAAACGCTGCAGGTGGTCAAGCGGGAGGGGAGCTACTGCACCTTTGTTCATGACGGCCTCCGAGAGCGCGTCGCATACGCGGTTGATGGCAACCACTTGGCGCTCGATGATGGTCGCGGCCACTTTTTGTTCAGCAACGATACCCATACGCCGGCAGCAGCCGCAGGTGCTACGGGCAGCGGTCAGCTCAAGGCATCGATGGATGGGGCCATTGTGGCCGTTAATGTTGAGCCCGGTCAGACTGTTGCCGCGGGCGATACCTTGATTGTTCTCGAGGCAATGAAAATGGAGCATCCACTGAAGGCGGGTGTTGCCGGTGTGGTACAAAGCCTTTCCTGCGAAGTCGGTCAGCAGGTCAAGGCACGACAGATTCTGGCAGTGGTCGAGGAGGCTGAAAGCGCATGAGCGATAAACCTCTGCGGATTGGCTGTGCCTCGGCCTTTTATGGCGACAGTCAGCTGGCTGCCCGGCAGTTAGTGGAAAAAGGCGATATTGATTATCTGGTTTTTGACTATCTCGCCGAAGTGACCATGGGTATTCTGGCAAAAGCGAAATCCCGGGATGAGCGTCTTGGCTTCGCGCTGGACTTCGTCACCGTCGCGATGGCGGACGTCATTGCAGATTGCGCCGCCAAGGGCATTAAGGTTGTCGCCAACGCCGGCGGCGTCAATGTGCCGGGTTGTATTGCGGCTCTGCGACAACTCTGTGCGGATAAGGGGCTGTCGCTCAAGGTCGCCGGTGTTTTTGGTGACGATCTGTCGATGCGGCGCGAGGAGCTTTCTGCTGAACTCACCGAAATGGAAAGCGGCGCGGCGTTGCCGGAGCGGCTTGCCAGCATGAATGCTTATCTGGGTGCCCAGCCCATTGCTGAAGCACTGGCCGCAGGTGCGGATATTGTCGTTACCGGTCGCGTTGTCGACAGTGCGGTGGTCATAGGTCCGCTGATGCATGAATTTGGCTGGCTGCCGACAGACTACGATGCCTTGGCCCA